>JBHHVC010000010.1:0-25631 GCA_046754125.1 Candidatus Zixiibacteriota bacterium
GTCAATGAACTCAAGGCCTTCGATTCGGTCGTATTGAAGAGGTGCCTTGCGGCTGCCGAAGAGCTGACGAGCCAGTATGCGGTAGAGTGTTTCATTGATGAGAGTCGACTTGCCGGAACCGGAGACTCCCGTTACAGCGACGAAATTGCCCAGAGGTATTTCTATGTCGACACTTTTCAGGTTGTTGCCGCGTGCGCCGAAAAGCCGAATGATCTTTCCGTTCGATTGCCTTCGGGCTTGCGGTACTTCGATCTGCCGCTTGCCGGCGAGATACTGTCCAGTGATTGACTTTTTTGATTTTCGGATCTGCGTCGGTGTTCCCTGTGCGACAATCTGGCCGCCGTGCACGCCGGCTCCGGGGCCAAGGTCGAGCACAAAATCGGCTCCCTCAATCGTCTCGCGGTCATGTTCTACAACAAGGACTGTGTTGCCGAGGTCACGTAGTTCAAAAAGTGTACGGAGCAGTCTCAAGTTGTCCCTCTGGTGCAGGCCGATCGATGGTTCGTCCAGAATGTAAAGAACACCGACCAGTCGCGATCCTATCTGCGTGGCCAGGCGGATTCGCTGTGCCTCGCCGCCCGAAAGCGTCTGGGCCGCCCGGCTAAGGGTCAGGTAGTCGAGACCGACGTCGCACAGAAAGCCAAGCCGTTGCAACACTTCTTTGAGAATCTGGCGTGCGATTGTTCGCTGTCGCTGGTTGAGTTTGATGCTCTTGAAAAACTTGAGCGCCTGGCGGATCGACATATCGGTCACTGTGTCGATTGTTTCACGATCGATGATGACCGACAGCGCCTCCGGTTTCAGCCTTGCTCCCTTGCAGGAGGGACAGGAGCTAATGGTCATGTAATTCTCGATCCACTGTCGCACACCGCTCGATTCGGTCTGCTTGTACCGTCGCTCAAGGTTTGGAATAACCCCTTCAAAGGTCGAGGTGTAGATTCCGGACCCCTTCCCCTTGCCCGAAAGATGCTGATACTCAAAAGTCATTTCTTCATCGCCTGAGCCAGATAGCAAAACTCGCTGAACTTGCCGGGTCAGTTTGTTAAACGGTTTGGAGAACTTGAATCCGTAATGGCTGGCCACCCCTTTCAGCATATACCGGTACCAGTTGGACATATCCGCCCCGCCCCAGGGACGGATGGCGCCGCCCGAGATCGACAGCGACGAATCCGGCACAACCAACTGCGGGTCGATCTCCATTTTCTGGCCCAAGCCGTCGCACACAGGACAGGCGCCAAACGGGGAATTAAAGGAGAACAATCGCGGACTCGGTTCTTCGTAGCTGATATTGCAATTGAGGCAGGCGAATTGTTCCGAGTATAGCAGGTCCTGTCCCTTGATATTAATCAGCACAGTTCCCTGAGCGACGCGCAATGCTGTTTCGACCGAGTCAGCCAGGCGGCGTCTGGACTTGGTTTTGACGACCAGGCGGTCGACTACTGCCTCGATAGTGTGTTTTTGCTTTTTGTTGAGGTCGATGTCGCTATCGGACTCGACAACTTCCCCGTCGATGCGCAGCCGGACAAACCCTTCCTGGCGTGTTTCATCGAGTATATCTCGGTGTTCCCCCTTTTTCCCTCGTACCAGCGGCGCGAGCACCATCAGGCGAGTCCCTTCCTCGAACGACAGGACAGAGTCGACAATTTGTTCGACTGTCTGCTGCGTGATTGGCTGTCCGCATCGAACGCAGTGAGGAGCGCCCACCCGGGCAAAGAGCAGGCGGAGGTAGTCGTATATTTCTGTAACCGTCCCGACGGTCGAGCGGGGGTTTTTGGGTGTTCCCTTTTGCTCAATCGAAATAGCGGGAGATAGCCCTTCGATAAAGTCGACATCCGGTTTCTCCATCAGTCCCAGAAACTGGCGAGCATAGGCGGACAAGGATTCTACATAGCGCCTTTGCCCCTCGGCATAGATGGTGTCGAAGGCAAGCGAGCTTTTTCCCGAACCCGACAGGCCGGTAATGACGGTCAGGTTGTTCCTAGGAATCCTGACATCGATATTCTTGAGGTTGTGCTCGCGCGCACCTTTTATGTGCAGGAATCGTCGATTGTTTTCGTTGCGCTTGCTTGAGGCCATCATTTCCCTTCAAAACTGGTCAATTTGAAATATAGTGTCGGTCAGTGGCTGATCAAAGGGGAAATCATGTGTTGGTATCACATTTTGTTTATTTGAAGCGGTTGGGATTCTGGCGGGTAAGAAGATGGACCTTCCCTACTACGGTTGATGTCAAGGGACAGACCGGGAAGTCTACCGACCACATAAAGCACCAATATGGTTAGAAACAATCCGGGAGGGGATCAATTGGAGTGGGGATTCTCACCGGGCCAGCTCGAAGAGGCCTTCTTCGTATTCGTGCGTCATTTCGAAACCGAGCTTTTGGTAGCATCGAATGGCAGGCGTATTATCAGCTTTGACGTTTAGCGTCACCAGCATTTTTTCCTCGACCAATTCGCTTACCAGCCGCGAAGTCACCAGCGCGGCCAGCCCCCGCCCTCGGTGCGCCATAGACGTTACAATATTTCCGAGGGCCGCAGTTTTGAACTGGTCGGAATAGACATGCACACCGCTGACGGAAACAATGGCGCCGTCATGCACGAATCCGAAGTACTTTCCGGTGTCGAGCATTCGCTCACTGAAATAGCTGTCCGGATAGGCATCACTATAGAGCGAGCGTAATTCGGCCACATGCGACCTGTCGAGTCGTTGCACGGAAGCAGTTCGTTTGTCATTCTCATGTTGTGGCACAAAGACTTCGAGCCGCATTTTCAGGTGAGTCCCCAGAGGCTGTTCACGATAGCGGGAGAACAGCAAAGGCCGAATTGATTTCTGGTAATGACAGAAGAATCTGTCCGGCAGCAACTCAACAGCCTCTTTCACAAGAGGCTCAAGTCGGTCAGTCAGGCCAAAGATCAGCACAGTCGGCACTTCCAATCCCGTGTAAACCAGCAGGGCTTCCTCAATGCGGGCGCGCTCACCATAACTGACCATCCATTGACAATGCGGAAAGAAGAAATCGTCGAGATCGCCCAGATGGTACGCAAAGAGGGCCGGGTCCTTGCGAAAGTGACGTTCAAGACGTGACTTATCGGTTGAGAAAATGAGCATCGGTCAGTTGCAGTTCGCTCGATGCTGTGGCATGGCTACCAACTCTGTAGAGCAGCGATGAACCTGTTGGAGCTGTCGCACGTTCCGATTATCAGGCTATTTTTCTTCGCGGATTTTTGTAAGCATTCCCATTACTTCGTCAAGCTGCTCGCGCTTGAAGGTAACGCCCTTTTTAGTCGGCAGCCATTCCTCCTCTTTTGACAAAAAATAGATTCGCAAAGTTACGAGATCGTGTCCCTTGTATTCGCTGCTTTCGACAATCAATCTTTCAGTCGGAGAACGTTCCAGTTCAAATCGCATGATGTTACCTTCGTGTTTTGTGATTAACGCTTGTATCCAATAGTACGGAGGAAAGCGTTGCGTTCCTCTTTGTCCTGATCTGTTTCGACCCCCTTCGGTGTTTCGCCGTCAACAACCCCCATCACTCCACGACCCTGATCAGTTTCGGCAACAATCACCTGAAGTGGGTTGGCAGTAGCACAGAATATCCTGCAGACCTCGCTGACGTTTTTCACCTGATTGAGTACGCTGATGGGAAAACAGTCTTTCATATAAATGAAAAAGGTGTGGCCGCATCCTACCTTGACCGCAGCTTCCGATGCCATGTCGATTAATCGCGCATCGTTGCCGTCGGTTCGCACCAGTCTCTTTTGTGACGCTTCACAGAAGGCAATGCCGAATTTTATCGACAGCGATGATGTTATCAGCGCTTCGTAAATGTCCTCGACTGTTTTGACAAAATGTGATTGGCCGAAAATGACATTGATCTCAGCGGGAATAGATATTGATACCACATGCAAATCAATCATATCGTTGCGATCAGTCATCACCGGCCTCTACGAACAGAGAGTCATCGACAGTGCCGTTTATGATTGGAGTACGAAAGTATTCCGTGGCGGCGAATTCTACTCCTATCAGCATGATTGCTTTGCCTTTTCCCTCAATGTCGAACTGTCGGGGCAGCCAGATGTCTGACTCGGCAGGTTGGTAGTGTACCGACATGTTAAGATGGCGGAGCTTGAACTTGAATCCACCACGCAGCTTAGCCGGAGAAAAATCAACTTGCACCAAATTGAATCCCTGCGCTTCGAAATAGAAGTCACCGTTTATGAGGCCGGGTAGTTGTTCTTTTGCCTTTACGTTGAACCGATGGCAGACATATGAATCGATCTGATCATCGGCTATCCCCCGGTAGGTTATGTCATATTGATCGCGATACTGTGGCATGAACGGACGCAACATAGGAAACGAGATGTTTTTGGTACCGCGTTTTTTCTTCTTTTTAAGGCGTTCCCGATATTCACTGTTCCGTTTCTTGTGGCTCTTTAGTTTACCGTCTTCGTAGAACTCGATATACCGTTCTGTAAACAGTACGGTGTCAGGCAGATATTTGAGGTAGACTTTCTTGCTAATGCGAATGTTTTCCTCGACACCACCGCTCTTGTCCAGTTTGCCCTCGATCAACTCCGCATCGAAAACTACGTTTTGCAGTTTTGCTCGTTGCGATTTCTGGACAGCAAGAATACGACTGATAAGTGCCTCGGGATCGATGCCGGCATCGGTCTGTGCAATCGGAGCTGGGCCTGATGAGACAACTGAACCAAGAACGAGCGCAACCAACAGCATTCGTATTTTCATAACTCTCCCTCCTCAATCACAATCTGCTCGATACTGTCCCCGGGAACGATGGCATCAACGACATCCATGCCTGCCAATACCTGACCAAAGACAGTGTACTTTCCTTCAAGGTGCGGCTGCGGCGACAGGGTGATGAAAAACTGCGACCCGCCGGTGTCCTTGCCGCTGGTTGCAATTCCAACCGTTCCGCGACGATACGGTTCGCGTGAGTACTCGCAACGCGTGTAATAGCCGGGGCCACCCCAGCCGTCACCGCGAGGGTCTCCCCCCTGCACCACGAAGTTGGGTACGACACGATGAAATATCAGGTCGTCGTAAAATCCACTTTCGGCCAGTTCGATGAAGTTTAGCACCGTCAGGGGAGCGACATCGTAGTACAATACCATTTCAATACTGCCACGATTGGTTGTGATGGTCGCGTACGGATTAATCTCAAAACGCTCTGATGCGTCCTCAATGTCACCAATACTGATACGGGTACGAGCCGAGCGAATGACATCGGATCGGTCTTTGTCTATCACATCACGATAGACAGTCGCGGCCGCCCGCCGGACAACATACTCCCGGTCGATAGCACCCGTAGCCAGCAGAGACAGAGCCATGCTGTCGCTTGCATTGTCCTCGAGAAACGCGCCTGCGCACTCGACCAGCGAGCGACGCAAGTCGATATGCAGCTTTGTTCCTTGCGTCATCATGGAGTTCAGGTTGTCAAGATACTTGCTCAGCCGGCGTTTGCCAATCTGGTCGATAGCCAGCGATTGCAGGACATAATCGGAGTCGGCCAGAGCTTTAGTAATGTAGAAGTCGCTGTTGGCGCTGTCTGTTTTCATCAGTGAACTGAAAGCCGCGGCTCGAACAACTGGTTCGTTATCGTTGAACAGAACAGCAATTCTCGAGGTGACGCCGGTTCCTCCAACAAGTTGATATGCCTCGGCGCAGGCGGCCTTGATTGGTGCAGTGCCGACTGTCGATAACGAATCAATAAGATTGACCGCTCTTCCCTTTTTTATCGATGCAAGGTACTTGATAGTTTCAGCTATAATGTTGTCGGTGGGTCTGTCGGTCAGGAACGACTCCGCCGCATAGATGGCACCGTCGTTCTCTTGGTGTCGTAATGCGGCCAGCAGATGGACCAGGAGCTTCTCATCCGTTTCTCGCCTCAATCGATCGGCCAGTTGGGTCTTCGCTTCTTTGTCCTTTTTCTTGGAAAGTGCCGTAATCGCCTCGGCTGCTACACCCTTGTCCTGATCGTTCATAGCAATGGCCAAATAATGAACAGCGCGCGAGGACTCAGAAAGACCAACGCCGCGAACAGCAAGTGAACGGACAAACGGATCGGAGTCAGCCAGGTATTTGACATACATGTCGTAAGCTTCCGACATTTTTAGCCGCACCAGGGCATATAGTATTGCCATTCGGACCTGTTCGTCCGGCTCTTTTGAGGCCAGCGCCATCAGGTCAGCGGTGTGTGATCGGGCACCGGCCCGAAACAAGGCCAGCACAGCCTGTTCTCGCACATCCGGCGAAGGGTGATCGAGGTAGTCGACCAGTTGGTCGGCAACATCGCTCTGGCTACTGTCGGCCAGTCGACCGGCTGCTTCCACAATGACTGCGCCGATAGCAGCAGGCATGTCGTAGCCGATATCGAGAAGCCGGGGAGCAAACTGTTTCTCTTCTGTGAGGCCAATGGCAAAGGCGGCTTGACGGGCAACATCGAGCAAATCATGCTCAATCAGATCGATCAGAAGTGAGCAACAAGGAGGGGTGCCGATGCGGCCGACGGCCAGTGCCGCCCTGGCGCGAACAACAGGGTCTTCGTTGCGCAGCAAATCTTTGAGCAAGGGGCTGAGCTGGCGACGATCTTCTTCATGAATGACCTGTGCGATCAGCTCCGAACTGTCACGAACCCTGAGGAGATCGTACAGGTAGTAGGCTGCGGCCGCGATCAGAAAAACGGTCACAATTGTGGCAAGACTGCGCAGAGTTTTTCGCATATTCAGACGGAATCTACGGGTGACCCCGGCAGGGGTCAACAGATTTGATCGACCGACCTCGATCCTCCAACGCTCCAGGGGCCGATTATGACAAAAAAATAACCCCCCGTGGTCAGCCGGGGGTCTGGTCTAACAAAACTGGTTGGTACAGCCTTGTATTCTATTGCATTGACTCAGCAAGGACTATGCCCGTACGAAAATGTTTAGTGCTGGTGGCAGACCTATCCTGATCATACGTAGAGAGTTAGCATTTTGAATGGGCAAGGGGATGCCAGATTGGTTTATGCAACCGTGTTCAACAATTGAACAGACAGCTACTTATGTCGCTTGGTAAAATATGAAAAAGTGTGCGCATTTTGGCTGGCAATGCTCCTATTTATCAGGGGCGAGCTTTCGGGCGGCCCGCTCAAGTGCAGGATGCGACAGTCTTGATAGCGATCGATCGAGCTTTGACAGGTCATCATCGGAAAGATTCTGTAGTCGACGCACAAACCGGCCCGATGCCACCTCTTCAAAGACTTCTTCCATTCGGCCGCGAACCGAGCGATCGATTAGTTTTGGCCCTGTCTCGACAGCGCCCAATCGTGCAGCGACAGAGATACGCGACAACATGCCCTCGATTCCAAATCTCTTGATCAGATCAATGATCAAGTCAAGCTGAAAAGCAACTTCGAGGTAGGCCGCCTCCGGGGGAAATCCTTTTTCCAGTAGTACTTCGAATCCGTTCTTTATCAGTGCGGCCAATCCACCGCACAGAACTGCCTGCTCGCCAAAGAGATCGCCGATTGCTTCGCGCTCAAAGGTTGTCGCGATTAGTCGCTTGCGAGAAATGCCGATAGCAGATGCCAGATCGAGAACTTTCCGATCTGCCCGCCCCGAAATATCCTGATAGACAGCCGAAAAGGCAGATACAGTCCGGTCACCGAGGTAGCTTTCACGTACTGCCATACCGGGAGCGTGGGGGGCAATCAGAATCAAATCGCTGTCGACCGGCGGGACGATCAACTGGAAATGAACTGAAAGACCGTGCAGAAATAAGAAAGTCGTCCCTTGTTGCAGGTTAGGTTTGATCTGGTCTTCGTATACCGGGCCGTGCTGGTGGTCTGGAAGGGCGAAGCAGAGAACCTCGGCTGAGTGGACGGCGCGTGAAATGGTCGTGATGCAGGAATGGTTGTCCTTTTTTGCCTTTCGGCGAGATTTTGAGGTGGTCCTCAGCCCTATTCGGACGTCGCAGCCGGAATCGCGCAGGTTGCAGGCAATGGCGCGCCCCTGTGATCCATAGCCAATCACTGCGACCAGCCCGATCTTGTTCGGCAGCTTTCTCATCAAATCAATATAATTCCCCTTTGACAAATGCCAAAGCTCCCATTGATTTAGTACAGTGTCAAAAAGTGAACACATGATGCTGGATATAGTAAAGGTTGCCCTCGCTGAAGATGTCGGCCCGGGTGACCTTACTTCCCTGGCCTGCCTTGAGCCGGGGCCGGTTCGGGCAGTGATTATGGCGAAATCCGACGGTGTCTTGTCCGGGTTGAAACCGGCCCTGCTGACTTTTGACATTGTTGATTCGGCCAATATTATCACGCCATTGAAAAGCGACGGCGACCGGTTCCGGACCGGGGACCGCATTGTCGATATCGACGGCTTCAACCAGACAGTGCTGACCGCCGAGCGGACGGCGCTGAACTTCCTTGGACACTTAAGCGGTATCGCAACACTCACCGGTCAATTCGTCGATTGCGTTCGGGGAACGTCATGCCGAATCCTGGACACGCGCAAAACAGTTCCCGGCTTGCGCCATCTGGAGAAGATGGCGGTGGAGCACGGTGGCGGATGCAATCATCGCATGGGATTGTATGACATGGTGCTGATCAAGGATAACCATATTGCTTCCGCCGGGTCGATTGCCGCTGCAGTTGAGCGCACGCGCGGGTTTCTTGACACGGCCGATTTTCGGCTGCAGTTCAGTGCGACTGCCGACGAAATAAAGATCGAAGTCGAAGTGTCGACCGAAGAGCAAATAGAGAAAGCTATTGCGGCAGGAGTCGACCGCCTGTTGATCGACAATGTTGGCCCTGAAAAGCTGACCTCCATGGTGGCGCTTGCTCGTGGGAAGAGCAGCAAAATAGAACTTGAGGCTTCGGGCAACGTATCGCTGGACACAGTCGCCGACATAGCCGCCAGCGGAGTTGACTTTGTTTCTATCGGCGCGCTGACCCACTCGGCGGCATCGTCAGATTTCAGCCTGCTGGTATGCGAAGCGAATGGCTGAACCGAACGTGCTTGATGTGCTGGCCGAGAGTCTGCTTGCCCAATTGCGTACTCAGCCGGGCCAGAGCGCGACAGTCGTCGCCCTGCAGGCAAGTACGGGAATGGACGGCTCACAGGTGAGCCCCGTAGTGGATATATTGCGATCGTGGGGCTACGAAATCAGGCAGGAGGCAGACTGTTTGACACTGGTAAAGGCCCCGGACATCCTGACGGCCACTGAAGTACTGAACGGCCTTGCCACCAACACGCTCGGGCGGACTGTTCATGCCTACGGCTCGGTAGGATCGACCAACGACATCGCTGTCCGACTTACCGAAGAGGGAGCGGCCGAAGGTTCGATTGTAATTGCGGACGAGCAAACACGCGGGCGCGGGCGGCTTGGTCGATCATGGGTGTCCAGAGCCGGGTGCGGTATCTATTTTTCGGTTCTGCTTCGGCCCGATTTTCCTCCCGATCGCGCCCCGGGGGTTTCCGTGATGAGTGCGCTTGCCGTTGCTGATACGATTGAGAAGTACGTTCCCGGGCGAGTACGTATCAAGTGGCCCAATGATGTTCTGATCGACGGCCGAAAGACCGCCGGCATCCTGACTGAACTTAGTGCCGAGCGGGGCAGGATCTCTTCCCTTGTTGTGGGAGTTGGAATCAATGTGAACCATAGCGCGACCGACTTTCCGGACGAGTTAACGAATACAGCAACATCTATTAGTATTGCAACCGGACACACGATCCGCCGAGTTGAACTACTCCAGACTTTTTTGAGGCTGTTCGAAATAGAATATGGTGAGTATTGTCAGGACCAGTTGGCGCAATCGATTGATCGTCTTCGATCGTATTCATCATTGATCGGCAAAGAAGTCGAACTGGTCTCTGGTGAGAACCGAATTGTCGGCACGGCCGTCGATATCAATGCCGATGGGTCACTCGCTCTGGAGTGTAAGGGGAAAAGATTACAGATAACGAGTGGCGAAGTGACAGTTGCCAGGTACTGAGCCTCCCGGAGAGTACAACCGACAGAAGGAGATAGAAAGATGTCAGAAAGCGCACTGAAAATCACGCTCAAACCGAACGGACCGGCAATCATTGATTGCAACTCGGCCGAGATCACTATGCCCGACGGCAGTACACAGACGAAAGAAGGTAAAGTTGTTCTGTGCCGGTGCGGAGCGAGCAATAACAAACCATATTGCGATGGCGCTCACCGCGACTGCGGCTTTAAGGGGTAGGCGCTCAGGCTGTGTCAGCCTCGCGAGCGGCGGACAGCCGCCACAATTAGCGGGATCAAGACGACCTGAATCGCGATTCCAGGCAGGCCGGACTGTATCGCCCCGCCGGCAGCGAAAAAAGCTGCGGCTGTGTAGGGCAAGTCAATAAACAGTCCCAGCACGTACAACCCGAGTCCAAACATTATTCGCCCCAGCATCATCGCGACCACTAATGCGATGTAGATATTCAGGTGCAGTCGTTGGTAAGCCAAACCGGCCACCAGGCCGTAGATCGGCAACTCCAAGGACATCAGCGGTACGGCATAAACCGGCGGCATGCCTGTCAGCAGGTGAGAGAGCAGCGGGGCGACCAGGCCAACGAGCAAACCCGAATAAGGTCCGACAAGAAAACCGGCCAGAAGCACCGGGATGTGCATTGGCAAGAACAATCGCCCGCCCATTCCGGCGGTGTGAAATCCAATCGGCAAAAGAACAGCAAGGGCCAGATAGAGCGAGGTTTGGGCTATGAATCGTGTTCTTGTCGCCGGACGAGCCACCAGTTTGTCGTTACCTTGAATTCACGGCCGATGCCAGGAATAGCCCCGGATGATCTTCAATCTGCACATTGGAAAATCGGCTGGAGTCGAGCATTTGTTTGAGTCGCTCCTCTGTAGGTAACTCATCATGCTCAAGAGGGCCGCCTATCTGGTGATGGGTGGCGGCGACCTCTCTGGAAGATTCCAGATGAATGATATGGAAGTTCGCGCCCGGCTTTAGAACGCGATGAGTTTCATTGATTGCCCGTTGCTGATCCGAGAAATGAGGAAAGGAAGCGAAAGCGATCGCCATATCGTATGTTCCGTCTGGAAACGGCAAATCGATTGCGTTAGCATCGACCACGTTGACGTTGGCGAAAGGGAAGTTGCGATGAGCCTTGACGGCCATCTGCAGCGATAGGTCGACACCCGTCACCGTCCCCGTCGGCCCTACTCTTCGGCGCAACATATCGAACAGTACACCCGTGCCGCAACCGAGATCGAGGATATTCCAGCTTTCCCGCATGTCGATCTTGTCTACAATGTGCTGAAGTCTCTCAAGGTCCTCAGCAGTGAAGAGCAGGTCCCACTCGGCAGCCAGCTTGTCGAAAAACTGTTGGTGCTCGTCCTTCATAATTGATCGCTAAGGTAAAGCGAGAGAGTCCGTTGTCAAGTTCTTTAGCGAGCAGGGGTTAAATGCGCTCTTTGGAGTTACGGTCGGCAGAGCCGGGGGGGGCCGCGCTGCGTGTGGTGTCAAGGGGCAACAGGAGATCTGTCGTCCACTAGAATGCCTCAACACATAGCGAGCTACGGGGCACCTGTACAGCCGTATCTACGGGCAATCTGGTGGCGGTGTTTCCAGCCGTGTGCGGTAATCGTTAATTGCGGCGCGTATGGCGTCCGGCGCGAGATTGGAGCAGGCGATCTTTTCCTCCGGGAGGCCGCCGAGGGCATCGGCAACTTGTGTGCGGGTGAGGTCAAATGCCTCGTCGATCTGTTTTCCCATTACCATCTCTGAAGTGATTGAACTGCAGGCGATGGCAGCGGCGCAGCCGAATGTCTTGCATTTGACATCGACCAGTCGGCCGTCCCTGACCTTGATGTACATCTTCATCACATCGCCACAGGCAGGGTTGCCTACCGAACCGATGCCGTCGGCGTCGTCTATGTCACCAGTGTTACGCGGGTTCTGAAAATGATCCATGACCGTTTCGTTGTACATTGGAACAACATACACAATTGCCTGGTGGGATGCAATGCGGGCACCGGCAAGCGGCCTGTTGAAAGAGTGACACTTTGTGTACGGATATCCGCTTCTTCAGCCCACCCTGAAGAGCTTGTTGAAAAGGTGGTGTCTTGCGTGCAATCGTTCGCAAAGCGTGGCGGGACGGAAACGGAAGTGCTTCTGTGGCAACAGAGTTGTCGGAGCCGCTAAGGGGTTCTGACCTACGGAAGTTGCACGGACGGGCTTTATCGACATACCCTTTCGCAGGTATAACGGATTGAGAAAGTTTGACCCCTACCGTTTCTTGACATGGTCGGTGGACAATACGCTGAGATACTCATTGAAGTGCAACTCCTTCGGTTTGGTTTCGAAAGGTCCGATTCGGAATTCATCGTGGCCGGCATGAATCGACTCACGCACAAAGCGTGATTGACCATCGCTGAGTTCAATTCGCAAAAGTACAGGCATGTCGAAGTTCGCAGTCACCCGTTTGGTCTCAACTGTCCCGACAATATAGTATCCGTCCGCCTTCTGGTCGATCGAGTACCGCACTTTGTAATCCGGATAGGCCCGCCCGTACAGCCATTGATCAAAAAAGAAATCGAGAGAATGGCCGTAGTGTTTTTCGGCCAGCCGAACGAAATCGTGGTTGGTGAACTTCCGATTGTTGAAAGTAAGTACCAATTCGCGCTGGAAGCGCATGAATTCGTTGTCGGACTGCGTTTCAAGATCGAGCATTAGAATTCGTAACATGTGCATGACCCAGACGCCGAAATTCGCGCTGTATGAATCGTCGGCCCGAGCTCCGGCGGCAAGAGGCAGAATGCCGCGGCCGCGATCATAGGTGCTGGCAATGGTGTCCCGTCGTATGGCAAGATTAGAGTAGAACTCACCCGCTCCTACGTTGTCCTGGACAAAGAGAAGAGACAGATACTGCGGAATTGCCTCGGAAAGCCAGGCTTCCCTATAGGTAGCCGGCCGCATCAATGCCCCGAACCACTGCCGCGCGACGGAATGGCCGGCGATCGCATCCAGCCCGCCAACCGCCTCCATTGTGCCTTCGGTGACACAGGCAACCTGCGGGACCTCAATAATTCCCGGCATACTCATAAACCCCTTGGGATATATATACATGCCGAAGGCGCCAATTGGTGCGCCCAGTTTCGCACAGTAATAGTTGAACGCATCGGTAATCGCCCTGCGGTAGAGTTTATCCGGCAGAAAACAATCGTAATTTGATTTCTTTATCTGCTTCGATTTTAGAAAATTGAGCGACATGCCGATATCGCTAACGGTTGTAATAGTATCAAATCCGGAAACGTATCCTTGCACATAAAAGCGACGAAACGGTTGCGGGGGAATCACTTCAAACTGCTCCCTGCTTAGCTCCACCTTCTCTCTCGGCCCCATTGATGGCATCAGGTAGTTGTAGCCTTTCGGTACGACAAACGTAAACGAATGAATGCTTGGCGTTGGGTCTGCCGTATACGGCAACGTGTAGTCGAAGTCCTTTCCTTTGTAGAAAAAGCTGAGGTCGATGGTGTCGTTTTGGTAGCGATACTCTGGCAACATAATTCCCATTGCCTGGAAGTCGCGACGTCGATGATAATCTACCGGCTGTCCTTCGAAATAAATCGAATCGGTCTTCAAATTGTCGTGCAGGAATAACGTCAGGTAACGAAGACTGTCTGCGTTGACGACAACTTTTATGTTTGCCCGTGCGCTCTTGATCTGGCCACCGTCTGGCCCGCCCATCTCCAAGTCGCCATGTTTTTCTATGGTTGTGATTTGGTAGGCTATATTGGAGATTGCGGAATCGTCATAGATATTCCGTTCCTTCCTTTGGAAAGTCGCACCTTCAGTCAGGACCTCGTCCGCAGCTTCAAACTCATAGGCAATTCGTACTTCTTCAGGCTGATTGGGATCAAAGGTGAACACATAGCGTCCGAAATCTATCCAGAAAAAGCCATCCTCAGAGCGTTCGTAGTGTGATCTCAAGAGCTGGAAATAGTTGTCATAGGTGTCCCAGCGGACAGGCTTGAAATAGGTTTCACCCTGATCTTGTTTGGCAATGGTGAAGTTCTTCCAATTCAACTCCTGTTTCTTGAAGGAAAACTCCTCCTTCAATTTCAAATCAAAATCATCGGCTAGTCGGATAAAGCAACCGTCAAAGTCCACAGAGAGTATACCGTCGTCCGATACCACCCTATCATTAACAGCGCAACAGAGTCCCTCAACCTCGGCGTGAGAGGGGATGCGGATGGTGGCATTACCCTTTCCGACAAAAATCGCCGTTGTCGGCCGTCCGTCCAGATAGCGAAGCAGATGTATCGAACCTTCCGTGAAGGTGAAGGTTGCAACATCCTTCCGATACACAAAACCACGAATCTCGGCGGTCTCTCCTGGATTATTCAATAGATCGAGGTCAATCGCCCCGTAGTCTTTTTCAAACTTCCTGTAAAACTCCGATTTATGTCCGGCAAGAACACTGGTCGCGAGCAGTAGCAATAACATGTAAGCCACAATCATTCGCATAAGAATCTCCCCTGACAGGAACTGGTGTCCTGGTTGTCGTAGCGGTAAACCTGTATTGTTATTGATCATATACGCAGATCCTTCTCACAAAGCCGAAAAATCAATCTGGAAAATCGCTCGTATTTTGAATCGATGTCCGGCTCCGCCGAAACAAAATGGTATTCCGGGTGACTCGACCAGATGTTGCGCAACTCCTCCTCCAGCTCCAACGCCTGCGCGATAGATTCCTGGCGCACCTGATCCACACGATAGAAGCCTTCTCCGAGGTTGGCTGCGCTGCCAACCTGTACAATCGCGGTATATCGACGGTATTCAACTTCCGCCGAGCTGTTGACCAGTTCGAGCGTCTGCCGGTGGAATGCTAGAGCATCGAGAGTCCCGCGATCGGTAACAAATGGGCAACTAAGAGATTCCTCGCGCGAGACCTGTCGTCGGTAGATTTCGATATGAAACTCTTGCCAATTCTCACGATACTCCGGGTTTTCACACAGCATCTCTCTGGCCATCTCATCAAGAAAAACGAAACGGGACAACGCTGGTTCCCTGCGCAGGCGGCCGAGAAATTCGGTTTTGCCCGATGAGGGGGCTCCTGTGATAACAATTCGCGCCGTCATTCTTTTCTCAACAAAAAGCACGTCAAGGTAGGTACACGGGGCCATTCTGGCAAGCGACAAACGAACAGACGGGCACACTGCAGGTTGTCCGGTGCCGCAGAAGAATCAGATTGCCTGTGACAAAGGAGGCTCCGCATAGTATATTGAGACGTTTCTGAGGCCTGTCATGTTGAGAACGAAAAATGAACATTTGCGATATCCAACAGTTTCTGCACGATCATGACTTAGGCGGCTGGCTCCTGGCCGATTTTCACGGTCGCAACCAGATAGCCCTGCAGATGCTTGGCCTTAGCGGTCTGGTAACGCGGCGATCGTTCTACCTGATACCCTGCGATGGCGAACCTGTGGGGCTGGTACACGCGATCGAGAAGGCGAAGTTTGCTCACTTACCGGGAAAGCTGATCAGTTACAGCGGGTACCGTCAGCTCGAGACAGAATTACGTCAGATCATCGGTGGCTGTGAACGTCTTGCAATGGAGTACTCTGCCAACGGGAGATTGCCCTACATCGGCCTGGTCGATGCCGGGACAATCGAACTGATTCGGGATCAGGACATTGATGTCGTCAGCTCGGCCGATCTGGTGGCCACGTTCCAGGCCGTACTTTCGACAGAGCAGATAGCGACTCATCGCATGGCCGCTCATAATGTCCACGAAATAAAAGAAAGAGCCTTTGAGTTTATCGCCGAAGAAGTGCGAGGCGGGAATGCCGTGACAGAACATCAGGTCGTCTCGTTCATCCTCGACCAGTTTGAGCGCTACGATATGGAAACGGAGTTCGCGCCCATTTGTGCGGTAGACAAAAACGCAGGCGACCCGCACTATGAACCAGCCCAGGATAGCTCGACGCTGATTACGCGAGGGCAATTGATCCTGATCGACCTCTGGGCAAAAATCAAAAAACCCGGCGCCGTCTATGCCGATATCACCGGGATGGCTTTTGCCGGTTCTGCCGATGAAATCCCGGACGAATACAAGCGGATATTCGCAATCATCTCCTCAGCCCGCGACCGAGCGGTCGAATTTGTTCGCAGTCATGTCGATAACCGGCCGGTTTATGGGTGCGAAGTCGATGATGTCTGTCGCGGCGTCATAGCCGAGGCCGGATATGGCGACGCCTTTGTCCATCGCACCGGCCATTCGATAACATCGAGCGAGCATGGACCGGGACCAAACATTGACAATCTTGAAACCGAGGATGGGCGCAAACTCCGACAGGGTCACCTATTCTCAATCGAACCTGGGATATATCTAGAGCAATTCGGTATGCGCACCGAAATCAACGTGCTCATCGGTCACAACGGCGCCGAAGTCACAACGCTGCCTGTGCAGACGGCCATCAGGCCGCTCTTTTGACATCCTGATCCCCGCAGGTTGGAACCCCTGTGGTTCCTACGACTTACTAATCTGCGGCGGGATACTTCGCTCGCACTGTCGTCTGAATCCCGCCTCGCGGGTTAAATATCCCTTCCAGAACTGCGCGACGTGGTTTGACTGCGTTCACGATATCATCGAGAATTCTGTTGACCGCAAACTCGTGGAATATCCCCTGATTTCGGTAGGCCAGCAGATACTCCTTGAAGCTCTTTAGCTCAAGACATGCTTCATTGGGCACATAGACAAGGCGAAGCTGAGCGAAGTCGGGCAGACCGGTTTTCGGGCAGACACATGTGAACTCAGGAATTGTCATGGCGATATCATAGTCGCGATCCGCGTAGATATTGGCAAAGGTCTCAATGGCAGGGGTCTTCCAGTCCCTGATCTGCTCCTGACGACCCTCGTAGTCAGACTGATTCATGCTCCGAATATAGATGTCCGGCCCGGCATGCGCAACCGCGCTATCCGGTCACGCTTGCCCATGCGCTGGGATCAGTAGCCTACCCTCTGAGTGGGGCGTCCGATAAGATTCTGTCGATGCGTGCAACAAGAATCTCATTCTTCGCGAGCTGTCGCGCTCCCAAGAGTAAGGCGAATCACGATCATCGCAGCAAGCCCGACAACAAACCCAATTGCGGTGTTGAGAGCAAGAATGCCGATTGCAGTAAGGAGCATAATGGCAAAGTCGGCCCCGGTCCGCTGATCGCGCGCAGGAGCAGCAAGCTCGACTCCGGCGAATAATAGCATCAAGCCCAGAATCGATGCCGGATAACCAGCCAGCAGTGCCATAGCGCCACCGCCGCACAGGAGCCCGATCACCAGTTTGGCAGCGCCCAGCATAACCACCGATCCGCCGGTGCGAGCACCGAACCGATATTGCCCGGCCAGCCCGCCAGACCCGTGACACATCGGCATAGCCCCAAATGGGCAGGATAGAAGATTCATAATCCCGACCGATATGGCCATAGACCGTGTGCTTATCCTCCTGCCGGGGAACAGATCACCCGAAAGAGCGCAAACCGCCAACACCGAGTTCAGAAGAGTCAGCGGCAGCTGCGGGAGCCCTCCGCGAATTATCCCTTTGGTCCAGATTGCGCTGTCGAAGCTGACTAACGAAAACTGCGGCATCGACAAGCGAAAGACGCTGTCCATGTCGGAGGATGATGCCAACGTGATGACCAGGCCGAGTCCGAACATGAGTAGAGCTATCGGAATACGCACCGAGCCTGTCACCACTAGTGCCAGCAGCCCCAGAGCTGCAGCCAGCACAATACTATCGAAACCAAGAACGGGAGTACCGGCAATCAGGTCGATCCCCCGGATAGCTAGTTTGATCCCGATTCCGAGTTGTATACCCCGAATAACAGCGCGAGGGACAAGCCGCTCCAGTTTTTCTATCCAACCGGTAGCGCCCAGTACCAGCACCGAGACACCAACGGTAAGCCCAGCGGCGGCGATTTCCGCCGGCAGCAACTGCTCGGCAATTGCTACTGCTGCAATCGCTTTCATTGGCTGCACCGGTACCGGCAGACCGAACATGAATCCAGTTGCGATATTGGCCAGACCGGCAAAGACGAGAATGACCCCGATATCGAGTCCGGTTGCAAGGGCAAGAGCTACGGTGAGAGGGATGAATGTCCCCAGGTCTCCCAACGATCCGGACAATTCCATCACTGAGAACCGCATCTTGCTGGTGGGGCCGGAAACCGACGATGCTCTTTGCGTGGTCGAGTGGTCTTGACGGGGAGCCGGATCGGTCAATTGAGAATCTGTTCCCATGTCAGTACTTCGATTTTGGGCTGTCCCGATTCGTTCACCGGCAATCGCTGGAAGATCAGGCCATCGGACCCAAGAAGAGCCGACAGGGCGGACGACGACTTCTTGTCGGCAAACTCTGCCTGAAGCCCCGAACAGTTTTCTTGAATCGTCCCCGGCCAGATGAGCATGCGACCTGACTTGCGCACCGAACCGGACGCCAATTCAGCAGGCTTGGGTTTTGGGAAGTAATCCGTGCGGCCAGCCAGTTTCTTCAAAACCGGGATTGCGAACAGCGCACAGGTAACAGCGGTCGAAAGTGGATTCCCCGGCAACCCCAGCAACAGCTGCCTCCCCCGTGTGGCAAAGTAGACCGGCTTCCCCGGTTTGATTCGAACCCTGTGAAACACCGTTGTCCAGCCGCATGCCTCTGCAGCGCCAACCAGCAGGTCCTTTTCTCCCGCCGATACTCCTCCGGACGTAATGAGAACGTCTTCTTCTCGCATAAGCAGCTTTGTTAGCGCCTCGACATGGTCACCGGCGATTCCCAAACGGCAAACTCGTGAACTGAGTGTAGACAGCAGCGAGCAGATTGTCTGCTCGTTGGAGTTGTATACCTGCCCTTGCCTGAGCGGTTGCCCGGCAGAGATAACCTCGTTGCCGGTACCAGCCACCAGAAGGGAGGGCTTTGCCACCGCCCTGACCGAGGTCAGACCGATACCGGCGAGAATTCCCGTGTCCACAGGATGCAGGCGATAGCCGGACGAAAACAGTGTTTGTCCTTGCTGCACATCTTCTCCAGCTTCGCGCAGGTTTGTTCCGGGAGTAACGGTGGACACAAACGTGACCGACTTGTCATCGTATGTTGTATCCTCGAAGCGGACGACAGAGTCAAATCGGTCCGGAACTATCGCGCCGGTCATTATTTTTATTGCGCCATTTGGGAGTGGATCGACAGGTAGTGCGTCACCGGCGAACATAGTCGCCGCGATGTCAAGCGTTACCGGTTGCTTTGAACAAGCTTGTTCGAGCCACTCCGCGCGAACGGCAAAGCCGTCCATAGCCGAACTACGAAACGGGCAGACATTTATAGGAGAGACAACGATTTCGGCGAGCACGTGCCCTGCAGCACGCTCGATTGAAATATCGATCGACCCCAACGGCCTGACCGACTGTTCGATATGGCGCCAGGCCTGGTCCAATTCAATCATTGCGCTGGCTCTCGGTCTCGCAATCCGTTATTGAACCTGCAACCAAACCAAGCGGATGCTCTATCGTTGGCAGAAGGAATCCAAGAATCTCGCGCACAGCTTTGGGTGAACCGGGAAGATTAACCACAAAGGAGCGTCCGGCAATACCAGAGATTGCGCGCGAATAAATTGCATTGGGCGATTTTGTCGAGCTGAATCGACGAATGGCTTCGTCGACTCCGGGTGTAGGTTTATCGAGAAGTGTACGGGTGATCTCCGGTGTAATATCGCGTTCGGTGCACCCGGTGCCGCCCGATGTCATTATCAGGTCGCAATTCTGATCAATACATGTTTTGAGGGCCGAACAGATGGCATCGGATTCATCTGGAACGATGTGCGTGCTTTTCAGATCAAAAAGGCTGTCGGCAAGCAGTTCCTCAAACACCGGCAGGCATCGATCGGCACGCACCCCCGAGGCAGCCCTATCCGACACGACAATCACAGCTACAGAGTATTTCACTCTTCCTTCTTGTCCCACCAGATCGAATCTCCCGCTTTGCACTGACCACCGTTGACTACTCTGGCAAAGAGTCCTTCGCGAGGCATGATACAGTCGCCCACCACCTCCCGGATGTAGCAGCCGTGATGACATTCCTTGCCGATCTGCGTGATTTCAAGAGAGATCGTCTGACCAATTCTCAGTCGCTGGCCTATCTCTGCTTTGGACAGATCAATTCCGGTAGTAGTAAAGTTTTCGGCGAAATCTCCCGGCTTGATGTCGATAACATCGTTGCGTGTCTTGGCAAATGACTCAAACGGCAACAGCGACACCTGACGTGCACTGCCGGCGTGGGCATCGCCGACGATTCCGTAATCGTGGGTAAGTGTTGCGACGTCGATATTCCCCTTCTTCTCTCCCTTTTGCTCGGAAATAGAAATCTTATGCAGACGACCGTTCGTAGACACCTGAAGCTCCCCCTTCCTTTTTCAACAAAAGCAGATCGGTTATTCGGATATCACGCTGCACTGCCTTTAGCATGTCATAGATGCATAAGGCGGCGACACTGCACGCTGTCAATGCCTCCATTTCGACGCCGGTTCGGCCGGAGCATGAAACAGCAGATCGGATTGCGATAGCGAACTTGTCACGGCTTAGGACAAATGAAATATCGACATGATCCAGACCAATGGTATGACACAGTGGAATGAGATCATCAGTCCGCTTTGCGGCCTGTATTCCGGCAAGTCTGGCTACTGCCAGTACGTCCCCCTTGGCAACACGGTTCTGTTCGACCATGTCAAACGTTTCCGGGTTCAGCATTACCGTTACCTGTGCCTGTGCTTGTCGGCGTGAGACCGCTTTGTCTCCCACGTCAACCATACTTGCCTGTCCTTGACCATCGACATGGCTCAACTTTGACATTTTCAACCTCCCATCGTCACGAATGAAGGATATTCGCCGTCGGCTCCGGCCGTGCAGCCGCGATATAGTTTGGACTGCACTAACCGTTCAATCGCGGTTTCGGCCGCACCACTGTTCTTTGCCAACAGGTCGAACAGGTTTATCGAATCACCGGAAAAGAGACAACCGTACAGTCGGCCGTCGGAGGCCAAACGAACTCTGTTACATTCGCCGCAAAACGGATGACTGACCGGATTGATAAAGCCGACTCTGATTCCAAGTTCAGGCGAACCGTAATATCGTGCGGCGGCCGGACGATCAGACTCAATCGGCGACAATGTCCAGGGCAGACGTTTGCGAATATCGTCACCGCAAACAAAGCCCCTTGCCTTTTCGGAGTTATGTTTTGTTGGCATGTATTCAATAAAGCGCAGGTCGATCTTTTTTTCATCGGCAAAGGTTACCATGTCGGCAGCCTCGCAATCATTGAGTCCGTCCATTATGACGCAGTTGAGTTTGACTGTCGGAATATGCCTTACGGCACAATCAATTCCCTCTATAACACGATCCAGCGAGTCGACGCCCGCGATTGATTGAAACTTCTCACGATCAAGAGTATCGAGACTGATATTGACCGAGTCAAGACCGGCTTCGGCCATTGGCCCTGCCATCCGCTCAAGCAAATGGCCATTGGTGGTCAGGGCAATGTGCAGGTCACAATCAAGACTTCGTGAATAGCGAATAATTTCGATCAGATGGCGATAAACTGTCGGCTCGCCGCCAGTGAATCGGACTTTGTCAACACCCAGATTGCGCATAAGACGAATAGACTCCTTGAGTCGCTCGACCGGCGCTGCAAATACGGGCAGCTGTGACTGGCCGTGCGGTCGACAATAGCTGCAATGGAAATTGCATGCGGACGTTACTGAGACCCTAAGATAGCGCAGCCGCTCAATGTTCACTGGGCACCTCCGACGCTGACAGAGAGAAATGCTCCATGATGAAGGCTGTAAGTCCTGCAATGTCATCAAGATCGAAATGCGGGAGTCCGGAGTCGAGCGGCGTGGGACCGTATGACGCTATCCCTCCCGATCTGAGCTCATATGCATGCTCTTTGTCGCCTCTTGTCAGCACTATCCTTGCGCGTTCGGTAGCGCGATCACCTTCGATCAGGCATATATCGCATGAGCGGTTGATCAACTGCCTGACTTGATCGATCTGCTCAGTGTCCGGCGGGAAGAAAAGGGCCGCGTCGGACTCGCTCATGGCAAGCGTCATTTGCGCACCGGCAAGACGATGACGGTACGAGTCCTTACCTTCGGTGTCGAAGGTGTGATTGTGCGAACTGTGTTTTACAGTCCCGACTACCAAACCGAGCTTGCAAAAGCGCGCTACTAATTCTTCAATAAGCGTTGTTTTCCCTGAGTTTTTCGCTCCGACGATCCCCAACTCAACCATGATTCCCTCCCAGCTTGTGCAAATCGTCGCAAGTGTTTAGGTTTCGCCAGAAACTGCCATTTGGAATAACAAATCCAGTGCGAAGCCCCGAAAGGACACTCTTCAATCGATAGTCCCCTGTCCGGGCCTGTCTCAAAAGCGCAGGGAGGGCAGTTTTCGAGAGGATTCCGCATAGCGGCTGAAGATCACTGACAGCGTCTGGTTTATCAACATTGCTCGGCTCAGATATACCCAAATAAGCCTCATCACGGTATGCAGCAAGGAGTTGATCGATTAGGTCAGTTGACAAATCAAACAGATCGACCGCAGTAACAAAACAACAGGAATCCGGGCAGTCTTCCAAAGCAGCGATCAAACCGGCCATCGGGCCTTCGGCGGCCGGAGAATCTATTACGACCCGAGTATCGTAACCGCAGAACTTCTCTTTCTCGCGGGCTACGATTGAGGTATCACTGAAACGGTCCTGACAGGTAGATAAGGCTCTGTCGAGCAGTGTGCGGCCATCGATTTCTACGAAGAGCTTGTCACAACCCATTCGTCGGCTTTGGCCACCGGCAATCAGGTAAGCACAGCGACAGACTGCGGCAGAACGAAAAAACGCAGCCGGGTGACTGCGAGAATATGATGTCATCGCGGTCTCCTTTGCCAATTCGGGCAGGTCGGACGATTGCTCCTCCGGCCGTAGAGTCCCCGCCGACCCAGTGGGCGCAGCAGGGTTCGGAGATTTGCTTTTCACTGGTCAGTGACACAAATGCCATTGACCCTATTCAATTAACACCAATAATCTACTCAAACATTGACTTGGGTCAAGGATGAAAGGAAAAGTATCGCTCTACCGCGAAGTGATCTCCTTGATCATCAAATCGCCTCTTCTGACTTCAATCACACTTTTTTCGGGGCATTCCCAGCAGAATTCGTAGGTGAATTCGTAACGAATTCCAACCTTTCTTCCATTGACTCTGGGAGGGAAGAAAACGCTTTCATATAGAGCTTCTTTCAACGAGCGTGCAAAATCATGCCCCTTCGGTTCCTCCGACACAAGTCTTGACTCTGTGATCGAACCGTTGTTGTCGACAACAAGAACCATCGTCACCTTTCCATTGAGGTGCGAGCCTTTCCGCGGATATCGAACAGGCTGTAGTTTCAGCAGAGGTGGACGGTACCGTTTGGGGATATCCATAGGTGGAGTCATGAATCCGAGACTCGCACTATGTCCTATCGGACCGAGATCACGACGGGACGATTCAAATGATAGGAAAGTGACAGGCGGTGGCAACCCAAAATCGTAATCGGCCGGGATGACCGATTCGAATCCAAAGTCATTCAACCCGTCCGAGACTGCTAGTACCGGTAGCGGAGTGGTTGGCGGTTCAGGTTCGTATCGGTTATGAACAATCGGAATGTCCTTCACTATTGCATAGCCCATCATTCCGGCAAACCCTGTGTGGGCACGAAATGCTGCCGGTCTTACGTCAATAGAGCTCAATTGCCTTTTGTTCGCTGTCTCGCCCGAAGCAGCGGGAATATCCGCAGCGATGAAATCACCAGGAGCAGAATAATCACTGTCAACAACCGACGGTCCCGGGAGAAATGCCAGGAAAAGCGCGACTGAAATGGACAGCGCGATCACAAGACAAAGCGCCCTGGTCATGTTTGGCTGGTATTCACTCTTGTGCTCATGAATTCGCGCGATGGTTGAGCAGGGTATGTATTCTTGACTGACCACAATCAATTGCCCTGGTTTAGGCTACTATGTCGGTGAGGGACATGACCATCCCTCCCCCAGATCATCAGCGATTGAGCTAATCAAACACAAACCATCCGTGGACACAAACTGCGAGTTGAACGATAACGCAGTTCTGCGTTCCGCAGTGACCAAAGTCACATCGACCACCTGGCGCTCTACTGAGCGGCGTCTCGGAGGCATATGCAGTGCTCACCATCGCAACACTACTGATACTCAGTAGTAACATAACCAAGCAAAGTACCGTAACTGCTTTCTTACGCATTTCAGACTCCTTTTACATACTGCTGTAAGTTATTGGAGAGAGAATCGACTTTGTTCAGAATTATCGGCATCACCCCCAATCAGACCTAGTATGCAGCCCATCGCACATAAAAGTCTCCATATTTAGTATCTCCTATCTGGAAAGCCATTTCACTTGTTGACCGTCAAGGAACCTCTCCCTTGGAACCCCCTCAATATAGATATTATCTCCAAGTTTTATGTTCTCAGTAAAATCAACAGAATAGCAAAGAACATCATATCTGTTTTTTTCAAGCGGACAACCGCAGTCCAGATTGTACTGGAAAATTACCGCAACTGAATCGGCCTCCTTGAGAAAAGTGACTGAACCATCCGGTAAGTTGCGTGCGAACCGGACATCTCTTCCCAACGAATCGCGAACATGACCGAACAACTCATCAAGTTCGGTCATCTTGCTATTCACTGTCACTGCAGTTGCGTACAAGAGAGACACGGTCGTTTCGTTGCTGCTAATCGTCCGTTCATCGAGTCTGGCCAATGCTGGTCTTACGGACAGGATGTAAAATAGCGCCGTCGTCGGAATGACGACACCTATGAAAAACATTCCCGCATATTCGAAAAACCTGTCACACCTGCCCCAAAATTTGTTTAGTTTTGGCTCCAATTTCCTTCGACCTGTATATCATAGTGCATCATAAATACCTAGCACACCCAACCTTGCTCAACCAGCCACAGGGCCAGCTCCGCAGGGATTTCTATGTGCTACAACTCGCAACCGCGAGAATAACCTCAATTCCAATTTTCTTTGATGGTCGTCGGTGAATTGCTAGTATCAACGGGGGTTAGTAATGGGGTCCCCCGCCCATGATGCCAATCACCGTTACTGGGACTATGCGACGCCTAGAATGTTCTGTCAAGCAAAAAATGACGGTGTTTCAAATTTGGGTGCCACAAAAAAACCCGGCCGAGAATTCGGCCGGGTTTCTATCATACAATAGGGTCGTATGACTATGAAAGACAGTTCTCTCAGGCTATGCCTGCTAGTACATGCCTCCCATGCCACCGCCCATTCCGCCCATTCCGCCCATTCCGCCCATATCCGGGGCGGGCATGGCCTTCTTGTCTTCCGGCTTGTCAACGACAATCGCTTCGGTAGTCAGGAGCAATCCGGCAATAGAAGCAGCGTTTTCCAGGGCACAGCGGGTCACCTTGGTCGGATCGATGACTCCCACCTTGAAGAGGTCTTCGTAGGTGTCGGTCTGCGCGTTGTATCCAAAGGCTCCGGACTCATCCTTGACCTTGTTGACTACAACAGAGGACTCAACGCCTGCGTTGTTGGAAAT
>JBHHVC010000011.1:0-24987 GCA_046754125.1 Candidatus Zixiibacteriota bacterium
ACAAACCTGTACTCCGTCCCTGCACGCGGTGGCAAGCCGACCAGGCTCTTTGCGGGCAAGTGCCATCAGCGCTGGTTCTCGGTTGCCGGTCGCACGCGAACCGCCGCACTAATTCATGCCGACTTGAACAATCCCGGCGACCTCGTAACCTGCCCTACTACTTATGGAGCACAAAAGAGGTCGCGTAAACTGACGACAACAAACCGATTCCTGACCACTGAAGTCAAACTGGGACGCACAAAAGAAGTACGGTTCAAGTCGTTCGACGGCACTGTCGTACAGGGCTGGCTGGTAACGCCGCCTGACTTCAAGCCGAACCGCAAGTACCCGTCGATTATCCAGGTGCATGGTGGTCCGCGCGTGCAATATGCGTTCACTTTCATGCACGAGATGCAGTACCTTGCAGGCAAGGGCTATGTCGTATTCTATACCAATCCACGCGGTGGGCAGGGACGCGGCGAAACCTGGGCCGAGGCAATCGCCGGCGGTTGGGGTGAACTGGACTATCAGGATGTCATGGCTGCAGCGGACTATCTGGAAAAGCAGCGCTTCATCCATCCAAAGAAGATGGGCATCACCGGCGGCTCCTATGGAGGCTACATGACCAACTGGGTCATCGGCCATACCAATCGCTTCGCAGCCGCAGTGACTCAGAGATCAGTAGTCGACCTCGTTTCGTTTGTCGGTTCGTCCGACATCGGTTTCGCCCTCCCCCGTGAGTTTGGCGGCTGGCCCTGGGCGAACCGAGAGAACTATATCAAACGATCGCCGATCACGTATTTCAAGAAAGTCAAGACGCCGGTGTTGATCATCCACAGCGAACAGGACTTGCGCTGCCATATTGAACAGGCAGAACAGATGTTTGTGATGTTGAAAGCGCTCAAGAAGAAAGTCGAGATGGTACGATTCCCCGAAGAACCGCACGGGCTGTCTCGTCACGGCCGACCTGACCGCCGCATAGCACGCCTCGAGTGGATCGACAAATGGTTCGCCCGTTATCTGAAGGGACGTTGATAGGACAGCCTCTCTTACCTAATCGGTTGTGAGTGTCATCCGGTATTAGTAGAATAAGAAAGGAATAATACATGAGACGTTCAACATCACTGCATTGGGTATGGATGCTGTGTCTTGTCGCATTGGCAGATCCATCAGCGGCACAGCGACAAGGCCCCGACACCCTCCTAATGAGATTTGCATCCGTTGAGGTTGTCTCGCGGTGCAATGCCTCCCTTGCGCAGTTGCGAAACAATTCCGACAGCGCTGAGATTGCGTGGCCCTCTGTGCCTGCAGTAAGAGCAGCCCGGTACGTGTCGCAGGGCGACATGACATATCTGGCGGTTGCAATAGGATGCACCGGCCCTGGTGAGATCATTCTCCTTGATTCCGCTCTTCAAACGTCTGTTACACACCGTTATCTGACCAGCTTTCCCACACATTAAGTCAGCCTGCAAGTGCCGCCCTTAGATCTCAATGGCGATGGAATCACCGAGTTGGTGGTCTATCTCCATTCCGGTCATCGGGGAGCCTCTTACATGTCTCTGTCCGTTTTCCCGGACTCCTTGCGACCCTTAACGGACAGTAGCGCACATGACAAGTTTTATGCCTCTGGGGTGGGGCTTTCTTTGACGATGATGACGGTGACGGAGTTTACGACATCAGGCTCAAAGAGGCAATCTGGTCCGGAGAGGAAAACTCTCCGGAAGAACGGTATACTATCATGAAGTGGACGGGCCGCCACTACAGATACGTTCAGACAGTAGAGAAGTGAAGATGTATCAAGGTGCACCTTGCTTTTCGCCAGGGATTTCCATTTCGTGGGCGGCAGATGTCTCGTCTGGCCCTTCAAGAGTTTCTGATGCTAAGCAGTAGACCGGGAGGTCTGCCAGCCACAAGAACCATCTCACAACAAGCTGTGTGCCACCGGACCGTAATTGCCGCGCACGCGGCAATCCATCTGACGGATGTCCTGCGACCCGTATATGCAGGGCAGATAGGAACTCCTATTTCTCCCCTGCTAAAACCGTTCATTTGTGTTACCTTAATGTCTGCGCGTTGTCTGGCAATCGCGTGAAATGAATATGAAGAAATTTGTGCGTAAATATCGTGGAGAATTAATTGTCGCAGCAGTCGCTGTGCTGGTCAGACTAGTTTACCTTCTTGAGTTGTCCACCCTGCCTGACTTTGCAATCATTATGGTCGACGAAAAATGGCACTGGGAATGGGCGCAGGAGATCATCAACCATTCGTTCTGGGGGGACGGATCCTATTTCCGCGCACCTCTCTATGGCTACTTTCTGGCCGCCTTAAGCTGGATTAGCGGCAGTTCCATCTTCTGGTCCAAAGTTCTGCAACTGCTTCTTTGCGGTTTCACCGCTTCGTTGATATACCGCATGACCGCCCATTTGTTTGGCCACCGGGCAGCCCTCATAGCAGGGCTTGCTTACGCATTTTACGCCACCCTCATTTTCTATGAGACAATGTTCCTCATTCCAGCCCTGTTCCTCTTTTTCTTGTGCTGGGGAATGTACCGAGTACTCAACTACCGAGACAGCAGTTCATCCAGGCACTGGTTGATTACGGGAATTGTCTTTGGTCTCGCCGTACTGGCCCGCCCCAATGTTTTGTTGGTCATTTCGTTCCTGATGGTCTGGTTATATTTCGAGACGGCCGGTCCAAGACTGTTGGCTCGCCTGCGACGCCCGGCACTTTTGCTGGCAGGAGTCGTGCTGATGATTACCCCCGTTACAGTCCGAAACCTGGTCGTGACCGGCGACTTCATACTTATATCTTCGCAGGGCGGAGTAAACTTGTACATTGGCAATAACAGTGAGGCCGACGGCCTGACCATGCTGATGCCTGAAGTCGATCTGGACGAATCGGTATCCTGGCGACAGTTTCGTGCTGTCACTCGATCGGCCGCAGAGAGTGAAGTCGGTCGATCTCTTACCGACCCCGAGGAATCGTCATTCTGGACCGGCAAGGCCGCATCGTTCATTGTCTCACATCCCGACCAATTCATCTCACTGCTGTGGAAAAAGAGTGTCTATCTCTTGTCCGCATATGAAAACAGTGACAATGCAAACACATATTATCAACGTACAAAATCACACCTGCTGTCTCTATTGCTATGGAAAGGACCGCTGTATATACCGCTTGGCCTGTTGACACCGTTATTTTTCGCGGGCCTGTTCTATATTCGACGCGACATCCGTAGCCTGACTCCACTCTTGATAATGATTGGCGCCTACGTGCCATCAATCGTCCTGTTTCTGGTCACAGCGCGACATCGGCTGCCGCTAATACCGTTCATGATAATTATTGCAGCGGGATTTGTCGTTCGCTTGACCTCGGATATCGCGAGTAAGAACTACTCGATGAGAACAATCGCTATCTCCGCGTTAGTTTTTGTGGTCTGTCTTGGCGCCTGCAACCGAGTATACTATGACCTCGGACAAGAAGGAACATTTCAGATTCATTTCAATAATGCGTTGCGGCTTGAGCAGATAGGCGACTATGTTGGTGCCGAGAAAGAGTATTCGCTGGCTGACGCAGAATTTTCCAACTCAGTGTCACTGGTCAACAATCTCGGTTTTGTCCAGTACAAACTTGGTCGACTCGATGCTGCCGCCAGCAATTTCGCGCGAGCAATTAGATTGGACCCCGATTATCCGCCAGTCTATAACAACCTCGCCTTACTGATGCAACAAGCCGGACAACCGGATTCGGCCGCCGCATTGTATCATACGGCTCTTGAAAAGTACTCGACCGATACGATCTTCTCCGATGCGCGTGCTCAAGTAGAAATCAACCTGGGCCGCTTGTATCAGGAGATTGGAAGTATCGATTCGGCATCTGCCTCTTTCAGGCGAGCAGCCGAACAGAGTCCCTCCAATGGCCCCGTCACTTATTCTGCCGCTGCATTCTTCGCTACCCAACGCGACTACATAACCGCAGACAGCCTCTATGCCATTGCACAGTCGCTGAGCGACCCTTCCGCCAAGGACATCTTCAACCATGGCCTTTCGTTCCTTCAACGGGGAGCGTTCTTCGAAAGTATCGAAATAATGCGGGAGGCAGCGGCAAAAGATGCCGCGCTATATCAGGCGTATTATTGCATTGCAGCCGCCCAGCGTGAACTATCCGCCCCGACCGACACCATTCTCAAGTACCTGGACCTCTGTTTGCAGATTACTCCGTCGTATCCACCGGCCGTCAGCCTTCAGGCAACGCTCAGCGGGAGATAGGGCTTCTCAATACTTGGCGCGCCTTTCGACCATGTAGTTGGATCCTTCTCGCGCCTTGGCCGCAGTCTTGAGATCGGCCAGCATCTTTGAGAGTTCACCGGGATGTTCAAAAGTTCCATTACGGTTTACGATTACCGCGATAGAGATGGTAAGAAGCGGAAACTGCTCAGTTGCGCCGCGACGGTTGACCGACATTATATGCCCCCTCTCTCGATCTACCTCTTCGTACTGAAAAGGAACAAGAGTGTCGAACGCTTTGATAATGTTGGAGCAAATGTCGTCGACCAACTGATGAGGGATAACTATAATAAAGTCGTCGCCGGCTACATGTCCGACGAATCCACCTCGACAAAGATCGAACACCACATCCTTCACTATTCGAGCAGTGAGCCGAATTACCTTGTCCCCGGCGGTGTAGCCGTAGTAGTCATTGTATGCCTTGAAGTTGTCCAGATCGGCGTAGCAGACGGCGAATTCCGACTTTGCCTTTATCTGGCTGTACACTTCCCGCTCGATTATTGCCGGGCCGGGCAGCAAAGTAGATGGATTGATAGCCAGATCGCGCCGGCTACGGGCGATGACCTTTCTTATGCGTACTTTAACAAGTTTGTCCAGCCAGTCGCCACGAATGAAATCCTCGGCGCCATTTTCGTAAGCAGCGATAACTGCCGTATCCTCCGGCTCCGGATGGTAAAGTATGACCGGAATGATGGAAAGGAACACGTTGCGCTTTATGAGCCGAACTAACTCGATCTCGGGGAGGTAGTCGTCACCACTTCCGATTATGATTGCATCGACTGTGTATCGCTGACAAATGACAACCAAAGACTCAAAGCTGTCAAACAGGTGTATCGATATCTCGTCGCCGTGGAACACCTGCTTTATGTGAAAATCCAGGCTAACTCTATGCTGTTTGACTGCCAGATGATAGACAGGTTTACGGATAGGCTCAGTTGTCTTCGGCCCCGGCCAATTCTCGAGGATGATACTTCTTGTGTTCGGCAATCAGGTAATCCCGGTCAACAGTCATATATATTTCTGTTGTAGATATATCGGCATGACCGAGCATTTCTTGCACCAGCCGCAGATCCGCTCCGCCATCAAGCAGATGGGTTGCAAACGAATGACGAAAAGTATGAGGTGACACCGACTTGGCGATCCCGACCGCCAGCACCCGTTTTCTTACCATCTTCCAGGCCGCCACGCGGCTGAGGCCCTTCCCTAACCGACTGAGGAACACATAGTTAGCGTATGCACTCGATGCTGGCTTCAGGCGGGATTCCAGGTATTTCGTCATCGCCGTTCTTGCCGGGCCCCCAAGGGGGACGATCCGCTGCTTGGAGCCCTTCCCGGTAATTCGTACAAACCCGGCCTCCCACTCGACGCAATCTTGCTTTAGCCCGACAAGTTCGGATATTCGCAAGCCGGAACCGTAGAGCAATTCGATGATCGCCCGATCCCGCAAACCGATCAAAGTGGCGACATCTATGCCGTCCAGTATCTGCATGATGTCAAGTGGAGACAAGTAGTGAGGATGATAACGCGCAATCTTCGGACTGCTCAATATCGAGGCCGGATTGCCCTTTACCACCCCCTCGTCGCTCAGGTACGCCAGGTACTGCTTAAGGCTGCTGATCTTGCGGGCAATAGTCGACGGCTTTCGGCTTTGATCGGTCAGGCGGCCCAAATAGTCTACTATCCGGCCGGGCCGAATGTCTGATGGCCTTGTCAGGCCGACAGACGAATAGAACTCTCTAAGATCACCTGAGTATGCGGCAATTGAATTGGCAGACAGCCCGCGTTCGAGCCTCAGGTACTCAAGGAAATCATTCATGCTCTGGTGCAAAACAGTGACTCCTGAGTTCGGGCCATCGAGACCAACCCTGCTACCGTGTGACCTGCACGCTGAACTTCACTTGCTAGCTCAACGATCGTCGAGCCTGTCGTCACAACATCGTCTACCAGTATAAGCCGTAATGGTGCTACGTCCTCGATCGCTTTAAAAGCTCCCTTAACGTTCTTTTCGCGCTGATCCGGGGCAAGTCTCGATTGGGGCCGACAGTTTTTGGTTCTGACCACAACATTTTCATGTACAGGTACATCCAGCCGTTCGGCCAGCCTTTTCGCAAACAACGCCGCTTGGTTGTATCCTCGCTTGCTCTGTCGTGAAGGGTGAAGCGGTACTGGCACAATCGCCTCGACATCGAGCGCTGCGAGTCGATCACCGAATCGATCGACAAGACGTTCGGCGAACCACTCTGCCGGTGATGTCAGGCCATGAAACTTGTATTGAACGATTATCTGCTCCATCGGCCCAACGTACAGAGAGTCGGAATATAACAGCAGCGCCTCTCCCCCACAAACAGGGCACGTATTCCCAAACGGTATGATCGATCCGCAGTTGATACAGGTAGGATCATCGACTATCTGCAACCGCCGAACGCAATCATTGCACGCCAGTTGATCGGAGTCATTATAGCCACCGCATCCGAGACACAGAGGCGGGAACAAGAAATCGACCAATTCGGAGAAGTACGGTATATGTGACAGCAATTCCATTTGGGTTACCAGCTATCACCAAGTATGGTCAAACTCGCGCAACCAATCAACTTAATTGTGTTCACCTCAATCGTTGGCGTCAGGCATCCCGAGGTTGTCTCACAAGCTGGTCGCGGTGTGTTGATAGTCCGATTGATTTGTCCGGTGCCCCATCAGCTTGCTGTGGGGAAGAGATTCCCGATATCACCGAGTATCACGGGTACATGTAATAAACCATTGGAGACCGATGGAATCGAGACATGGGTTTACACCCGCCTGATGCCCCACCATTCATAGCTCATAGCGAATTTGAGAGCTTTGAATTATCCGAATTGAAGATGTCCTTGTGGGTATCAACTGCCGATCTTCTTAAGATATTCCCTTACAGCTTCAGCGACTTGTCCATTTGGATCCCGCTCAAGATACTTGTTCCAAAACAGCCGCGCCGAATCAGGCTGATTCAGGCTGTAGTAAACTATGCCCAGATTAAAGTACACTATCGTATGGTCGGGATGATCCTGTACCACTGCCAGGAACTCCTCGATTGCCCTCTCGCTTAGCCCCATGCCATGCAGACAGGCGCCATAGTCGACGCGAACATCGGCTGAACTCCCATCAATAGCAAGGGCCCGCTTGTAGCTCTCGGCGGCCATCGGGTAGTTGCCGTTGTCCATGAAGGAGTTCCCGACATGGACCAGTGATTCATAATCGGCGGGAAGATCGGCCAGCACTGCGCCCATGTCACCCATACCGCCCATTTCTTCGTGCCCTTCCACCGGAGTGGGCACTGTGGGCTGTCTCGGGTCGGACGGGCGAAAAGCAAAAAACAGGATAGAAGCCAATGTGAGAACGCCTGCGATTATGAATACGTCTCTAGGCGAGGATCGGCCTTTTGGTGTGCTGCCGGAGCCGGCAGCAGCCGATGCTCCGCACTCGGGACAGAACCTCGCTCCTGACGGAAGCGGCTTTGAGCAACCTGAACAAATTGGCATATTCATCATAATCTCCCTTATCCGGTCATGAGTATACGCAGCCCCAGTCCAAGCACAAACCGCTTTTTTCGCCATAAATGACTAAAACTGATGACAACTGCAATCAAAGACGCTATTCTACCATCTAATCTCGATTCCAACAGACAGGAGTGCCAAACAATGATGAAGTACATTTATGCAGTTCTGACCGTCGCCACTACAATCTCCGCCTTGTCACAGGCGGCGCCCTATGCAATCTCGCCCGATTCGATCCATCAACATATCGCTGTTCTGGCAGCCGACTCCCTTGAGGGTAGACAGGTCGGCGAACCTGGAGAATGGAAAGCAGCCCAATACATTGCATCAGTCATGCGAGGAGCCGGCCTTGAACCGATGGGCGACGATGGCAGCTATTTCCAGTCGTTCGATTTCGTCAAGGCGATCGATTTTGGCCCCAGCAATCGGTTGACACTGAACGGTGTGAGTCTCGCACTAAAAAGCGAGTTCCTCCCGCTCAGGCAATCAGCCAGCGTCAGTTTCTCCTTTGACGAAGTTGTTGCTGTTGACTATGGCATTACGATTGCCGAGGATGAAGGAGATTACGACGATTACGACGGCAAGGACGTATCCGGCAAAGCGGTCTTGATCAAGCGATTCGCGCCATCGGCCGAAGACAACCCCCATGTCGACTTTGACAAGTACACATCGCTCACCGAGAAGATTCGTGGGGCGCTGGAACACAAGGCTGCGGCAGTGATTTTCATAACGCCCTCAGATAAGGATGACACTCTGCTCGGAATGAGACCAACCAATGTCAACCCGAAGGACATTCCGATAGTTTTTCTGCGCCGAGCGGCCCTCGAAAAACTTGGTCTCGAGGTAGACAAACCGCAGCTTGCTTCCATTTCCGGTGAGGTCGATCTGGTCAAAACACGAGATACCGCTCAAAACGTCATCGGTGCCCTGAGTTCCAAAAGCGACACAGTAATGATCATGGGCGCCCACTACGACCATCTCGGCTGGGGTGCATCCGGCTCACTCTATGCCGGTAATGAACCTGCCATCCACAATGGCGCCGACGACAACGCTTCGGGCACTGCTTCGATGCTTGAGTTGGCTCGATTTTATTCAAGCAGACGCGACGAATTGAAATACTCGCTCGTGTTTGTTGCCTTCACTGGGGAGGAAGCGGGACTGCTCGGCTCTAGCCATTTTGTCAGGAGCGAAGCCGTCGATTCGTCACGCATTCGGATGATGGTCAACATGGACATGGTCGGCCGTCTCGCTGACCATGAAGAAGGACTGGCCGTGTTTGGCACCGGCACCTGCCTTGAATTCAAGTCGTACTTCGACAGCCTGAAGCACGACGACTTGAAAATAGTATTCAGAGAACCGGGCACTGGCCCCTCAGATCACACCCCCTTTTACAACCGCGGGGTCCCCGTCCTGCACCTGTTCACCGGTGCCCACAAAGACTATCACAAACCCTCCGACGACGTAGAGACCATCGATTTCAAGGGCACTGCAGCTGTTGCTTCTTTTGTGTCAGAAGTGATTACTCACTTTGACAAGTACGACGGATCGCTGACCTTTCAGAAGACTAAAGACCCCAATGCAGGCAAGCGTCGCTCTCAGTTCTCAGTATCCCTGGGAGTCATGCCGGACTATATCGCCGAAGTAAAGGGCCTGAAAATCGACGGCGTCACGCCGGCCCGTCCAGCTGAACGGGCCGGAATCATAGAGGGAGATATAGTTGTACGATTGGGCAATCTGGACATAGGCGATATCTATGACTATATGAACGCCTTAGGCAAGTTTCGCAAGGGCGACTCTATAACAGTTGTTGTTCTGCGGGGTGATAAGACGCTGGAACTACCGCTCGTATTTGAATAGTCTCAGCCCTGTATTGAGATACTGGACGGTCAGTCGGCGGGCTCGCGCCCGGGAGCACGTACAACATTTATTACGCCTCGCACTTTCCCGACCTTGACCAGCAGGCGATTCAAGTGCGCAAGACTTGACACTTCGACCACAAAAAGTCCCAACCCGGTAGTGTCCTGCGCATGCATTTCTGCTCCCCGGACATTGGTGTCGGCGTCGGCCAGGGCCTGTGTGATGTCTCGCAGCATGTTCTTTCTGTCCTCGCACAGGATTTCCAAACGCACAACAAACGACTGGCCCCGCGATGTATCCCAACTCACGTCGATCTTTCGCTCTGGGTACTGATCCTGCAAGCTGACCGCGTCGGAACAGTCAGCACGATGAATGGTCACTCCTCTCCCTCGAGTGATGAATCCGATAATGTCCTCGCCCGGGACAGGCTGACAACATCCGGCAAAGCGGAACATCATGTTATCCATTCCGTGAATGCGAATGCCTTTTGAGCCGCGAATCCGGTCGATCACTCGGCCAACGAAGCCGCTCTTCTTCTCTTCCCTGTCAGGCATGATCAAATCCAGCAGAGGACGCACTGCTATAGAGCCGTTCCCAAACGAAGCAAACAAATCTTCTGCAGATTTCTTGTTGAGCAACTGGGCAAACTCCAGGAGCTGGTCGTCAGATGGCATTTTGATGTGCAATGGCTTCAATTTACGCTCAACGATTTCCTTTCCCAGGACAACGAATTGCTCGAAGCCGGCTTGCTTGAGCCACCTACGGATACGAGTTCGCGCAGCCGATGTTTTCACCAGCTTGAGCCAGTCGTGGGACGGCGTCCGGTTCGGGTTGGTGATGATCTCCACAGTGTCACCGGAGTTCAAAGACTTGGACAACGGCTGTAATCGTCCATTGATTTTGGCACCGGCGCAGTGCAACCCTATTTCAGTATGAATCTGAAAGGCAAAATCTAGCGGCGTCGCCCCGGCAGGCATGTGTATCAGTTTCCCGTTCGGCGTGAAAGCAAAAATATCCTCTGAATAAAGATCGATCTTGAGATACTCCAGAAACTCCGACGGATTTGTCATATCCTTCTGCCATTCAAGAACGTCTCGCAGCCAAATCATTTGTCGATCGGTTCTCGAAAGACTCTGCCTGCCCTCCTTGTATAGCCAGTGTGCTGCTATTCCATTCTCGGCCACATGATGCATTTGGTGCGTGCGAATCTGGATTTCTGCCGGGCGATTTCCTATCCCAAAGACGGTCGTATGCAACGACCTATACCCGTTGGGTTTTGGATTGGCAATATAATCGTGAAAACGGTCGCTCACCGGTTTCCATCGTGAGTGAAGTACTCCCAAGACGTGGTAGCAGTCGCGCTCGGTTGACACAATGATGCGAATTGCAAAAAGATCAAATATCTCCTCGAACGGAACCTTTCGAACCCGAATCTTGCGATAGATCGAATCGAAGTGCTTCGCTCTCCCGTAAACAGTCGCCCGGATACTCTCCGCGGCAAGAGCTGCCTTGATTGGACCGACCATTTGCTCGATGTATTTGTCCCGCTCCTGTCGCGTATGCGTGATCCGTCTGGACAAGTCATCATAAACTTCGGGTTCAAGATACTTCAGACAGAGGTCCTCCAGCTCCACCTTTATCCGGTTAACGCCAAATCGATGGGACAGCGGGCAATAGATGTCGCGTGTTTCCATGGCAATTATGCGGCGTTTGTCCGGATTCAGATGTTCCAGTGTTCGCATGTTGTGGAGACGATCGGCCAGTTTTATCAGGATAATCCGTATGTCTGAGGCCATCGACAGCAGCATCTTCCGAAAGTACTCCACCTGTTGCTCTTCGCGCGAGCGATACTTGACAGAGCCTATCTTGGTAACACCGTCGGTCAGTGTTGCGATTTCGTCGCCGAATTCTCGCCGCAGACTCTCGATAGTGATATCTGTATCCTCCACCACGTCGTGCAACAATCCGGCTGCGATAGTCGTCGAATCCATGTGCTGTTCGGCAAGAATAGATGCTACCTCAAGGCAATGTTCCACATAGGGCTGTCCAGACGCTCTCTTCTGACCGGCATGTGCTCGATCGCTGAATTCGTAAGCCTTGCGGATTAAGGGAATATCGATATTTGAATTGAAGGATTCAATGTGAATAATGAACTCGGCCAGATTCATTTCGAATGTCCTGGCTAGTGCAGCGGCTTATTATACAAGTCAATAACCTGACTTGCTACGTCGTCAACCGAGATAGTCTCCATACACCGACATTGGTGGGGCGGGCATTGGCAGTCTGTGCTGCTCGGCTGGATCACTCTATTCTCGGGACCGAGCGGTCCCCACCGATTTGGTGACATGACTCGCCTGCCCGGATACAGTCCTACAACACGTGTTCCCACAGCCGATGCCAAATGGAGCGGCCCGGTGGAGTTGGCCACAACAATGTTTGCCAGTGAAAGAACAGCAGCCAGAGTTCGCAGATCGGTTTCACCCGTTATCTCCATCAACGGATCCGGTCGATCGCCGATCAATTGCCTGATCATTGTACCTTCCCGCTCCGACCCGGAAACGACCACCCCTACACCGGACAGACGCAGTCGATCATAAAGCTCGATGAAGCGTTCAACCGGCCAGCGTTCAGCAGACCCGCCCGATCCGGGATGCAATACAACAAACCTTTCCGCCACCCCTGCTTCCCTCAGGATACGCCTGGCGTTGTGCAATTCCCGTTCAAGGGGGTACACTGTCGGCTGCTCCACAATTTCGCCGCCCCGGAAGAAGCGCAGGAATTCAAGGTTGTATTCATACTCGTGCCTGCGATTTGACTTTCGGCTGTGCAGCAAATGGTGACTGAAGTACACCGAATGAAAACGCCCCGCCGTACCCACCCTAATGGGTATGCCCGCCTTGTAGAATAGTTGGCAAACATGTTTTTCCGGATACAATGCCACGACAATTCTGTATTCGGACATTTTGATACGATGCAGCAGGTCTTTCTTGTATGCCTTGTTGGAAACTAATTGGTCGTTCTGGACACGCACAATCCGATCAACAGAGTTGTTGTTTTCGAGGATAGGCGACGCATACAAAGAGGCGAGCACTTCCACACTGCATTCCGGATAACGTGCCTTCAGTGTCGCGGCGAAGGGTAAGGCCAGGATAAGATCGCCCAGTCGGTCTGTACGACTGACCAGAATTCGGTCCCCCGGTCGTATGTCCAGCGGTTTATCCACTTTCTATTGCTCTCCCTTTGGTCGTTTGGCACTGTTTTGCAAATGCCTCAGTTTAACGTATTTCCCAAGCACTGCATTTGCTGACATGGCCGACACAATAAACCCCTCCATTCCGTCCCGGAATCCCTGACGCACAACGTAATGGGAAAAGAACGACACTATTGGACGAACCGCAAGGTCAAAGCAACTGGCACGCCGCCCGCTTTGATAGGCTGCCAATGCTCCAAGAGTCGTATACCTGTTCGATTTCGTCAAGTACTGTTCCAGATCGACATAACAATAATGCAATAGCTCCCCCCGGAGCCTTCCTGACTGCCCATTGAGCAACACCTTCTCATGTACCACATCTTCCGTAAAATTCCCCTTATCCCGACGAAACAGTCTCAGGACCAGGTCCGGATACCAACCGCAATGTCGAATCCAACGTCCAAGAAAACTTGTACTGCGCGGGATATAATAGCCGTCGGCCGCATCTGCGCTCCTTATTACCGCCTGTATTTCCCCGGCCAATTCACTCGACACTTCCTCATCGGCATCTACCGACAGCACCCACTCGCCCGCAGCGCGTTGGACCCCTTCCCGCTTGGCGGCCCCGTATCCGCGCCATTCATGCGGAATAATGCGCGCGCCGCAATCGGCTGCAATTTCGCAGGTATTGTCGCTCGAATTGCTGTCAACCACTATTACTTCGTCAGCCCAACGCACCGATTCGAGACACCGCCGAATGTTCTTCTCCTCGTCTTTCGTAATCACGACAGCGGAAACTAAAGTCATTACCGTACCGGCTCCCGAGCAGAATATACATCCTTGAAGGTCTCAAATACTTGCTTTACTGTTATGTCAAAAATGTTGTCGTCATTACCGGAAACAACCGCTCCGCGTTCCTGGCCAAACGGTTTCCACAGCAGAAAGTTCTTCATGAATCGGCTGTAGAGTCCGACTACCGGAACCTTAAATGAACGAGCAATATGGATCAGCGACGTGTCCGGGGATATGAGTAGCTCCAGACGGCTGATCAAGGCCGTTGCCGCCAGCAGGCTGAGCCCCGGTGGGACTATGTGCACGCCGTTCTCGAACTCGCGCCGTAGTCGCTCGGCTCTACAACGATCCTGATCGACCGTGAGCAGAATTACCTGACATGCCGGGTCGTGGTTGCGTATGGCGCGTAGCAACTCGAGTGATTTTTCTTCCGGCCAAATGCGTGTGCGAGCACCGGCCGAGACATTATAGCCAACACAAGGAACTATCCGGGATCCGTTACGAATATCCTGCATGATCTCGTTGGCCCTCTGTTCATCCTGTGCACTTATGTACGGATGCGCGTACCCACTGACCTGCCTGCTATCGATACCGAACGCGTCGAGCAAGCGCAGGGTATTCTCAATTATATGGCCAGTGTCTCCCATTCGGTGATCGTCGTTGTAATCGTAATATGCTCGGTATTTCCTCTTTCCAATTCCTATTCTCGGACTGCCTGCGGCAATCATTTGGGACAGAAAAAGGGTCGTAACGGAATCGTCACAGATCATATCAACCACACAGTCGTATCGCTCGCGCCGCATGGACAGCAGCGTAAAGAAGTCTTTCCACACATTCTTGGTATACATGAACAATTTTTCAAATCTCGCGTCTTCTGCAATCAACACTCGATTGCGCGGAGAACCAAGCACTGACACCCGAATGTTCGGATAAGCCTTCGTCAGCCCGTCAAACACCGGCAAGGAAATAACCATATCCCCGATCTTTTCCGGGCGCAGAAATATGATACGTTTGATGCTGTCGCCGTCGATCGGCTGAAAACCCTTGCGACCACGTTTGAGGAAGACAGAGAATATGCGAAAAAACACCGCCTTGAACCAGTGCTCCAGCGGTTTAAGCCGTTCCACGGCACGACTCCGTTCCCAACAGTGAGTTGCAGTAGGCGCTAATACGGTCAATCATACTATCAAGTTGAAACTCCCGCTCCCACCGCGAGCGAGCAGACTTACCCATAGCTTGCATTCGAATCCTGTCGGAAAGGAGTGAGATGATCGCGTCGGCCATTTCCTGACTATTGCCCGGCTCCACTAACAGGGCAGTATTGTTTTCATCGACGACCTCAGGTATCCCCCCCACTCGGCTGGCAACAATCGGCAACGATGCACGCATCCCTTCAACCAATGCAATTCCGAACGGCTCCTCGATAGACGGATGCACCATCAGGTCAGCGGCAGCAAGGAATGGCGCGACATCGTCAACCATCCCGGCCAGTGCGAAGGCCGAGGTGACTCCCAGACGATCGATTTTGCTGAGTAATTCAAATCGCAATGGCCCATCCCCAAGCCAAAGAAAACGACAATCGGGAAACTGCTCAAGCACCATCGGTGCTGCATCTACCAAATGTATGTGCCCTTTTTGCTCAACCAGCCTCCCGCTAGTTAATATCACCGGCGATGAAGACGGTAGATTGTGACGTCTGCACACGCCATCGACACTCGCCGAAATACTGGCCAAGTCCGTATCTGCGATGCCTATGGGAATCACAGTTACTTTATCATGCTCTATATACTCATGTCGCGTAATCTGTTCCTTCAGGGACGATGATGGCACTAAGACCGAATCAATTAGCTTCGGCGTCAGCCAGCGGTGAATCATGCTGTCTCGTGTAATATCCAATCCTATCGACCAGACAACTCGACAGTCACCCTGCAATCTCGCAGCAACTCCGCCCAGCCGTACATCCTTATTGAAATTGACCACTATAATGTTGACGTCGTTGTCGGCTATGTACCGCCCTAGGGTCGCAATAGTGGAGGGGGAAAAATCACCCGAAATATCGAGTTCCACCCTGCTCACTGCGCTGCCATCGCCCCCTGCACGACGTAGATACTCGGAGCCACGCCGCCCGGCCAGCGTGACACGGTTTCCTCTGCCTGCTAGGCCGTGCGCCACCAGACGAATCCATTCTTCCATCCCGCCATATGTTCCCACATCAATAGAATCGAGGAACATGATGTTCATTATCGTGACTCCGCAAACTGCAATGAATAGAGCCGCTCATACAATCCATGAGCCTTGAGCAGTTGATCGTGACTGCCGCTTTCAACTATCCTGCCATCACTAATGACCAGAATGCGATCGGAATGCTGAATGGTCGAGAGACGATGGGCGACAACGAGCGTGGTCCGATTCGCCATCAGCCGATCAATCGCCTGCTGCACCAGTAACTCCGATTCGGTGTCGAGCGCCGAGGTCGCCTCATCGAAAATAAGAATCTGAGGATCCTTCAATAGTGCGCGCGCAATAGCCAGGCGCTGACGCTGACCTCCAGAGAGCATGGTCCCGCGATTGCCGACAGCAGTATCATATCCGTCCGGTAATTCCGCAATAAACTCATGAGCGTTGGCCATCCGTGCCGCCTGTTCGACCCGAGCCTGCGGGACTCCGTCCAGCCCGTACGCAATATTGTTCCGGACCGAATCATTGAACAGCAACGTCTCCTGCGTCACAATCCCCAGCAAGCCGCGGAGCGAGTCGAGGCTGAGCTGACGAATGTCAATGCCGTCAATACTAATCGATCCCTTTTGCGGATCATAAAAGCGTGGGAGTAAATCCAAAAGCGTCGATTTGCCTCCCCCGGACGGTCCGACCACCGCGACTACTTCGCCGCGGTTTACTTCGAATGAAACACCGTCGAGTACTAGTTCTCCTTCGATATAGCTGAACGACACATTGTCGTACACTATCCTGCCTGAGAACTCCGCTTTGTTCACAACATGGGCGACTTCAGTGACCTTCTCCGGAGTATCCATCACCTCGAAGATCCGTTCCGCAGCGGCCATTCCCTCCTGCACCTTGATATGAATCTGGCTCAGCGATTTGACCGGCTTGATCATAGAAAACATGGCCAGAACAAACGTGAAAAAATCTCCGCCATCCAATTCACCGGTGCCATTGACAATGCGAGTACCTGCGTAGAGCACTATTACGATCCCTGCAATTGTCGCAAGAGTATCATTGATCGGTGTAGCCAGATGCCGTATGCGTGTCATCCGAAGCAGCGCGCGAAAGAAATCCGAGGTGGCACGATAGAACTTATCAAGCTCGAATTTCTCCATAGCAAACGCCCTTACCACCCGAATGTTATTGATCGATTCCTCGAGTACCGAATTTACGTCGGCCATTCTCTCCTGCGTGCGCTCAGAGTACTTTCGCAGCTTCTTCCCTATGAACCAGATGAATCCAAACACCGCCGGAAGTACAATCATCGCTATCAGCGTAAGCTTCCAACTCAGCACTACCAAGAAACTCGCCAGCACCATGACCATAGTCGAATCGGTAACCAGCCTATTGAACCCAATATCAATCGATTCGTTGAGAACAACTACGTCGTTGGTGACGCGTGAAATGATCTGGCCGGTACGTTGTCGATGAAAATAAGCAAGCGAAAGTCGCTGGTATTTTTCAAATAACCGATCTCGAAAGTGGCGTATCACCGACTGCTGCACATAGGCCATAAAGAACCCCTGCAAAAACAAGAACAGGTTCTTCAACACTACGACAATGAAAATCAACCAACTGAACCGTATCAACATTCCGCGCCGAGTCGGCGCTTGCACTGTATCGCTGACCGCCTGCTTCATCATCTCTCGCAGACGAGTGACCATTTCTGTAGCGTCGCGGACAATTTCGAGAGAAGGGTCTACCGCAGGCACCGACGGCGCTGACACAACCGAACGATCAGCTTTCACGCCGGGATCAACGCTGTCCGGCTGAAAGAGTGTCATCAAGAGAGGACCAACCAACCATACTAGTGCGCCCGAGAGGATTGCATGCGCCGCAGCCGACAGCGAAGCAATGCCCAGACGGCCCAGGTGGCCCTTTAGCACCGAAAATGTCCTTGTATACAAACTCACAGCCAGTCCCATTCCACTCGAACAAATAATATGGCAAAAGAGAAGCCCTAAGTCAACCGCCGCAAACCCAACAGCGTCAGGGAATTATGCGGATGGCGTCACCCCTGAGGCTTAGTCGCAAACGATCAGGACGCACCTTGGACTCTGGACGGAACTTACGACGAGTCGCCTTGAGTGATGTCCCTTCCCCGTCCTCAAAGACAAATCCCAGCACCCGCCACATCCCTTTCTGGCGCTTGTAAGTTATTTCCAGTAGCCAGGCACAGTTGCGCGGATAGATACCAAACTTCCACCGCCTAGGGTTGAGTCGATTGCTGATGACGCTGAATTGCCGGTCGAGTGCAGCCGAATCGGGAAAAGATCGCAATAGATCGAACAGGTTCACCTGCGAACGCGGTACGCGGCAGGAAAAGCTCGCAAGCAGATCGTACACGGTCTCACTCAAGTACTCGTTCGTACTTGGGAAAAAGACTCTCAAGGAATCGTGTGAGAGAACTCCCTTAAACGCGCCCTTGCCTAAATAGCCACGTCCACTCAATGCCGCAGAACTGTCTGCGAGCAGCAGGTCGAGCCTGAACGAGGTTGGCTTGCCTCGCCGCTTAAGTTTAGCATCAAATAGGTATGCTTCGACATCGACCTTTTTCCCCTGCTTTGTTCTACCTGCAGTTGCAGCGTCCTCTGAACCAGGGGCAAACTCATGCCCCGACCCGCAGCCGACTGCTAGCCATGTAACAATGGGCATGATTAAACCGCACGTATTCCGCCTTATCCACAATTTCACGAATGCACCTCAGCCCACATGTATACCGGCAAACAGGTAGACGAACATTGAAATGAATGGCCCCAATACAAACCAGAAACCTCCTGTTATGATTAGTATCAGCAGAATAAAAGGAGAGATTCGATCAAGCCGATCAAATAGAGATCCATGCTCCTCAGGCATGATGCTCCGCAAAATGTGCGAACCATCGAGAGGAAACAGCGGAATCATATTGAAGAAGAACAGCGACACGTTTATCATTACGCTGGTGTACAAGAACATAACCAGAAACTCCCCGACCATATCGGGCAGCGACAACCCGCCAGACAGTACCAGCCGAAACAGCATCCCAAAAACCAAGCCCATCGCCAGATTTGACAGCGGTCCGGCTGCCGACACCCAGAAACTGGCCACACGAGGATGCCGCACATTGAACAAATTGACAGGCACCGGTTTGGCCCACCCGAAACGAAACTGGGAGACGAACATCATGATCAAGCCCATCGGATCGATATGAGCCAGCGGATTAAGAGTAAGACGCCCCATATCCCTCGCTGTTGTATCGCCAAAACGCAGTGCGGTCCATGCATGGAAATACTCATGAACAGTCAGCGCGAAAAAAATTGCTGGCGCTGCCAGAATCGCTCGTTGCAAGAATTCTTCGCCAAACATGATACTTCTTCTTAGCTGCTCGTTTCCCCTATCCGGCCTCACTCATACACATCAACCGATCACGATTCAAACGCTAGAACGGATGCTCTGCGCACAACCTGCCCGCCAATTCAACGAAAACACAGTCGTCACGAATAGATGCCCCGAAGCTTCACGACGTCGACTACTCTCATTATTGCAAGCATGAACGCGGCTATGCGCATATCGACCTTGTGCTCGATCGACAAAGTAAGTACATCATGAAAGGCCGCAACCATCTTTTCTTCAAGTCGACGATTCACTTCCTCCTCCGTCCAGAAATAGCCAATACGATTCTGGACCCACTCAAAGTACGACACTGTAACGCCGCCTGCGTTGCACAATATGTCAGGAATGACGACAACGCCGTTCTTCTTCAATATCGCATCCGCTTCGGGCGTTGTCGGTCCGTTGGCTCCCTCAGCCAGAATGCGACATCTTACACGGTCTGCATTCTTATCAGTGAAGACGTTTTCCAGTGCGGCAGGCACCAGAATGTCGACATCAGCATAGAGTATGTTATTCGGCCGGATCGGCTTTGCATTGGGAAAGCCAACAATAGACTTGTGCACCTTTGTGTAGTCGATCAACGCCCCGATATCAATGCCGTGCGAATTGCGGATAGCGCCATTGACGTCAGATACATGGGTGAATTTCACCCCACGCTCCCATAGAAGTTTGGCTGATATCGAACCAACGTTGCCGAAGCCCTGCACAGCTGCTGTGGCTCCCTCAAGATCCATCCCCAGGTGCTTTGCAGCCTCTGAGGTCATGAGCATGACCCCTCGCCCGGTAGCTTCGGCTCGTCCCAGCGATCCTCCCAGCGTTACCGGCTTGCCGGTAACCGTTCCCGGGATGGACCGGTTCTCGCGCATTGAAAACGTATCCATAAACCAAGCCATTGTCTGCGGACCAGTGCCGACATCAGGCGCCGGAACGTCATCATCTGGACCGAACAAATCAATCATATCAGCAACATATCGCCGTGTCAGCCGCTCCAACTCCCCGGTCGACATCTGGTGTGGATCGCAAATGATGCCGCCCTTGCCACCACCAAAGGGGATATTGACAACAGCGCACTTCCAGGTCATCCACGAGGCCAGTGCCTGTACTTCGTCAAGGCTCACATCCAGGTGATAACGAATCCCACCCTTTGCAGGTCCGCGTGCTATTGAATGTTGCACCCTGAATGCCTTGAACATTCGGAACTTACCATCGTCCATAAGTACGGGAAGATTGACCATTGTGCTTCGACGCGGCATCTTGATAAAGTCTAAGAGGTCCGATTCAATTTTAAGCTTCCTTGCCGCAGCGTCGAACTGCTTCATCACATTCCCAAATACTGAGATCGGAATTGTGACATCCTTGCGAGACACTACCATTCTTGAGTGGCGAGCTTTCGACCTGCTGTTTTTGGACAGTACTCGTTTCGTGCTGGATTTGGCCATAAGTGTGCCCTGCTTTATTGTAGTTCTTTCGCTCTCAATATTCTATTCGGACCGGAAACGGCCGGTGATTCTTCATCATAAAACCGCCAAAGCAGATCTACTCCTGTGCGAATGCCGATACGAGTAGACCGACCAACTCGTACGGTCGACAGGGGTGATTCTGCGACAAACAGACACCCGCCGCAAAGGTCAACCCCGTTTTGTTCTCTGGTCAGGTCAAAAGCCCGGCAGAACTTTCCCGGACCTCGCAGCAACTCTGGCCTGAACTTGTCAATCGCCGACCCTCGCATTAGGTTCTCGCCTTCCGATGGCTCGGCCGCTCGAACTAGAACAGCAGCGGGAAAGCCTTCGCGCTCGGTCACAAAGTTCAGACAATGGTGCATGCCGTAGATAAAGTAGATATACGCATGTCCCGGACGACCGAACATGACCGCATTCCGTTTCGTTTGTCCGCGCGCAGCATGGCAGGCGGGATCATCCTGACCCACATAAGCTTCAACTTCAACAATGCGTGCGGCCAGCCTTCCATCAGAGCGATTGAACACTATCTGCTTCCCTATCAAATCGGCAGCCACATCCAGCGTCGGGCGGTCGTAAAATGAACGCGGAAGTGTGCGATGATGTGATTCCGGCATTACCGCTGTTCAATCCTCACAGTGCATAAATGCAAACGGAACTAAGGCAGCCGCAGCCTCAAAATCATAGCCCACCTGCTCGGGCCGGTGAGCATCCGATCCAAGATAAGAGACTGCGACACCGGCCTTTTTTGCCTGGTTGACGATTTCAATCGACGGATAGTATCGCTTGAGACCGTACCGCATCGGCGAAGTGTTGATCTCCAGGCTCGTGTTTGTTTCAATTAGAGCAGCGAACATTTCGGCCAAATGCGGCTCGTGTGCACGCTCGATTTCAGTGCCGTAAAATGCTATTCCGTGGTGAAGATACCTGCCCAGATGCGCTATAGTGTCAAAAAGACCACTCCTGGCTGCATTGATGACTTGCCTGAAATAGCGTCCAACGTATTCATGCATCGAATAGCGACTCATGTTTCGCTCGAATGATTTGCCTGTACAAAAGCAGCACGAGTCGATAGTATGCACACCGCACAGCAGGTAATCCAGCTCGTAGCGGTTAGTCAACTCCAGCAGCGATTCCTCGCAGCCCTCATACCATCCGAACTCAACCCCTAGCTTGACTGACAGGCCGCGCGCGTAGAACTCTTCGGCAGCCTGCCGGACAGCGTCAACATATTGCTCCAGATTATCGGGAGTCGCCTTGACATGTTTTCCCTTTACGTTGATGAAGTTGTCGCCGTAACCGACTGCGTGGTTCGTGTCATAATGAGTCGTGAAACAGATTTCGGCCAGATTCCGCCTGACAGCAGTTTCACAGTACTCCTCAACTGAACCGACGGCATCCACAGAGAAATCACAATGGCAATGGTAATCAGTAACATTTTCGAGCTGGAGCGGCTGAATATCATGCGGATTCTCAGGCAAACTGTCCTCCCTGCAAAAAAGGGTTCCCTATTCGTTCAGCCCCAACCGTAGTACGTGGACCATGACCCGGAAAACAGACGATTGAGTCGGGAAGTTTCAATATCTTCGATTCTATCGATGAGATCAAGGTGTCATACGAACCACCCGGGAAATCGGTGCGACCGATTGACCCGCAAAACAGAGTATCGCCGCAGAAAAGCCACCCTGCCGACTCGTCCAGATAGCAGACTCCCGCCGCCGTATGCCCCGGAGTGGATAGAACAGCCAACCTGATCGAACCGCAAGTAATCACATCTTCATCGTCAAGTAACTCATCAGGAGGAGGCGCCACAATCGGCTGACCAACCAAAGCAGAAACGTTGGCTGACGGGCTCTTCAGAAGCTCCTCTTCTCCCCGCCCGACGTATACCGGCACATCATAAAGCTCTTTCACATCCGCAAGGGCCGCAATATGATCGCCATGGCCGTGAGTGAGTAATATGCCACGCGGGTTGAAGCCGGATGTCGTGACTGCCTCTTCAATAAGATCTGCCTCATCCCCCGGATCAATAATCACGCCGTCGCCACTGTCCTCGTCCCAATAGAGATAACAGTTCACCTGAAAGGGACCGACCACCACCACATTTACTTTCATACGCCCGTAAGATAAAACACAGACGTTCAATGTCAATTATCATATGACTCCAATATCACCAAAATCCATGTTGAATCATCTAAAGCCTGCCATTATACTATGTCATGCGGCTGACTCCAAAACTGGCGGCCCTGTCGACGGCGGCATGGTTTATACCGATATGTATCCTGCTGGCTTCGCTGGCCATTCGGCTCGTTTACTTCCAGCAGATTTCTTCGCTGCCTACCTTTGCAGAACCAATAATGGACGAGGCCTACCACGTCCGTCTGGCGGACCAGATCAATTCCGATGACGGTCTACCCGATGAACCGTATTACCGAGCGCCTCTATACCCCCATTTCTTTGCCTCGCTCTGCCGCCTTACCAATCAGTCGCTCTACCTCACTCGGCTTATTCAGGTGTTGATGGGTGCCTTTCTCCCGCTCTTGCTGTATTTCCTTGGACTGCGACTGGCAGGACCTAGAATCGGTTTTTGGACAGCCTCATTGGCGGTTTTTTATCCAACCTTCCTCTACTACGACGTTTCGCTCCTGATAACATCGTTGATGGTCATTCTGACAACATTGTTGGTGATCCAGCTATTTCGCTGTCAGGACAACCCCAAACCGATTAACTTTTTCTTTGCGGGGATGCTCTTGGGACTCGCCGGTCTGGCCCGACCGAATATACTGATAGTGGGGCCCGTACTATTTATCTGGGTTTGGCTGATCCTGAAGCCCAACATTGGGTGGAATCGGGCCGTACGCTCATATCTGCTCATAGCGGCGGCGGCGTTCATCGTTGTGCTGCCAATAACGATCCGCAACTACGTAGTATCGGGCGACCCCGTCTTTATCGCATGGCAGGGCGGGTACAATTTCTATCTCGGCAACAATCGGCAGGCGTCTGGCTGGTCGGCCACCGTGCCGGGAATCGACATGAGCTGGGAAGGTGGCTACAAGCAGTCCGTGGCCTACGCCGAACAGAGTCTGAAACGGTCTTTGAAACGCTCCGAAGTATCCGACTTTTGGTATGACCTGACATGGAGTGAAATCAAGGCGTCGCCTGGAAACTTTGTGGCGCTTTTGGTCAGAAAAACTCGCCTCTTGTTCAACGGCTACGAAATCCCCAACAACCAGAACATCTATATGGCGCGCGACTTCGCTCAAATAGTCAAGCCCCTGTTGATAGCCGGACCAGTGTACATTCCCTTTGGATTGATCGCTCCTCTCGCCCTGTTTGGGCTGATCTTCTCTCTCAAGCAGTGGCGACGCTTTTTGATTCTATACATCGTGATACTATCCTATTCCAGCACCCTGATCCTCTTTTTCGTTTGCGCCCGATTTCGTCAGCCGGTTGTCGGATTGCTGATCCTCTTGTCGATCATGGGCCTTGCCGGTCTGGTTGACCTCTACCGACGACGTAGCTTCAAGAACCTTGCGCTGGCCGCTATCGTACTGGCGCTCTTGATAGTAGAAAGTAATCACGACATGCTCGGACTCGATCCTGCCCGCCTTCGAGCAGAAGACCATTTGGTACTTGGAAATGCCGCCCTGCGTCAGGGCAATCTCGACCGGGGCGAACTTGAATTCCGGCGGGCCATAGCAGCCGATTCCAGTTTCGCGCGCGGATATCACAATCTTGGTTATATAGCGACGCGACGTTCGAAGCGAGCCCTTGCGGTCGGCTACTTCCGCAAAGCAATTCAGATCGACCCGGGCAGTATCGATTCCTATGTCAATCTTGCCACTACTTATGGAGATTTGGCCCAGCACGATTCGGCGATCGTGGTGCTAAAGCAGGCTGCCAGGATAAACCCGCTAAACGACTTCGTATTCTATAAGCTGGGTATGACATATTTGGAATCCGGACGAAAAGAAGACGCCGTCAAGGTTCTCCAACACACTCTCCGGCTCAACCCCTCCAACGCAGGCGCAGCAGAACTGCTTAAGCAACTAAACGCTGACGTGCAATAGTAAAGTGAATACCGTCTTTCATATTAAAGGTTCTGTCTTTGGGTTGACTCTCTTGTGCGCGGCAGACCTCCCGGCCAGCCCGTGTTCTCATTGAGTATGTCATTCCTGCATACGCTCTGATGCCTCACCATTTGTGGTGGGCCTAAAAAGCGTACGCGTCGACACAAATTACTCTTGTTCAACACTTTCTAATTCCCGGCTCTATCCTCTCGGCCATGTCAAACAGACCAGACCAGC
>JBHHVC010000012.1:0-23781 GCA_046754125.1 Candidatus Zixiibacteriota bacterium
CCTGTCAGCATGTCACGCGCCACCTGACAGATTTCATAGAGCCGCTCCGTAGGGATAACATCCTCGTGAGCTGCAAGCTGGAAGACGGAATCAGCCGATGTATAAAGAATAATCCTGCCCGTTCGGAGATGTTCCTCACCGAGTGTCGCAATGATCTCTGTGCCGCTCGCAGCCACGTTGCCGATAGTCCCAACGCTTGCGCGTTTTTCGAACTCTTCTACCAAGCCCGATGGAAAGCCATCTGGAAACACCGGAAAAGCGTTCTCAAGGACGACCCCAGCCAACTCCCAATGTCCCGATGTTGAGTCCTTGCCTTTTGACTGCTCGGCCATTTTTCCGTAACAAGCCTGCGGCTTATCCTCTGGCGGGATGCCCTCTATTGGAACGATATTGCCCAATCCGAGTCGCTGGCAGACAGGCATTTTCAATCCGCCAACGGAATGAGCAAGATTCGGCAAAGTCGCAGAACCTACATCGCCGTACTGGTCGGCATCGGGAAGTTCCCCTACGCCGCAGGCATCGATTATGATAATTATCGCACGATATCCGGACATTGAAGGAAAGTACCATCTCGCCGGCAAAAGACAATAACAATGTTCCACCGATGCGCATAACCCACAGCAAGCTGTGTGGCACTCGGCAACATCGTTGTCGGAACAGCCAAGGGGTCCCGACCTGCCGGAATTACTTCTTCGTGTCTATTCAACAAGCGATGAACTGAGATCAACTTCCAGGACGCGCCCAAGTTCAGGAGCCGTATGTTATCCCTGTAATAGTAATCTCGGTGTCTAGTTCCACAGCCATTTTGTAGTTTATTTGTTCCCCGTCATCGTTGATCTGGCTGCGGTCGCCATCAATCACCCACCGTTCCCTTTGCAATACGACTGCTCCCTCTTTATATGCGAAATAGATGACACCTGTTGTCTGGATGCGGTCAATGCCGCTCTTTTGTGTTGAGTCGGAGGGGTCTGGGGCAAGCGGCATAATCAAGAGGCCGTCAAATGCCAACACCGCGCAATCATACCCCGCCTCGCGAACAAGCGACTTGATTCGATAGGTTGTCGACGCCTCCAGAGTCTGGTCAGGCAAGACGACCTTAGTAGTCTGCGTCCAGGTATACCCGGGGACGTGCTCTCCTGCCGGGAAGACCGGCAAACCCTGCTCGTAGTAGTTGCGCAGGTATGCAAAGTGCGAGGAGTCCACTCCCGAGATAACGCGCAGGTTGCTCACTCTGCCGGTAGCATACATGGTCATGGCCATCTCGCGGCTTCGTTCGACAGTGTCAATCTGAGCGGAATCGTCTTTGTTCGGCTCTTCCCATGTCCATGTCACGCGTTCAACCACTTCGGCAGTAGTGTCATCAACTGCCTCGATTACCTGCATGCTGTAGCTGGCTCCGTAGTTTTCCACGCGCTCGTAGAGAACGGAGTCTCCGGAAGTGACCCTTACGTTGCGCCGATTCGTCTGATCGTATGAGTAGGTTGCATCGGGTGCAAGCCCGAATCGCAATTGGACTGTCTTGTCGCCTTGTGTGCAACTCAGCGCCAGACAGACTGTAGCGCCGGTGAGGAGTATGGCGGAAAGTTGTTTCACGTAGTCATCCCTCTCTGGTCAGTTTAGCAACTTTTTCATAGAACCAGCCCTTGCTATATCGATTTGCTTTCGATTACCGCAACCAGCCTGCTGGAAAACCCCGGCGGACCAACCAGATTAATGCCACGGGCCAACCGCCTGTAGTCGTGCACGGTGTAGAGCAACGGCGACATCCGGGACAGGTAGTCCTGGACGGAGGCAGCAACCATGATTGTTTCTCCTTGCTCAGTTGGCTCGGTTGCAACCCTTAATCCGCCTGAGCCGAGCAGAACGGCGCTCAGCAGAATGAGCGAAGAGAATGCGACGGAGAGAGCCGAACGCAGTATTCGCCCTCGAGCAGCCTGCACTATCTTTGAGGAAGCTGAGGGCGCGACGGACCACACAGCACGTTCACTTGTTTTGGCCCGAACGAGGTCGTCGATTTCCGACCAGTAAGTACTGCCCGGGTCGGGTGAGGCTATGCGCCCCATGAGGGTTCTGAGGTGTTGCGATCGGTGGTATTCAATCCGGCAGGAATTGCACGACTCTAGATGCACACGCATACGATCGGCCAGTTCCCCGGAAAGATCACCATCGATATAATCCTCAAGGAGCGAAGAAGCATGGCGGCAAGTCATTTTTACTCCCGAGTTTTGAGACGTTGCTTCAGCATTTTCTTCAATTTCGTACGGGCGATGTGGAGATTGGATCGGACAGTTGCCTCTGGGCATTCAAGCGTTGCTGCGATTTCTGCTTTGGTGTATCCTTCGATGTCGTGGAGAATTGCCGTCAGCTTCTGCCTGGGCGGCAACTGGTCAAATGCAGCAACGATTTCCTCCATCAGTCGCTTGTTTTCGAAATCCTCGCGTGGCGTTGCGATCTGTCTGGCAAGATCAAGCTGCACTTGGCCGGGCAATCCGGTAGCGTCCTCGGTCATAGTCGAGTGCCCTTTTCGTTTGCGCAGCAGATCAATACCATAGTTAGAGGCAACCCGCAGCAGGAACGTCGAAAAGTACTTTACATTAGACAGCTCCTTTCGTCGTCGATATACTCGAACAAAAGTCTCCTGCACTACCTCATCAGCGTCAAGATGGTTGCCAAGAAGCCGAAAAGCCAGCGAGTATATCCGCTTTCGAAATCTACGTACTATTTCGTCGAAAGCTTCATCGTCGCCTTCGACAAAAGCCTTCACCAGGTCGGGCAGTTGTTTGCTCATTCCCCGTGTTTCAGGCTGCTCGTTATTTAATGGACGTAATAATAGCTCTGCCGTTCAATTATTCTATAAAAAAAACTGATTGACTCATTCTTCCATGTACGGTATGGTGACCGCAGGAGCTTGTCAATTGTTTTTTGGACAACAACTTACGCCAATACACGTGACTGAAACCAGCAATAAAATACACCAAATACGCTATCGCCTCTTTGCCGTGGGAGCGCTGGGCACGTTCATGGCGACTTTGGATGGCTCTATTCTCAATGTCTCTTTGCCAACAATAGCCAACGAACTCAAATGCTCGATTGACCTTGTCGCTTGGGTTGCCCTGGCTTACTCCATGACGATGGTCTCGCTGCTGATGGTCTTCGGCGCCTGGACCGAAACTCGGGGCTATGCATTTGCCTACAAGTTTGGCTATATCAGCTTTCTGGCAGGAACCTGCATTTGCGCACTTTCGGGTACAATTTACACGCTCATATTGGGGAGAGTCGTTCAGGCGACAGGTACGGCCATGTTTGGCGCGGTCGGTCCCGGTATGGTGACGACGATTTTCCCGCGCGAAGAACGCGGCAAGGGAATCGGGCTAATGGTGATGATGGTCGCCGCCGGGTTCATGGTGGGGCCGCCGCTTGGAGGTATACTACTGAGCATCTGGCCCTGGCAGTGGATATTTACGGTTCAAATCCCTGTTGGCATTGTTGGGCTGCTCATGACTGTGAAGTATTTTGGCCGCCTCGAACGCCAGCAGACTGCCAGGAAAACGCGGTTTGCCAGCTCAGCCGCTATCTCGCTGGCCCTTGTTACTGCCATGTTCGGGTTGAAGCTGATCGACAATTATCCACTGTTCGATTTTCGTATCTGGGGATTAGGTGTAGTATCGTTGATCGCCCTTTTGGCTTTCATTCGACTGGAACGGGACCCCCGGCACGCTCTTGTCGGATTTCAGATATTCAGAAATCGTCAGTTCACTACATCCATTGCAACCATGCTCACGATGTTCATCCCACTATCGGGAGTGCTTATTCTGGTACCGTTTTATCTGGAAAATGTGCAGAACCTGGGACCAGAGCGAGTGTGGATGTTTCTTGTAATCCTGCCGGTCCTCATGTTTATCTTCGCGCCGTTGGCTGGGAAGGCATCGGACCGATTCGGGTTTCGATATCTGACCAGTATTGGAATGGCGCTTCTGGCGGCCGGATTATTTTATCTGGAACAACTTGACGCGGGAAGTGGTGTTGACCATGTAGCCTATGCCCTGATGGTTGTTGGTGTCGGTATTGGACTTATCAGCACTCCTAACGCATCCGCCCTTATGGGATCGGTGAGCGAACAGGAGAGAGCTGTCACTTCGGGGATTCTGGCCACGACTCGCAATCTGGGGATTTCTATCGGCATTGCACTGGCAACGGCGCTCTTTACCTGGTTTCAGGTATCCCGCGCAGATCTGGGTGATGAGAGCGTTGTTTTTATTTCTTCCTTCACGGCGGTTATCCATGTAGCTGCGGTAATAGCTTTGGTTGGCGTGCCTGTTTGCCTCACTCGCCCCAATCGGTTGGAAAAGGCTGTAAGTTGACTTGGGCTATGTACGGGACTACCGACCTTCGCAATCCTAAGAATTGTGTTGACTCCAGTCGATTACGATCGTATACCTTGATATTCTAAATATGGGGCCATAGCTCAGTTGGGAGAGCGCTTGACTGGCAGTCAAGAGGTCAGGGGTTCGACCCCCCTTGGCTCCATTATTATTGCCAGAATTACTACCAGAGCCCCCTTTTGAGGCAATTCTCCAGAGCCGCTCTGTGATTTTCTGCTTTGGCCAATCTGCCGGCAGCAGTCCCAAAAGTTTTTGTTGAACTGATTGCCGAAAATGGCGTAAAACAGATACGCGAGAAAGGAGGTGGTCTTATTAGTACAATAGACTTATGCGAGGTGACTGCTACGTAGTTACCACCTCAACAGGTTTTGGTTGGGGTAGAACTATGTAAATCCCAACAGTTAATCCGACCCGGCTCGCCTTGTGCGAGTCGGGCTTTTCTTTTTTGTCAGATTCAGTTGGATGGGACGTTCATCGCACTTATCCGGTCGAGACGAAAAACGCGCTCCTCGTTGGTCCGCTCACAAAATGCGCTGACATAGAGATGCTTTCCTTTTCGGTGGAGCGCCTTGGGGTGAATGATTCGATGGCTCCTATAGCCCCGAGGACTGATATACTCAATCTCGATCCTCCCGCCATAACCAAGCGCCGCTTCAAGCGGCTTGAACTCCGGCGGTAGACTGGTCGCCTCGTCCTGCCATGACGAAAAGCTGTAGACAGACATGGCTCGACCGAGCTGGTCGAAGCTGGCGAGTTCCGGGAGCTTAGGAAGTGCTCGTAGAAAAAGGCGGCGTACAATTATGGCATCGGCAAGCGCGCGATGCTCCTGGGTCCGGGCTATCCTGAATGATTTTGCCAGAGAAAGCAATGAATATGATGGCTTTCCCGGGAAGCAGCGTCGGCAAAGGTCCACAGTATCCAGAATTCTGTTCATCGGTAAATCGAGGCTGTACCGCCTCATTTCGCAGGAGAGAAATGAAATATCGAACATGGCGTTATGCGCGATTAGAATCGAGTTTGGCCTACAGAATGTCAAAAACTTTTCGATTACGGGACCGGCAGACTTGGCCGAGGCCACCATCTCATCGGTAATCCCGTGGATGTCGATAACCTCTTTCGGGATCGATATGCCAGGATTGACCAGCGCCTGAAAAGTCTCAATCTTCCTCTTTCGCGGTCGGAATCTGACTGCTGCAATCTCTACTATCCGATGGACAGGCGCCCACAGGCCGGTTGTTTCAGTGTCGAAAGCGATGTATTCCTGCTCTTCGAGAAAAGACGATGTGCCGTTAGAACTAGTCACGGCTGTAATATCAGCTGGTGAATGCAGGTTGACAATCGGATTCGTCATATTATCTTTATTTCTGAAGGAAACTGTTGGCTATGATCGTTACCATATTTCACCCACTTGTCCCTTTTCGGTATGCAACGGCGGATCAGGATTGTTTTCGGACTTCGACCATACGAACGACGGTAATGACTCGCTATACCCCGACATCCTCCTCCGGTCTGCAGGATACATAGTCGGCGGCCATCATAACCAGTCGACCGAAAACTATTCTCATAATGTCAAGATGAACGCAACCAGTTAGTGGCAAGGATTTACATATGCCGAACAAGACCATAGAGATTAACGGAAATGACCTGACAATCGAGCAGGTCGCAATGGTTTGCCGCCAGCGGGCCAAAGTGAGATTGTCTGTTGCCTCGCAAAGAGCAATCAAGGCCAGCCGAGAGCTAATCGAGCGTAAGGTGAAAGCGGGTGAGGCTATTTACGGCGTCACAACCGGTATCGGAGAGTTTGCCCGCATACCAATCTCACCGGAACAGGGAGCGGAGTTACAGCGCCGTATCGTCTATTCACACGCTGCCGCAGTTGGCGACGAGATTTCTGAAGCCGACGCGCGTGCAGCTATGCTCCTTCGCGCCAACACTCTTGCTAATGGCTATTCAGGTGTCCGCCTCTTGGTGCCGCAGATATTGGTCAGGATGCTGAACAAAGGGGTAACTCCGGTCGTGTACCAGAAAGGATCGCTGGGAACATCCGGCGACCTTGCGCCTCATTCCCAGATCGCCGAAGTAGTGATGGGAGAAGGATTCGCCCGCTACAAAGGCAAGAAAGTGCCGGGTGGCAAGGCGATGAAGGCTGCGGGACTCAAACCGATTACTTTATCATACAAAGAGGGACTCGGAATCATCAACGGCACCGAAGCGTTCACCGGAGCGGGTGCTCTTGCAGTTTGCGACGCGGGTAATCTTGTCAAGAGTTTCTTGATAGCGGCAGCGATGACAGCTGATGCAGTTCAGTCGTCTACTGCCTGCTATGATCCCCGAGTGCACCGAATCCGCAATCATCGCGGACAACAGGTTGTGGCCGAAAACATTCGACGGATCATAAAAGGGTCCAGAACAATTCCTGCCAACAAAGGCAAAGTCCAGGATGCTTACTCGCTGCGATGCACACCGCAAATCGTAGGCGCGTCGCTGGACGCACTCGACTATGCGACCAGGATACACATTGACGAAATCAATGGCGTCACCGATAACCCTCTATTCTTCACCAAGGAGAACGAGTATCTGGCAGCGGGCAATTTTCACGGCCAACCGGTGGCGATGGCACAGGACTTTTTAGCCATCGCAGTGACTGAAATCGGCGATATCTCAGAGCGCCACACCAACCGAATGATGAACCCCGCCCTCTCGGGATTGCCGGACTTTTTGGTCGAAGGCAAGGGCCTGAACTCCGGCCTCATGGTAGCCCAGTATTCACAGGCCGCCCTGCTCGGTGAGAATCGAGTTCTCTCGCATCCGGCGGTAGTAGATAACGTCTCGGTGTCGGCCGATCAGGAAGATCATGTATGCATGGGGTCGGTGACTGCTAGGAAGTTGACCGAAATCGTACGCAATACCGAGATCATAGTCGCTATACAGTTGATGACTGCCGCTCAAGCGCTCGACTTCCGCCGCCCGCTAAAGGGTGGAGCAGGCACCGAGGCTGCGTATCGGGTCATCCGACGCAAGTTGAAGCGACTGATCGATGATCGCCCACTCTACCCGGATATCGAGATAGTCACGGGTCTGGTGCGAGACCGCTCGATTGTTGACGCAGTCGAACGGACTGTCGGCAGCATAAAGCTGTATTGACGGAATTAGTAACGGTCTGCTCGCAGGGCTGTTACGGGAATAGTCAACTGGTCCGCCGCCTGCATATAGTGCCGCAGTCTGCGCTGTCGGCTGTCGAACAGATCGCGGAATCCGGTTGAGGTATCTGGTATCAATTGCATTGTTGCACGATCGATCAATTTAGGGTGCAGTGCCTCGGTTTCGAAATAGAAGTACGACCTGTCGATATACCCGATTCGGTCGTGCCGATTCACAATAGCATAACCTGAGTCACCATCGCTGATGTTCAGAAGATCGCGTCCCCAGCTTTGGTGTATGTAATCACCGCCCAGCAAACCCATCACTGTCGGCAGGATATCTGTCTGGCTACAAACGAAGTCCGACATTCGCGACTTCTCCAGCAACTCCGGGGGGGCAAGAAATAGCAACGGGATGTGAAAAGTGTTCGGCACAATAAGATATCGGCTATCTACAAGTCGATTGTGGTCGGAGACGAACACTAGGATTGTACTGTCGTATACAGAGCGAGCCTTTAGCGAGTCAATTAGACGTCCCAGCGCCCAGTCCGCATAAATCATGCTGTTGAAGATTTTGGAGCTGTCGGAGTCGTCCGAATACCGCCGTACCGACGAATCCGGCAATTCCCACGGCTCGTGATTCGAGAGAGTAAGGATTGTCAGAGAGAACGGTCGAGTTAGCGAATCGATCAGCGCCCCACTCTTGTCGAAAAGGACATGGTCGGGTATTCCCCACTTTGAAAAATCGTTCTCCCTTCCGAAAAACTCGTTGTCATAGAAGCGCTCTATCCCCTGCTCCCGGAAGAACCCCTCGATATTATCAAAGACCGGGTCTCCACCGTAAGCAAAGCAATTTGTGTAACCACGTTGAGCTAGAATCTCAGGCAGCGAAACGAACGGGTGGCGTGCGTCATATCGCTTCATTATAGCGCGTCCGGGCAGCGATGGAAACGAGCAAAGTGTCGCACCAAGACCAAAACTCGTACGAATTCCCGATGCAAAGCACTGTGTAAATAGTAGTCCTTGCGCGGCGACAGTATCAAAATTCGGGGTTAGATTACGTGTTTCGCCGAGTGTTCCCGTATTCATCCCGGCCCAGCTTTCCATGACAACTATGATGACATTTGGTTGGTAATTGAGCGGGCCAGGGCCACTACGAGAGTGTCGTCGCACCGAATTACTGTCAAGCCACTCCTGCCCGTTCTGCCATAACATAGAACGCGCAGTGGCCAGCGCCTGCTCACGTTGGACAAAGGCGAATCGTTCTGATTCGTCCAGGTACGACAGCCTTGGATCGCCGTTTGTCTCGGCCATTGTTCGCCCAAGTGTAAAGACTCCGTTGAGTGCAAGCTCATTGACGAACGGCGAGTCACTGAAATAAGCCATCCCCCAGTTGATTGGCGAGAGGCCGACCCGCCCGCGAATACCGATTACAACTAAGCTGGATGCGATAAGGAACCAAATGATTTGATTCGTCCATGAATAACGGTGGGGCAGCGAAGACAGTCGAGAAAACATTGCTTTCAGAGAAGCCCAGAGACCGACTGAGACAAGTAGCCAGAGCGCAATGAACCAGAATGCCCACTTATCGGAAAAAATTAGATTCCAGGCGGTTGGTCCTTCGTCAAGGTATTCCGTGGCAAGAAAGTTTAGATGTGAATCGAAGTAGGAAAAGAAGCGAATATCGGACAACGAAATCAGCAAGCTGAGCGAAATTACCGCGGTCAAGAATCCTGCAACGAAGTGCCGTATCATGCTCTTGTTCAAACTGAGCCAGGGTATTATCAGAATCGGAACGGAGAGAAGATACATCGCCACGGCTTGATCAAAACGATAGCCTATGCCAAAGGCGGTTGCGATATCGAAAAGCGATGCGCCTGAGATTCTCTGGAAGTTCATTAGCAAGAATAGCGCGCGCAGGCAGGCAAAGAGCGCAACAATCAGGATATTAGTGAAAAACAAGAGCACAAATGGACGACCCGGAAGCCATCCCTTAATTGAAGCGGGATTAATCTGTGACAAGTTTGGCATGGACTGAGATACACTTCTTCAAGCCCACTGTCAAGTCAGAGCCAATACCGGCTACTCGTCCTTAAGTAACACCGCTGTACCGTAGGCTAACAATTCGGCAGCGCTGGTCATTATCGCCGACGTGGAAAAGCGGACCATGATGATCGCGTCGGCATTCATCGCCTTTGCATCATTCACCATCCTATCCACCGCTTGCTCGCGAGATTCAGCAAGCAGCTTAGTGTATTCTTTAACTTCTCCGCCAACTATTGTGCGAAAAAGAGCGCCAATATCGCGTCCAATATGACGTGCCCGTATAGTGTTTCCCTTTACCAGTCCAAGTGTCTTCGCGATTCTCTTGCCGGCTATATGTTCGCAACTGGTCACGATCACTTTTGCACCTCCCGGTAACGATCACGTTTGAAGACAAACAGGCGTTCCCGGCCATAAGAAACAAGCAAAAATACTAATCCCGCGCCGACTCCGGTAATTCCCGCTTTTAGCCACCATGGCGCGGTCGGATCGGCGTACATGGCACTTAGACCTTCAAACAGGCCGAATCCGAGCAAAATGATCGCCCCGACTGAAAAGGCGATCCACCCCATACCTCGTTCCGTCTTTCGATAGATAGAAGACCAGTAATCGTCCCATACTTCATCTGGAAGATCAGCATAGCGCATCATGTCAGTTGTCTCCTTGAGCCTCTGGAGCTCTTCAAGTTCTCGGCGTAGATCGGAATTCTGCTCAAGTTCTCGCTCAACCATCATTCGCTGATCGTCATCCAGTTCACCATCGATGAAGCCGGAAAGCAGCTTACGAATATCATCATTCATCGTTCTTACCCATCAGACTGGCCAGTTTTTTTCGAGCATAATACAACCGCGACATAACGGTCCCCCTCGGGATATCGAGAATTGCAGCAATCTCATCGTACGACATCGCTCGGAAATGCTGGAGCGTAATAATCTCTCTATCGTGAAACGGTAGTTTCTGCAGGGCGGCGCGCAGTTGGGCAACTGTCTCCTTTTTCACCAGAGCTGTCTCGGGATTGCTGTCATCGACCAGCAGGAATGATACGTCATCTATGTCCACCTGGCGGTAATCCCGTGTTGTCCTCCTGCGCAGCCATGTACGGCTCAGGTTGGCGATGATCTGGTAGAACCAGGGAAGAAACGGTTTGCTGTTGTCGAAAGTGTCAGCCGAGCGATAGACTCTCAAGAATGCCTCTTGAGAAATATCGTGGGCGTCATCGACATTGCCCACCAGCCCAAGAGCCAGTCGATAGGCAGTTTTCTTGTGCCGCTCAACCAGTTTGCCCAAAGCCTTTCGGTTTCCGCGTTTGATTTTTGTCACCAGAACGGCGTCCATTTCCTCGCTTCCGTTTCCTGCTCACTAGAAATACTGCAATCACGGGGCAGTATTCAAATAAATATCAGGCCAATTTGAAGAAAAATGAAGGCAAAAGAAACGTGTCTGACAACGTCCCGACAGTGGCAATCCGTAGCCGACCGATAGCGTACAAGAGAACAGGTCCAAAAAAGAATTAGAACACGGATAACTTGAAGTACTTTCGCGGGTTTTCTTCGATATCGGAAACGAGATTTCCAACTCGAACCAGCAGATTCGACAAATCGGTGTAAAGCGTTGTGTCGCTGACCAGGAGGCCGAGACTTCCTTCGGCAGTGTTGATCCTGGTCAGAATGCTATCGAACCGGGCACTGGTAGCGGCAAGATTATCATAGAGCGCTGGATCATTCATGATCTTACCGATTGTACCGGTATTGCCATTCACTTTTTTGGACAGATCGCTCAAAGCTTCTGCAGTCGTTTCAATAGACGACACAATGCGTTCCTGATTGTTTTGCATGGATGCGGTGAGCTTGGACAGACGAGCCATGAGAGTTGTCATTTTGCTATACAGTTGATCGTCTACCGCCATTTGGCCTAGTGTTCCCTCGCCTCTGTTCAGTCTGGTCAACAGCGTATCCATACTGCTCACCAGTTCTCCGGCTCCGTCAAAGGCCTCACGCCCAGCCTCAAACATACTGGCCGCATCGGCGGAAACTGCTGTTGGAACGACATCACCGTCTGCGATTGTCGGACCTCCCACTACTCCCGGTAAAACCTCAACATACTTGTCACCTAGGAACCCAATGGTGCCCAACTGCACGCGCGCCTGGCTGGTCACCATCGGCCAGGCAGATTTCTTGATGCGGCAGGTAACCTGTACCACACGAACTGAATCAAGATTCACGAATTTGACTGAACGAATGTTGCCAACCTCGACCCCGGCCATCCATACGGGTGATCCTGAGATTAGGCCGTTTACGTTCTGAAAATAGCAGACAAATGTACTTTTTTGTTCAAAAATCGATGTTCCGCCGCCGAAGAAGGATGCCCAAAGCATTGCCGCAATTGCGAACACCAAAACCAGCCCTACCTTCAAGGCTCCCCACTTTTCACCAATTGTCTTTTTCATATCACCCTATATCCTGTAGTCGTGTAGTTCGTGATTCGCACGGACCCTACTGTGTCCTCCCCGATTGCCACGTAACGCCCGGAACGAATCGCCGCTTTGCTACTCCCCAAAATGACTCTCGAAATGGGGCCAGAAATGTCAGCACGTCAATATCAAGGCTGTCGCGTAGCTGCTCAATGTTCCCGTCAAAGGCTACTCGCCCCTCTATAATCACAACAAACCGGTCGGCTAGTGCAATTGCGTCTGAAATCTGGTGAGTCACGACAACGGTCGAGATTGATTTTTCGCTGTGTAGCTTCTCAATCAGGTTAATTACATTGGCGGTCGAGAAGGGATCCAAACCGGTTGTCGGTTCATCATAGAGCATGACTCTCGGGTTGGTGGATAGAAGAGAACGCCCAATTGCCACTCGTCTCTGCATCCCTCCTGACAACTGTTCGGGCAGTTTATTGACAATATCCTCGTCGTCCAAGCCAACAAATCCCAGCATCTGGTCCACTCTGCGACTTATTTCGTCCCAGGGTAGTTTTGTATGCTCAAGCAGGTAGTACCCGACGTTTTCACCAACTGTGAGCGAGTCAAATAGAGCGCCATCCTGAAAGACCATCCCGATAGTCTTGCGAATCTCACGCTTTTCCTTTTCCTCCATCTTGCAGATATTCTTACCGTCAAGTGTTATGCATCCATGCTGAGGGCACTCCAGACCAAGCAACAGTCGCAGTATTGTCGACTTTCCTGAACCGGACGGTCCCATTATGACAACCGATTCCCCCTCCTGTATGCTGAACGAGACGTTCTTCAATACGTGATGGTCGCCGTAGAAGAAATCGACTTCCTGCAGCACGATCATAAGTAACCCTTTATTACGGAAAACACTACTTTGGTGATCACAAAGTTCACCATCAGGATAGTGATCGCAGACAGCACAACCGATTCAGTAGTAGCCTTACCGACTCCCTTGGTCCCGCCTCCAGCAGTGAATCCCTTGTAGCAGGCAATAAACGCAATAACGAAAGAGAACACAAAAGGCTTGAGCAGACCGACGAACAGATTCCCAAAAACGAGTCGCTCCCTCACTGCCGCCCAGTACGCCGTTCCACTCACATGAGCGAGCAACACCGCTACCATGTATCCGCCGGATATAGCGATGACATCGCATACGACGGTCAATGCAGGCAACATCAAGACAAGTGCAATCAATCGGGGCACAGCGATACGCTTGATCGGATCGATACCAAAGGCTGTCATAGCATCGAGTTGGTTCGATGATTTCATGGCTCCAATTTCCGAAGTGATTCCGGCTGCAACTCGAGCAGCGAACATCAGCCCGGCCAGCACCGGGCCGAGTTCCCGGACTATCGAAATAGTCATGATCCGTCCAAGATAGCTTTTGGCACCGAAATCCGCCAGCTCATTAGCAAAAGCAAGGGCAAATCCTTGACCGGCAAAAATACCGGTCAGCACGATCAAGTAAAGCGATCCTACTCCTATGATACACATCTGCTCCATCGTCTCTGTAAAGTAGAATGGACGAGAAAAAAGAGCCACTGTCATCCGCGTGCTGAAAAACAGCAGTTCCTGACTCACAAGAGCGACATGCTTTAGCCAATTGTTTGCGGCAGATAGAATAGTTTTCAGTCCTTTCTCATCTAACCGGCCCATAGTAGTGGCAGTTCCCAACCAAGTCAACATGAAACGACTTACAAAACAGCTCCATCGGCCGTATACTTAGTAATGACACCCTATTATGCCTGTCGGCACTACAGCGACAAATCCATACACTGGACGCCATAGTGGATGTGGAAGTAGATGTATAATAGTTCCGGCGACAGACGTGGACATGCCGTCGCTCTTTTCTCCGGTGGATTGGATTCGGCTCTTGCCGTTTTGCTGATTCTGCAGCAAAACATCGAGGTCACCGCTATTACTTTCATGACACACTTTGGGTGCGATCTGGGTGACCGCTCATCCTGTGGTTCCAACCCTTACCCGACCGCCGAGAAGTTTGGTTTCAACGTGAAGCTGATGCACCTTGGGCAGAAGTTTGTCGATATCGTAAAGAGTCCTCGTTTTGGGCGTGGCAAGAACATGAATCCGTGCACCGATTGCAGGCTTCTCATGCTTCGGGAAGCTAAGGATTTCATGGAAATGATCAATGCGGACTTCATAATCACCGGAGAAGTAATAGGTCAGCGTCCTATGTCGCAGGTTCGCAACAAAATGAACCTGGTTTTGCGCGAATCGAGCCTGAAGGGAAAACTATTGCGACCGCTGTCGGCCAAACTGCTCGACCCGACCGAACCGGAATTGAGCGGACTTGTTGACAGAAACATGCTTGAACGTATTAGCGGTCGTAGCAGGCACAGACAGATTGAACTGGCCAAGAAGTTTGGGCTGGAGGACTACCCTTCTCCGGCATCCGGTTGCCTTCTTACCGACGAATCATATTCCAAACGTTTGCGCGACCTGCTTGCCCACACCGACAGGATTACCTTCAACGACTTGAACCTGCTTCGATTGGGACGTCATTTTCGTCTCGATTCCTCAACCAAGCTGATCGTTGGCCGGAACGAGCAGGAAAACAACTCTATTCAGGCCTATCGTAAGCCGGAACATCACCATTTGGAGTCACTGGGCATTGGCTCGCCGGTCACACTGTTGATTGGCTCGGCCAGCGAGGAGAACCTGATGAAAGCTGCCTCAATCACGGCCCGCTACTGCGCGAATAAAAGGGAATCGCTGGTTACGGTTTCGCTAATAGGTGACAATGGAAACTCTGACCGCGAGTTCGTTGTGCCGCCATGCTGTGACGAGGACCTGCAACTCCTGGCCTTGCGATGACCATTCTTGCCGGTCCCGGTGGCCGGGCATTTCGGCAGATGTACATAATAGAGGTCCCGACCTTCCAGCCGAGACCCATCTTTCCTCACCACCGGCAGCACGAAACAACCAGCCGCCACACGGAGATGCATCGCCGCTATCGACCGACGCATCTCTCCCCTCTCAGGGCGGTCGGTTGTCACCCTTCTCCGACTCCCTGAAGAGTATCAAACGATGTGCCGAGCATCCCGCTCTATGGCTTATAGCCAACACGACAACAAGTTGCATGTCAACAGTGGAGCACCGAGATCATCCAGTCGCCACCTGATCGCAGAATTGGCGACCAAAACGGCGCAGAATGTACAGCGAACAACTCACAAAAAAACCCTGTCCCGTGCGCTCGGGACAGGGTAATGTTCAACGAAACTTTAGCAAAAACGCTTTCAGTCTGCTTACCTCTACGTCAACACTCAATTGTGCCAGAGCACAAATGCGTGTCGATTCATCAAGAAAAGAATCACTTCAGAAGCAACATCTTCTTCGTCTCACTGAACGAATTCGCCGTCAGACGATAGAAATATACTCCGCTGGAGCGATTGTCCGCAAACCATTCAATAGTATGATTGCCAGCCGGCATCTCCCCATTGACCAGCACTTCCACTTCCTGACCCAGAACGTTGTAGATGGTCAGATTGACATCTGACGCTTCGGGCAGTGCGAAAGAAACGGTGGTCGAAGGATTGAACGGATTCGGATAGTTCTGATCCACAGCAAAGGTCGTCGGCAATTCCGCGTCGGTAGTTCCACTAAGAGCAACAGTAACCTGCTCAAAGTCTGGACGTTCGACACGAGTACCGGGCACACCATTGTCGTCATATTCGTGGTAGACGAACAGGAGCGAGTGGTTTGGCTGCTCAAGAGTTACCGCCTCTATCGTAACTTCACTGATCGATGGATCAGTGACCTCGAAAACCAGCCTGGCGATCACGCCGCTACCGGCTTCCAAGTCAGGCTTGTCGGCTGTCGACATTTTGGGCAGCAACCCAATTACGACTTGATTGATGTCGTTCTTGATATTGGCCACTTTGAAATCAAAGTATGACACGCGAGTGTCTTCAAAATCGACCGCCTTAAGCTCCACGCCTTCAGAGAAGGTTAGCGGAATGTCGAGCGCGGTCAAATTAGCGTCATTAGTGATTTCCAGAGGTACAACTATAGTGTTGTTCTCTCCGGTCATCGCCTTTGCCGCCTTGAACTGATGGCCAACGCCGGCAAGAACCAGTGACGGTAGCACAAAAATCGCCACAACGACTGCTGCTTGGTGTAGGCGTTTTGTCAAGGTCCACCTCCTAAAGATGAAACTGGTTTGGTTTGTGGCGGACATGAAGCGAAACAATCCCTTGTCCATGCCGCCTATTTCTTTATCCATAATACGAGTTTTCATTCTTGAATCTGTTCCCAAAAGGTTTCTTGCGATTCTGCCAAAATCATCCCTTAGTATCACCAATACGCCGTCACATTGCGCGCATTCAACTGTTTAGCCTGACTTACCTAATATCATCCTGACGTAGAGCAAACTACGTGCTATGCAAAGTGGAGCCCTGTGTAAGCACTTCCTCTCTAAGCATAGTATACACTGTTTCATTCAGTTTTACAAGAGAAAAACGGGGTTGGTTCCCATGACATCGATAATAAACGCAATGCGAACCGGAAAAGATTTCCCTGTCACATGGCAATTTGCATCACTTTGGAGCGCAATGCGTCGGCGCAGAACATGCGACGATCGGCACAGCGCGTACATTTTCGCATTGCTCCATTGCTGAGGCAGTTGATATGCCGGAGGCCGGATTTGAACCGGCACGGTCCTTACGAACCAAGGGATTTTAAGTCCCTGGTGTCTACCAATTCCACCACTCCGGCATTTTTGAACGGTAGCGAGTTAACAGTCATGGCGCAACTTCAATTATGCTGCTTTTGACACTCGCTCTACAGTTCGTTTGGATCCTGATTTGGGGGGGAGTGGATAGCGGGATATCCAAAAAGAGGTTTATGACAACTTCTTGGAGAACTTGAGCACACCCACGCTTACTATGGCTGGGGCGAAGATCAGTAGTGGCCCCACGTAAGGCCATAATTCTGCAGGTCCGGTTCCCTTGAGCATCACTCCTCTCAAGAAAACCAGAAAATACGTAAGAGGGAGAATATGCGCGAGCCTCTGAATTATATCCGGCATGCCCGAAATGGGGAACATGAAACCCGAGAGAAGTATGTTGGGCAAGAAGAAGAAAAACGACATCTGCATGGCTTGTATTTGTGTCTTGGCCACAGTGGAGATTACCATACCTACCCCTAAACTGGCCACAATGAAGAGGAATCCCACTGAATAAAGAAAGGCGACATTTCCTTGCGGCGTAATACCGAACATCAGCCAGGCCACCAATAGCACCAATGTCATCTGTATATAGCCTACGGCGACATAGGGCAGAATCTTTCCGGACATAAGTTCCATCTTGGAAACCGGTGTGGTAATAAGGGCTTCAAGCGCTCCGCGCTCGCGTTCGCGAACAATGGCCACCGAAGTAATAAGGACCATTGTCATGGTAAGAATTACTCCGATCAGGCCCGGGACGATATAAACGGCGGAACGCAGATCGGGATTATACAGAGCACGTGTGCGCACATCGAGGACCTGATTGTCAAGCCCGATTCTTCCACCGGATTCTTCCATAATGCCTATATTCATAACCAATCCGACCTGTGACGCTGTGGACAGCGCAGAACTTGCCAGAATAGGATCGGACGCATCCACCAGAATGCCAACCTGTGCCGCTCCTCGCCTTAGGTCTCTGGGATAATCTTCCGGTATCAGCGCGGCGGCTTTGGCCTCTTCCCGATCTAAATACGATTTTGCTCTTTTGTAGCTGTCGGCCCAACCTACCAAGTCAAAATAGGATGTGTTGACCAGTTTTTGGACGAAATCCCTGCCCTCTCTTGAGTGGGAAAGATCGCAGACTATGAGAGGAATATGATCCACATTCGTGTTGATCGCGAAACCAAATAACGCTATCTGAATTATCGGGATACCCATCATTATGGCGAAAGTCAGCCGGTCTCGTCGCATATGGATAAATTCCTTTTTGGCGATTGCAGAAAATCGTGACCAGCTAAACATCTTACGAAACCTCTCTTGTCAGTGAGTTAGCTCCCACCGCCAGACTAATGAAGACGTCTTCCAGAGAAGGGGCCGTCTCATGAATTGAATTTACCCTTACTCCCCTTTGAGTTAATGCGCGGGCGAGACTATCGACATTCGAGAATTGCTCGGACGTTGTGACGTGAATGGAAATTCCGTGCAACGTTGTTTCAATAACATCCGGTGCATGCCGTAAGATCTCTTCGGCTGTGGATAATGGCTGACAGTTTATTTCCCATAGTTTGTTCCGGAACTCCGTACGCTTAATGTATTCGGGAGATCCCTGCGCAATCAACTTGCCCTTGTCAATGAAAACCATTCTATCAAAGCGTTCGGCCTCATCCATATAGTGAGTTGTCACCAGAAATGTGGAGCCGTTCTCCGCTGAACGATAGATCATTTCCCAGAATCGTCTGCGTGAAACCGGATCAACACCGGCTGTAGGCTCATCCAGAAATACAACACTTGGTTGATGTATCATCGAACAGACAAGCGCCACGCGCTGTTTCCAGCCTCCAGACAGACTTCCAGCCTGCTGAGTGCGTCTGTCTTGAAGACCAGCGCGCTCAAGTGATTGTTCTACACGATTCTCCCTGACATTTTTCGGGATTGAATGCAGTCCGGCATAGAATCGAAGGTTTTCGATGACAGTTAGGTCATCATAGAGAGAGAACTTTTGAGACATGTATCCGATATGCTCTTTGATTCGCTCGCTCTGTGTTGAAATATCAAAGCCCACCGTCCTTCCGGTTCCACTGGTAGGCTGCAGAATTCCGCACAACATTCTAATAGTGGTCGTTTTGCCGGAACCGTTTGGCCCCAAGAAACCGAAGACCTCTCCACTTCTGATATTGAAATCAATATTGTCCACTGCGAGTATATCACCGAAGCGCTTTGATAGCCCCCCGACTTCTATGACGAATTCAGAGTCGGGACGTCTTTTATCCTTTCTTGCGGGAAAGTTCATGGCAAACGCGCGTCACAAAAGGAAATCTGCGGGCATCCCAGCGCGGAGCTGAGCAGCCCCGGATAGCACTACCAGCTTGACAGCGAACACCAGATTCATTCTTTCATCTTGTGTTTGCACGTTACGTGGAGTGAACTCAGCTGAAGAGGAAATATGCGTTATCAACGCCAGAAAGTGTTTATCTGGATACGCGTCCACAGAGAAACTCAAACTGTCGCCCAGACTAACTCTATCGAGCTTGTCTTCAGGCACAAAAATCCTGATCCACAGATCTGCAAGGGAATGAATAGTCGCCACACTCCGCCCTGCCGGCACCAATTCCCCAGTCTGGTATGGAAGCAAATGCACTATGCCGCTGGTGTTGGCTATGAGGAATGCGTCATCGAGTTGTTTCTTGAGCACAGACAACTCGCCCTCAGATTGCGAAAGAGCCGCCCTGGCCGCAGATAGCTCATGAATTCTTGCGCCCCGCTTGAGATCTGCCAGCTCCTCACTTAGGATTCGCTTAGCGGACTGGGCGGTTTGCAGCTTCAACTGTGATATTTCGAGAGATTGATCACCGATGAGAGCTTCTGAGTGGAGTTTCTCAGCCCTCTTAAGATCTCGTTTGGTTTGCTCTAGTTTAGCAACTGAAATCTCCAGACGAGATTCCGCCGCCATTATTTTCTCTTTGTCACTTCCGGCTTCAAGATTAGAAAGATTCGCCTGCGCGCGCCTTACCTCCGCCAGCGCCGAACGGCGCTTTGCCCCGACTACTACGGTATCTAAGACCGCCAGAGTATCACCCTCGAGAACATTGTCGCCTTCCTCAACTCTGATTTCGGTCAGATTGGCTGAGAAAGGGGCCACTAGATCGTAATCATCAGTTTCTAGCACACCGGACAGGAGGAGCTCGTCATTACTCCCGTCACATGAGACCATCATAGAGAATACCAAGATAGCGATTAGTGGTTGGGTCATGCCTTTCATAGTGGCGAAGGTAGACTGGTTGACGCTTCTTCGCAAGCGTCTTATAGAACACAGTTTGAGGTTCCAATTGTCGATCCTGCTTTATGCGCAACATCCTCTTTGATTTATTGATTGAATTCCCTTCTATGGAGTAGACGTATATCCCTGAAGCAGCAAGCTGATCATCGTGATCTTTGCCGTCCCATTCAACGCGAAATGTCGCGGCAAGAAGATTTGTCCGCATTCAATTCAATTCCAGCACTATCCAACCGCTAACGGAGACGGTTCCGGAGGCAGATGAACCGACAAATAGACACCGGTCTTATAGGCTTGTAACAAGTTGCAGCATTTTGCTACTCGGACATAAAGCACTCTTACTCGGTGGTCTCGGGCGAATGTGGGAAGGAACCAGAAACCCACAGCCGTGTGCTAGTCCATTTCATCGGCTCTCATCCATATCGCAGACTACGTCGGCCAATGATCAGGGCTGGCCGCATTCCATTGCGTCCTCATATGAGTTGGAATATTCTCTTCTTCCAGGAATTGCCCAGGCTCAAGAAAATCACAGAGATCACCTAGATCCATGATATGGGTATCGTCTGTACGTCGAAATATGTTATGTGGAGACAGATGATTCGGATCAGACAATCCCAAAGCGCCTAGAAGTTCAAGAAACCCATGGATTGTCCCATTGTGGTAGCTGGCAACACGATGTGCTTTATCAATAACATCGAGCCCACGAGATAATGCGGGGTTTTGTGTTGCAATACCCGTTGGACAATGACCACTGTTGCACCGCAACGCTTGAATGCAACCCAGAGCAAGCATCATACCTCTAGCTGAGTTGCAAACATCGGCCCCAAGTGACAATGCCCGAATCATGTGAAAACTAGTTAGTATCTTACCTGATGAGAAAACACGGATCTGGTCCCGTAATCCAATACCAATGAGTGTGCTATGGACAAAAATCAATGCGTCTTTGGCAGGCATACCGACCGAGTTTGTAAACTCCAAAGGAGCCGCTCCGGTGCCACCTTCTCCGCCATCAACTGTTATGAAGTCGGGCGTAATCTTTGTTTTCAGCATCGCTTTGCCTATAGCATAGAAATCTTCTTGTCTGCCAATACAGAGTTTGAAGCCTACCGGCTTCCCGCCTGAAAGCTCACGCAGCTTACTTATGAATCCCAGTAATTCGGATGGATTAATGAATTCAGTATGAGCCGGGGGAGATATAACGGTCTTCCCCACCTGAACACCACGAATTGCAGCAATCTCCGGTGTGACCTTACTAGCTGGTAGAACACCACCGTGCCCAGGCTTGGCGCCCTGAGAAATTTTCAATTCGATCATCTTGACATTCGGTAGTGACGCCTGATCTGCAAATCGCTTGGGGTCGAATCTTCCTTCATCTGTTCGACATCCAAAATACCCGGTGCCTATCTGCCATACTAAATCTCCTCCCGGTTTGAGATGGTATGGAGAAAGGCTACCTTCACCTGTATTATGAGCAAAACCACCAAGCTTCGCGCCGCGATTCAAGGACAGAATAGCGTTACTTGAAAGAGCGCCAAAACTCATTGCAGATATGTTAAGCCGTGAAGACAAATATGGTTGCTTACAATCTGGTCCCCCGATCATTACCTTCGGTTCATTGTCTAGAGTTGCCACAGGGTTTATTGAGTGGGCTGCCCATTCATAGCCTGTCCTATACACATCTCGCTGCGTTCCGAACGGTTTAGTTTCAAGCTCTCCTTTCGCTCGTTGATAAACGAGATCACGAAACTCCCGCTCTATTGGAAATGCATCAATGTTTGAATCGATGAAGTACTGTTGAATCTCCGGTCTAATCATTTCAAAGAGAAAGCGGAGGTGCCCGATTACAGGGAAGTTCCTAAGAATCGTGTGTTTCTTTTGAAAAGAATCATGCAAACCGACAGCAACCAAGGGACCGATGATCACCATGAACCATAGCAGTTCTGGCCAGATCTGTGCTCCAAACACAATGACTGTCAGAGATATGATAGAGATGGTGAAAAACAGACGGCGAACCATTGTATCTCCTATCTTTTCAGAGTGCTTTCCCTGCAGCATTTGCACGTTCGGGCTAGTGCTGCATAAACGTGCCGACACTCCAGCACAGGCTTAGCCTGTCCTATGTACTAACGGAAAACTATGAAGTTACTTGTATGAAGGCAAGGGACAAAGAACCCGGTGTCGGCCAGCCGGGCGGTCGGAGCCGGTCGCCATGTATGTCACAAGATTGTTGGAAAACACCTGACTGACTGCGAGCGAAAGAGTGTCAATGTTGACGGTGCTGATCTCCAGCAAGTGGTTGCCATCGCTCGGCAGATAATGACCCTGCGAAGTGAATCAAACGACAGGGGTCAGGTCACCCATAACAACATTGCTGGAGAAATCTCTCTCCATCAATTCCCCGTTTGTGGACATAAGACCTGAGGAAACTTTCACCGTGTAGCTGGCACGAGGCTCAAAACTCCCGCGCAGCCGCACTCCCCTCCAACTGCCTTCAACCGAAAATGGTATTGCGGGGTCTATGCTTACATGCTCTCGTACTTCGTCAGTGGGCACTTGCGACGAAAACCGAATCATAATCGATCCCTGCTTGCCGGAGTGATCGCCGTGAATTTCTTGGACTATTAGATCTATTCCCGGATTTTGTGGGACGGTCATCGTGTAGGTATAGTCGACTGTAAGGCCATTGCCACAGTCTACACAGCGAAGGTCCCTGTCAATAGTCAGTTGATATTGCTGATCCTCTTCTCGCAGATCAAACAGTTCGGTAGCAAGGCGGAATCTGCTGGACTGAGCGGGCAACTTCGTTCTGTCGGATGTACTGTCGGGCCAAACCACCGACAGCCTGAATTGGGAGGCGTTCTTTCGGCCCTTTATCCGTAAGGCATTTCTCAGGCGTTCGCGACTCACCGGATAATTAAAGTCGAGATCAAATGTCAAGCGAGCCTTTAGTTTATGCTCTCGGCTGTGCTGCGCTCGATGCGCGAGACTTCGATTGAGAAAGGCGGAATGCGAAAACTAAAATCCTGGTCGCGCCTGATGGCATTACCGTTGACAAATCCACTACCCGCCCTCACGGTCGCCTTATACTCGGTGGCTGGCTTGAGCGGCCGGCTCGGATAGATGGTGTGCATGTTGGTTGCCGTCCATCGGACAAATCCTGCGATATCGGGAGTGATTTGCACCGGAATCATCCCTGTTGGGCACTTCAGGCTGTCGGGCGGCACCAATGAGTTGGAAAATTTGATCGAAATATTGACAGCCGGATCGGTTGTGCCCTGCGGTTTGAACGACTCAACTCGTACCTCGCGATCCGGTTTGTGGCCGGGAACATCCGCCCATAGGCTCAGCCCCACCGTCATCAAAACTACGGCAAAGGCAATAAATCCCCACGCCCTTTTTCCTGCGCTGCGCGCAGAATTATCCTGTACATGAATCCCCTCCTCACGTTTGAATCAATCGAGATAGAATCGGACTATAGATTCCCCGCCTCTTCTATCAGCCTGTTCGAATGTTCTACACACAACTGTCGCAACCGATCCATTTTTCACATCGGGTTCATTTTAAGACATTTGGCTATCCCACAGGACGGGCCTGTCCGCGAACCCGCCTAGTCCTCCTGGCCAATTCAGTGGCTGGTAGAACCCCCGGTCTGCTGCATTACAGTGTCCTTCGCTAACCGCTTTGAGGGGCAAACGTCTGCTGCCCACAAAACCATCCATCACAGGTGAGTCATGCAGGCGAATCGGCGTCAGTATCGTCCAACCCGCGATGCCGAACGATTTCGCCGTCAATCAGATAAATGACAT
>JBHHVC010000013.1:0-23760 GCA_046754125.1 Candidatus Zixiibacteriota bacterium
AAAGAGTCTGTACCGATCCTCGCGATATCCTGCGCGCAACGGACATCGACGCCGTTGTCCTGTGTACACCCGTCTCCAGCCATTTTGAACTCGGTATGGAAGCCCTGGAACACGGTAAACACTTGTTCGTGGAAAAGCCCTTCGCTGCCTCCGTCGAGCAGGCCGAACGGATGATTGAAAAAGCAGCGAGCAAGAACCTGTGCGTCATGGTGGACCACACTTTTGTCTATACTGGAGCAATGCAAATCATGAAACAATGCATAGATTCTGGCCAGGTGGGAGAGTTGTACTATTTTGATTCAGTGCGCGTGAATCTCGGGTTATTTCAGCACGATGTCAATGTGGTCTGGGACCTGGCTCCTCATGATGTCTCCATCATGGACTATCTTCTTGCCCGACAGCCTCAGGCCATCGCCGCTACCGGTATTGCACACTTTGACAAGTCGATCGAAAACATCGCATATATTTCAGCCTACTATTCGGACAACCTGCTCGGGCATATTCATGTCAATTGGTTGGCCCCGGTTAAAGTGCGCAAGACGTTACTCTCTGGTTCAAAAAAAATGATCATCTACGATGACATGGAACCGTCCGAAAAGGTCAAGATATATGATCGTGGAGTGGACGTGGTACGAGATAGGGAACAGATATACGACATGCTGATTCAGTATCGGACCGGAGATATGCTTGCTCCAAAGGTAGACCTGACCGAGGCGCTAAAAAGGGTGACAGCCGAGTTTTATGACGCAATTTACAAGAACCGCCCACCTCTTACCGACGGACATGCCGGGTTGCGGGTTGTGCGCATTCTCGAGGCAGCTAACCAGTCGATGAAGAGCGGCGGACGGTTGGTTGATCTGAAGGCAAATGGCTGACCAGAACTACTACGCACATCCGTCAGCGCTAGTGGCCAGTCACGTCATAGGCAGTGGTACGCGGATATGGGCATTCTCCAACATACAAGACGATGTTCGCATAGGCGAAGACTGCAACATTTGTGATCATTGCTTTATCGAATCGGGAGTCCGCATCGGCGACCGCGTGACAATCAAGAACGGTGTTTCTCTCTGGACTGGCATGACTATCGAGTCGGATGTTTTTGTTGGACCCTATGCTGTCTTCACCAACGACGTTTATCCTCGAAGTCAGGTACGCCGTGACAAGTTCGATCAGACATTCATTGCACAGGGCGCATCAATAGGGGCCAACGCCACTGTTGTGGCTAACCGCAGAATCGGCCGATACGCATTTGTCGGAGCCGGCGCCGTTGTTACTCATGATGTGGACGACCATGTACTCGTAGTAGGCAATCCGGCCCGTCCGGTAGGGTTCGTCTGTCGCTGTGCACGACGGTTGCAGGGTAAGACAGATTCCGCCGTTCAGGAGATGCGTTGCGACTGCGGGTTGATCTATCGATTCAGCGAGGGCCGACTGCAGGCCGACTGAAAAGTGACTCACATGGACCGGTCAACATTGGTCGCGGTGGTCGCTTTCAACGAGGGTGACAAGGTTCGCAGGTTGGTCAAGCAGTTTCCTGAACGGCACGACTACGATGTTCTCTTCGTTGATGACGGTTCCACAGACGACTGCTGCCAATGCGCTGCTAAGGCAGGTCATCAAGTCATCAATCACGGTAGCAATCGCGGGGTTGGTGCCGCAATTCGAACAGCGATCGAGTATGGCCGTTCCCACCGCTATCTCTTCTTGGTGATCATGGCCGCAAACGGCAAGATGCTCCCCGCAGAGATTGGGCGCCTGACCGGACCGTTGCAAAACAACGAAGCCGATTATGTACAGGGCTCCCGTTATCTTGAGGGCGGACAATCGCCAAACTTGCCCCTATTCCGAAAAGTCACCATCAGGATTTTCACTGCCGCAGTCAATTTCGTTTCAAATACCAACCTGACCGATGTTACCTGCGGTTTTCGAGCGTATCGTCTAGACCTGTTTGACAACCCCAAGTTCAGGCTCAATCAGTCATGGCTCGACAGATACGAGATGGAGTATTACATTCATTATCACGTGCTTTCGCAGCATTATCGAGTAGCCGAAGTTCCGGTAAGCATGGTCTATCCGACACAGGCGAAGAACTACTCCAAGATTAGGCCGATTACCGGCTGGTGGTCTATGATTCGCCCGTGGGTCTATCTGGTGCTTCGGATCAAGTCCTGACCCGACGCCTTCGCAAAGGCATATTTGCCGCACTGTTGAAACTTGACATGAACACTTGCCCAGAATAATGTAACAAGAACGAGAGAGCGATGTGAGAAAAGTCCTTGTCGGTATACTGCTGTTGGCGCTGATAGTGGGGCTAAGTTATGTCAAGGCGCTTCGCTCAAGGAAGCAGATGGATGTAGCGGTCGACGCCTCAAAGCAAAGTCTTGCGCTGGAAATCGCGTCATACCGTCTGAAGATAGACTCCCTTAAACAGGCGATGGGTCAAAAGGAAGTCCAGTCGGCCGACGCCTTAGTCTCGAAAGATATTTCCTACCAGTCATTAATCGACTCACTTGGGCGAATAGTTGATTCGCTCAATCAGCACTCGCAAGGACTCAGCAAGGAATTGGCGGCTCGAAAGAGCAGTCCCTCTAAGAAGAAACCAGAAACAGCAGCTAAGAAGAGTAAGGTCAGTGAGCGCCATAGGGAGATTCTTGCATACTACAAGAAGCGCTTTGAGCAACTTCCCAAAGACCTTTCCAAATATGAAACCAGGGTGGCCCGCTCAGAAATAAGGGAAGAGACAGCACAGAAATTTGCCATTAGTTCACGCGAATTGGACAACATTCGAAATCAAAACGGACTGAAATACTAGAATCTTCCCACTCTGCGGCGACAGGGGAGCTATGCCACGCAGGCGCGAACCGGTTTTTACTATCGATCGACTCATACTCGAATCATTTTCCAATGAGCGGTCGGCCTATTACCTCGCGGGCGAAGAAATCAGCCCAAGATTGTCCAGAATGCGCAACCGACTCATCTGGCACATCAACAGCTCACTCTCCAAACGACAGAAACAGGTCATTCGACTATACTTGAAAGGCCAGACAGAAAGGCAAATCGCGGCCAATCTGGGAGTGACCCAGCAGGTTGTCCATATCTATAAGCACCGCGCTATTAGAAAGTTACGAGATTTGCTGGTTGGGTAGGTGTATGTCAAACTCCTGTATTAATAGAAGAGGTCATCTCAGTCGCGAGGCTGAGGGAATTGTTGGCAGACGACAAGGAGGTGATAGACCGGAGATAGCCACGCAAGACGGCTATCGAACCAACCACCACACACCCTATTTTTGCCGCTAATCCCGGTACGCGAGTAACTACTTCGCTTTACGTAAGGAGGGGAAAAACCAAAGATAGGGAGGCGTTATGCCCAAGAGAAAAGAGCCAGAAAATTTCGCTCCCACCGGCGAAAAAGACATTTGGCAGTCGTATAGTCTGCAGGCGTTGAGCCCCAGCAAGTTTGTGACTGTAGTTGCAAAAATCCTTAATGGCAGGTACTTATTGCTTAGACCTCGGTTGGATGGCGATTCGCCGCATCCGTCGAGAAGTACTTTCAACTGATTGTCTGTTGACTCAGTATTTGGTTGTACCGTGTCCGCTCGGTGCCTTGACATTTGGGGTGTGCTGATGAAGTGCCAAAGTGATTACACTTGGTGGCAACCCCTAACGGTTCGGACAGGGTCTTATCTGTCCCCATGACCTGATTGACATTCCAATGGATTCATGCATACTAGGATATGTCCAGACAGCTTCATTTTGACAGCCCTGTGAGAAACCTGTGGCAGGCCGGGGGGGCGTCGTACAGCGTTTATGGAAAATTGTCGGAGCAGATTCGCTCCTATCCTTATCCTCCTGCTAGTTCTTTGTTCGAACGAGGCTGTGGCTCAAGATGTTCGAACCGACACGGATTAAAGCTGGCATGTGAAAGTGATTACTGAGACAACCGGAAACTTCTCGATTGGTTCTGACCAAAAGTACATCTCCGGTTATGCAGATATTGGCGTTCGCTGGCTGCAGGGATCTGGACTCTCATTGGGCATTTCGGGTCTTGTTGGCCGAGCGCCATATGAATCCGTGCCTATTGGAGTCAGGTTTAGAGTTGGACATAAGGCCGGATCAGGTCGGCTGGAACATTCGTTATCGCTATACAGGCCGTCCTCGGTCGGCGCTACCGGTATTCTGATTGGGGGGACTTACTATCCTGCGGACTGGATAGGATTGCTGGCACAGGTTGATTCAGCCCCCACGCCAGCCAGCAGTTTTACACGAAAGACGATCTTTTCCCTCGGACTGCGCCTAGGGGAAAAACCAGGCAAATGGGCCATGATAGCAGCTTCCACTGTAGTAATGCTTGCGGCCCTGGCGGAAGGCCTTTATCAGTGACAATTATTGGCGGCAGCAGATACCTCCAGTCTGCCCGTTGTTATCGATGAACCGGTCTGTCTTGTTCAACTCACGCCGAAGGTTCCAAACCACACCGCTCCATTTATCTTGACACGGCGCCTATCGATCTCTTGATTCGTGCCAACATGACCGAAAGACTTCTGATCTACTGTGGAGCCATCTTTGTCGTCTCATTGGCTGGCGGGCTCATCCCCCTGATTCGTCGATGGAGTGACGAATGGCTGCACCTGTTCATTTCGTTCGGTGCCGGTATTTTTCTTGGCGTCGTCTTTCTTCACCTGCTCCCCGAAGCGATGCGTCAGTCAGAGTCAGGAGCAGTTCCCTGGCTGATCCTCGGAGGGTTCCTGCTGGTCCTAAGTATTGAAAAGGTACTACTGCGGGGAGAGGAGCCCGGTTATGACCAGAGCCACAAGGTAATATCAATGACAGCGCTGCTCGGTCTGTCGGCCCACTCGGTGATTGCCGGTATCGGACTGGCCCTGGGCTGTCGGCAGGGTGACCTTGCTCAGATGATTTTCATATCTATCCTGGCCCACAAAGCAACAGCAGCTTTTTCGCTGTGCACTCTTTTTCTGCTCGCTCGCCTGTCCCGCCGAAAGATGATCGGGATGCTGTTGCTCTTCTCATTGATGACACCGGCCGGAGCGTTGATTATCGGCCCGGTGCTTGCCGGGGCAGGGGGCGAGACACTATCTCATCTGACAGCTCTGACTACTGGAACGTTTATGTATGTTGCAACTGCCGATCTGCTGCCTGAAGTATTTCATACGAAAGAGCACCGGTGGTCAAAGCTGATTCTGTTGCTGATTGGGATCGTCGCAATAGGCACATTCGCAGATTGAATGGAGAGTTGCCTCGGGGCCATCAGCAGAGTAAACTAATCATGCCTATATCGGTATAAGAGCGAAGCAGGCCAGAGGCAAGGAAACGTCGATTGTGGTAACTAAACAGGTTCTGATAATACTTCTCTCAGCGGCAATTATATCGGTTGCCGTCAATGTCGTTTCGCCCAACAGCATACCGCTTGTCGGTTCATATCGAACGCTCTCCACCGGAAGCGGCCCGGTCATTCCACCAACGGCCGGGAAGGGGGACCCGCCCTTTATCGACATCAATGAGGCACAATTTGAATTCAGCGCCGGGGTTGCTTTGTTTGTCGATGCCCGTGAGCCAGAGGAATTCGAGTGCGGCACAATCCCCGGATCGATAAGTATTCCTTTTGATTATCTTCCGGAGGAAGACCCGGCCGGATACATTGATTCTGCCCTGTCAGGGGATGCAAAGGATCGGCAGATTATCGTCTTTTGCTCTGGCGAGGAGTGCGATCTTTCGTTGCATCTGGCCCGTAATATGCAGGACTTTGGCTACACCAATTTATCTATCTTTTTTGGGGGTGCGCGAGAATGGAAGAATTTCGACCTCGAATTGGAACGGAGGCGCAAGTGCGACGAGTAATCGACAACGACTTGCTGACACTTCTTTTCCGGCTCGCGGTCGGGATCACATTTATATATGCCTCATACTACAAGATAGTCGAGCCGCTGACATTCGCGCGCTCGATCTGGTATTATCATATGGTTCCCGGTAACCTGATAAACCTGATGGCGCTGATCCTGCCGTGGATCGAGTTAATCTGTGGCTTGTTGCTCATTGCGGGTGTGTACTATCGCGGGGCAGTTGTCTGGGCCAATATCATGGTCATCATATTTATCATCGCGTTGACAACTGCGATTGCACGCGGTATCAGCATCGATTGCGGCTGCTTCAAAGCTTCTGAGGGCTCTGCAGAATCAGCATGGCATTCATTATGGTTTGATTTCGGTCTTATTGTATTGACGGTCTGGTTGTGGCTGAGCCGGTCGCGTCGTTGGATGCTTTCCGGCGCCTGATCAAGGGATGATCTTTGGAGTGATGAGGATTATCAGATCGGTAGTAACTTTGTCTGTAGATTTATTAGTGAACAGCAGCTTTCCGAGAAGCGGAATTGATCCCAACAGGGGAACTTTCCGTTCCTTATTAATATCTGATTCCTTCAGCAGTCCACCCAGAGCGGCAGTCTCACCGTCTGCTACAGTTATCTGAGTCTTAACGGATCGTGAACTGGTTATCGGCTTTTGCGAGTCCGACGGGCCGGTGAATCCGATGATATCTTCAACTTCCGGGTTTACGTTAAGGGTGACTGTTCCGTCACCATTAATTCTTGGGATCACGCGAAGTGTGATACCGACCTCTTCATCCTCAAATGTCACTATGTCCGTAGTCGCCGCTGACTCAGTAAAGCGACTGATCGTCGGAATCGGAATAATAGTCGAGCTCTTTATCTCAGCCTCGTGGTTTTCCAGCGTAGTTATGTGCGGGTTGGAGATAAGTTTACTGTTGCCGCTTTCGTTCATGGCGTCAAGTACCAGCTGAAGTTCTGTCACCGATAGAGTTCCCCACGTCCAACTTCCATCGTTTGGATCATATATTCCGGTGAAGCTTGAACCAGATTGATCGTTGCTGCCATTAGTGGCGGATTGGCCAGTAGTCGATGTTCCGCTTCCCGACTGGGCAACAGATCCGGAAGTCAGATTGAAACTGGCAGGCCAGGAAAAGCCGATTTTGGATTTGCTGTCTACTTTCGTCTCGATGATCTTCACCTCGATAGAAACCTGTCTCAGCGGTTGGTCGAGTTCCACTATTACTGACAGCATCTGTTCAACAACAATCGGGTAATCAACAAGAATCAATCCGGTCGGCTTCACCGCACTTTGTCCCGGGCGCGACGCCTTCCCGGGCTCAAGGACGACGACCTCGCCCTTACCGGTCTTTAGCGATTCCATAGCTTTGAAAACAGTGTTTGCATCAGCATACCTGAGAAAAACAGTGCGAGTGACCAACTCTCCGATAGCGTCCGAGGTCACCGGCTTCACAAGTATCACCGAGTTTTTGATAAAGTAATTGTAATTGTTGGCGGTTAGGATAGCGTCGAGAGCCGCCTCAATCCCAACATCCTGTAGCCGCAAGGTCACATCGCCGGACACATCACCGGATATGACCAGATTCAAATCGTTCTGGCTGGCAATCATATTCAGGGCCGTCACAATGGACACTTGTTCCAGTTCCAGAGTGAGGGTGGCGTCAGGATCAAATGGAGCAGACTGAATTGTAAACGCCGACAACCAGAGGCTACACACGGTAGCATAGAATCTAACTTTCCTTGTCATCGTCTATCCCTTTGTCACTGAAAGCGTGACGTTTTTTCCCCGATGTTCAATTGTGACGCTTTTTCGTTTAATATCGACCACTGTAGCTCCATCGATAACATCCCCCGGGCGAACAGTTCGGCGATTTATGACGGCCATCGGGTTTTCGGGACGGTAAACAATTCCGCTGAGTATCCAGTGGACCGGTTTTTCCACGGCAGTTCGACGTCTTCTGGCCTTAGGGCTTTGAAACGGATCGGCTCCCCAGGGCTCCGAGAGCTTGCCGGCAATGTCGATCAGTGGTCTGGTTGTAACAACGCGGTTTGAATCTAGCGAAACTGGCTGGATTGCGGTGGGGGCAGGACCGAGTCCCATCTCATTCTTGTCTTTTGATCCCAGTCGTGTATTTGCCCAATAGGTTAGGGCCGCGCCGAAAATGACGTAGGCAACTATTCTTTTTTTCGATCCGCCCACTACGCTCCCTTCGTGTTGCCCAATAGCGCTTTGAATCCAAACTGGTGTCGAGGGGGCTCGGGCAAGTCTGGCGAACCTAAGATTCTACAGAAATTAACTCCTCTGTAGAATGTCTGCTGTTCCAATTTGCCTACAAACCGTCCGAAGGAGATGAAGTCACCCTCAAGCGTGATGTTGATGTCAATGAACAGGGGAGAGGTTCTGTCGGGGATTGATGCGTTTACACGGAGAAGTTCTTCTACAGGAGGGCTTATTTCATGGATGGTTATCTTACTCTCCTTTGCAAATTGCCGGAGTTGGCTCAACAGTCGGAGGATATCCTGCTTAGAGTAAAGCCGGGAACTCAAGGCGGTGCGTGCCTGGTCGAGACTCGTTCTCGTATCAATGAAGTCCGGAAGCTGGGCCAGCGTGGCTGAAAAATCAGCCAGAGCAGCCCGTGCATTAACCGCCTGCTCATGGTATTGAAAGTGTGCTCTCTGCAAGCGAGAATAACCCAAAATGAACCAAACCGCGAGCATACTGGCTGCCAGCCCAAGGTACATGGCGAATCGCTGCTTCATATTATCCCTTGCATCCGCAGAGTAAAATCGATGACCGGTCCTGTGGTCTGATCCCGCTTGACATGTCGGTTGATTGCGACACGTTCAAAGAAGGGTGATGCTGACAGGTTTTCGACCAACTCCGCGAGTATGATTTCCGGGGGAATGTCACGGGAAGATACCAATCCCTGCAGCAGCAGATTATCTTCTCGTTCCTTAGGGAGGTATTCAAGATTGTAAAGGCGAATCTCCGGCACCAACAGGTGCGTCAGTTCCTTTAGATTCAAGCTCAAGTAATCCGGAGTTTCTCGAATCCGGTCGAGGTATGCCTTGTCCAGCGCTATGGAGCGCTTGAGTGTGTTGTAGGTGTGGTATGCTTCGGAGTTCGTAAAGGCAATAACCTCACGGTCGAGGCTGTTCAAATTCCTTTTAGCCAGCGAAACCTCTTCGCTAAGCCAGAACCATTGCACAAACAAAAGCAGCGCCAGTGCCGCTATAGCCATTCGTGCAAAATGATCGGCACGACGAACTTTATGTTGGCGCTTTGACTCGCCCGGCAGGAGATTGGTTGGAGTAGTATTGCAGGCGGCTGCGGCGAGACCGATAAGGCAAACGGGTAACGACTCTTCAATGGAAACGGATGCCTCGCGAACAATATCCAATTGAGACGCTGGGAATCGCTCGAACTGAAATGACGTGAATCCGTTCAGGCGCTCGGCCAACTCACTGCTGTAAGTGAGATCGCCGTAGAGATAGATCCTGTTCGAGAGCGAGCCGCTGAAGTGCCCTGTATAGTAATCGAACGATATCTGTAACTCTGAGGCAATCAATTCGGCGAAATACTCGTAGCGTGTTCTATCTGGCTGGTTGCCCAGCAAATGTGAACCTGCCGAGATAACGTGCCAGAACTCAAGATTTGTCCCTCGGTAAAACGCGATCTCGGATTGGTCAAAGCCCACAAGCATTAGCGTGTATTGTCTGTCCGGAGCAAAATCGGTTAGTCCCGACAGGAGCTGGCCGACGACATCCTGAGTATGGTATATGCAGTCGACTTGCTCTGACATGTCGTCCATAACGTCAAGCTGGTGATCCAATTCCTTGCGCGTTGCGGCGAGCAACCCAATTCGCAAGTTGATCGACCCTTCGTGAGCGATTCTCTGTAATACGCTGTATTCAAAAACTGTCTGATCGATGGGGAACGGGATTTGTTTTGCCGCTTCAAACTGCAACGCTGAATCCAGCAGCGATTTCTTCATGTTCGGCATGTGGATTATGCGAAATGCAGTGTCGCGACCTGAGACAGCCATGCGGATAGGGCATCGACTGCATCCGAGGCTCTTGGCGTAGGCTCGTATTTGGTCGCCAATGAATGCACGCTTTTGAGTGGGGTCGGCCAGATCCGAAGGCAGATAGACCTTTCGAACGTCTACCAGCTTCCTCTTGAGGCCAAAATGACTCACGCAAGCCAGTTGAACCGAGCGAGTTTCTACAATCACAGATAGAATTCTGCCGAAATAGGGCCGCTTGCGAGGATACAACTCAACGACCTGAGGCTGCAATTCTCTTGTCTCGGGTCCAGCCTCTTGATCCGCGGGCTTCCGGCGGATCCTTTGCAGCATGTTCATTACTGGCATCGATAATCCAATCAAAAGGTGACTATGATACTATCGCTTCCGCCGATAGAGACGATTCTCCTGCTTCCCGGCTGATATATATAGGCGACTCCCCATGCGTCAGAAAGGTACGAATTATTCGCGTCGTCAATATATGGTCCATTCCATCCCAACCGAGTCAATCTGTCATACACGGCAAGTGATCCCGGCTTATTCGCTAAATCGCCGAGCAACGACGGCGGGAAGCCGCAGTCCCCTTCAAACCCGCGATCAATCAATTCACCACCGGCAACTACCGCTGGATTGCCGATTATGGACCGCTTCAGGGTTTGTAGCTCCTTCTTTGTCGCGCTCTTTTTGGAACTCTCAGCCATCTCAGAAAACCTCGGTATTGCTACAGCGGCCAGGATTCCTAGTATGACAATTATGATAACAAGCTCGATCAGAGTAAATCCCCTTTGATCGAGCTTGTTCTGGCTTTTAAGACTCTTTGGGCGCACAATAACTACATGAGCTCGACTACCAGTTGTTTTCACCCGCAGTGCTGGTGTTGAGCCAGATCTCACCTGTCGAGGCCTTGTAAGCCCAGCCTCCACGGCTTCCCACAATGACACCTTTTGTTACACCAGTCACGATCGAATCGGGGGCGTTTGCTTTAGCCTGATAGGGATTCTTAGGTATACCCTGCGCCATTACAGAATCGGCCGTTGCCAGAGTTGCCAGCGCTGGCCAAGTGGCCGTTCCCGTCTGGACTGCCTGGTTGGCATAATAAATAGTGATCCCGGATCGGATACCTCCGAGCGAGGCACGAGCCGCAGCCTCTTTTGCCTCCGTAGACATATCCTGGTATTTTGGAATTGCAACTGCAGCCAGAATACCAAGGATGACGATGATTATGACCAACTCGATCAGTGTAAAGCCCCGTTGATCAAAGTGGTTCCAGCGTGCCATACTTCCTCCGCATGCTCAAATAAATGGTAATAATTGTGTTGTTTTCTTATTAGGTATTGTCGGTCAAATAGCGGAGAGTCTGAAGGTGTTTTAGCCGCTAAATACTTTTATGAGATTCCACATGGGAAGGAATATGGCCAGAGCCATAATTAGCACAAAGACCCCCAATACCAGCGTCAGGATCGGCTCCAGGATGGCTGTGAGTTGCCGGGAAGTGTACTGCACTTCTTTGGAATAGTGGGCTCCGATCTCGCCAAGCATCCTTTCAAGCGAGCCTGATTCCAGGCCAATCGATATCATCTGCAGGGCCAAATCGGGAATCCAGGTGAATGATTCCGTAGTCAACTCACCGTCTCTCCCATCGCGGAACATTTCTTCCATTTTATTTATTTCTGTGGCGATCGGGGCGCTCTTGATTGAGTCGGCCAGGATGCTCAGAGTTCGGATCATGGGCAGACCGGACTTGAATAGGATTCGAAACATCAATGTAAACCTTGCCAGATTTCCGCGCATGATCAGCCCACCGATAATAGGCAGCTTCAGCAGTTGAGTGTCCACAAAGTACTTTCCCTTCTTAGTGGAGACTATTCGCCGCATGACATAGACGCTTGCGATTCCCATTGCCAACAACAGGCCCCACCAATTGCTGAAGAACTCACTGGTGGCAATGAGCATCCGGGTCGGCAGAGGAAGAGCAGCATCAAAAGAGTCGTAAAACGATGCAAAGCGCGGAACAACAAATGCCATCAGCACTGAAGCCGCGCCCACCAATATTGTAATCACAATCACGGGGTACCGAATACCCGCCTTGATTTGACGGGTCAGTTCCATTTCGTTTTCGAGCATTGTCGATAGTTCTTCGAGAATATCCTCAAGCTTGCCCGACTCTTCTCCGGCTGCCACGCTGGCGGTCAGCACACTTGGAAATATCTTGGGATGCGCGGCCATTGCCTCAGAGAGTTGTCGGCCACTTTGCACATCCTGGTACATTCGTCTCAGAGCAAGATTGAACCGACTTTCCGCGGCACCAATTCGGATCAGTGACAGCGACCGAAGCAAGGGAATACCTGAACGGTACATAGTAGCCAGCTGTCCCACAAACATGATCAGGTTTTCGTATTCGGTACCGCTGAAAAAACCACTCAACGAAATTGTTTTTCGTCGGTTAGCTTCGTTGATTTCCACGGGGACGAGCTGCTGTTCCTGGAGCCAGCCTACCACCTGGTCAACTCGTTCGGCGGTCATGGAGCCGGACTGCATGGTACCGTTGGTGGCAGCCGCTTTGTACTTAAACTGGGTTTGCATCTGTCACAATAGGTTGGATGGCGGCCTGCTGTGGGGAAAAGTCCTCTACATTCGAGGTTTGCTTAAGCAATTCCTCAAGACTCACTTTCCCCGCTGTGACTTTCTCCAGCCCCATCTCGAAAAGAGGTATGTAGCCACCTCGCCGTGCCTCGTCCTTGATCTGATTCAGCGACGCTCGATTTAGAATCAGGTCCGAGATCCTTGGCGAAATCTCGACATGCTCAAACACTCCGCACTGCCCAACGAATCCGGAGAGTTTGCATTGATTGCAACCAACGCCGTGCTGGAAAGGGATATCATTTGCAAGTTCAACCAGCCCCGCACGCTGCAGGACCGAATCTGATGGTCGGTACGACTCCCGGCAATTCGGGCAGTTTGTTCGCACCAGGCGCTGAGCAACCACGCCCTCCAATGAAGCTGCAACCAGGTAAGGCTCGATCCCCATATCGATCAGGCGGGTAATGGCCGACGGTGCGTCGTTGGTGTGAATAGTTGAGAAAACGAGGTGCCCTGTCAGTGCCGATCGAACAGCCATTTTGGCTGTCTCTGAGTCGCGTATCTCACCGATCATGATAACATCCGGGTTCTGTCTTAGAATCGACCGCAGTGCAGACGGAAATGTCAAACCGGCTTTCTCATTTATCTGTATCTGGTTAATAAGCGGCAGCGAATATTCGACCGGATCTTCCACCGTTATTATGTTCTTCTCAATCGAGTTGATGTCTTGAAGTGCTGCGTACAGCGTCGACGTCTTTCCGCTTGAGGTCGGTCCGCAGATCAGCACAAGTCCTTCTGGTTTGCGGATTACCTGCTTCCATGCAAGCTCGGTTTTCTTGTTGAATCCCAGCTGATCGAAGGTCAATAGCAGGTTGCGACGATCAAGAATTCGAATCACGATTTTCTCGCCATGAATTGTTGGCAGCGTTGAAACGCGCAAATCAATCGTCGACCCATCGACCTGGGTCATAAAGCGGCCGTCCTGCGGTACCCGTTTTTCCGAGACATCGAGATTGGCCGCGATCTTAACTCGTGATACCAGCTCATTCTGCATTGACTTAGGCGGCGAAGCTTCCTCCCGCATGGCGCCATTTATGCGGTAACGGATCCTCATCTTTGACTCTTCCGGCTCTATGTGTACGTCAGAAGCGCGATCCTTGACAGCTTTGGAGATGATCAAATTGACCAGTTTGACAATCGGGCTGTCCGATTCAGCCTCCTCGCGCCCGCTCTCAGAAGTGTCGGTCTCAACAAATTCATCGGCCCGGGCTCCTATGATTTGGTGAAGTGAATCGGCAACCGAATAGTACTCATCGATTGCCTTCAAGATTTCGTCCCGCGTGGCAATGGCCCGGCGGACGTTCATATCGGTTCGGTACTTGATCTCGTCAATAGCGATTATGTTGAGGGGGTCGTCCATGGCAATCGTGATTGTATTGCCGATCTGGAAGATAGGAATGAGTATGTACCGACGGGCAACGTCGACCGGAACATGCTGGATGATCTGGGGGTCTATCACCATCTGGGGGAGCGACACCTTTGGGATATCCAACCGTTCAGACACGACATCGACAAGCTGATCCGCCGTGATGGTCCCGCTGCCGAGCAAAATGTCGCCAATCCGGATGCCCGTACGAGCCTGTTCCTGAAGTGCCGCTTTCAGCTGCTTGGGAGTGCAGTACTGCTTCTCCAGCAGGAGGTCGCCTATCCGCTTCTGTGTCATATCCTGTCAGTTCCCTTAGAGAGTATCTCAAGCTAGTATCGGCGCGATCGGTATTTGCTCCAGCCACCAAAGCGACCCGAAGAGCATCAAGTACCTATAGTAAAAGATTGCTTTTGTCTTTCTCGGACGGTTATCTACCAGCATTGTGACGGACACCATGCACCGGCCATATTCGCTCCTGAAGGCCCTGCTGCTGAGTATCGCTGTCTTTCCAGCAACAACCGCTGCCATGCAAGCAGGTTGGGATACCGTGCAGGGCAGCAGCTCCGCCTACCCTCAGGGAAAGTGGATCATCGACAGCATTTCCATAGACAACAGGAACATTTATGATACCGAACTCGAACGAAACCGGCACTTTGTGTTCAGCCTTGCAAATCGATTTCATGTTACGACACGAAAATCAGTTATTCTACGGGAACTGTTATTCAAGGTCGGGGACCACTTCGATTCCACTATAGCCGAGGAAATTGCGCGAAATCTGCGCCGTAGGTTATACATCTATGATTCATGGATTGAAACAGAGACTCTCTCGCCCGGACATCTGCATGTCAAAGTGGTTACAATTGATGTTTGGAGCCTTGCCCTCGAGTTGAACTTCAGCCGCGAAGGGAACGAGGAGCGCTATCAAGCAGGTCTGGATGAAAAGAACCTGGCCGGTTACAATGTAGCGCTATCTATCAATTACTTTGTCCGTACCGACGAGGACAACCATGTGACTGCCCGCATTTCGGATCACCGATTGCTGGGCAATCCCATCAGCTATAGCTTGTCTACAAATACTGACCCCCTTAATAAGAACACGAGCCTATCAGTCTCCCTCCCGTTCTTCAACTTGAACCAACGTTTTTCAATAGGCCTCTCCGCTCTGAAAAACAGCGGTCGCAGAGACATCTATGACGACACGTTAGTGATTGCACGCTCACGACCGAGAGGGGATGCCGCAGCCTTATCGACCTCTTGCCGGTTAGGCTCATACAACAGAAAACTCCGATTCAGCTTATCCTATCGGTACCGCTTCGAATCCAATAGACAGTTCGCTTTCGCCAAAGGCATTGATTCTGCTCAAAAGCAACTCGCCTTGAAGAGCTTTCCAGACGATTCGCTCTACCACCAACCCGGTCTGGGAATTGCCGTGACCGATCGGAACTTCTACAAGGCAACAAAGATCGACGGATTCAACTATACCGAGGACATTATCCTCGGTCATAGTGCAGGCGTATCTTATTCACGTGCCTTCGGTTCCGGGTTGAGAGGCTTCGCGTTTGACCGCGCTAATATGTCTTTGGCCGTGACGGGCAGGAAAGGTGCATCCCTTTGGATGCTCGCATACCTACGCAGCTTCTGGTTTGAGGGCAGGACAGACATTCGGCGCACATCGACACTTGACTTCCGATTCTACAATACTCGCCTGCCCTGGTTGACGGTCGCCACCAGATTGCTGTACCAGCGAGACTGGCGAGCCACCAGTGCGGAAGGACTTTCTCTAGGCGGCTCCTCCGGGTTGCGGGGTTACGACCTGCACTTCCTGACAGGGGATCGGCGGGCTATTGCCAATCTCGAAGGTCGTTTCTTTTCGGGCGTGGAGTTCCTATCTGCCATGTTGGGGGGGGTAGTCTTTGCAGATATCGGACGCACCTGGAAGGCAGACGAGTCATTTTCATTCCGCGATTATTTCTTTAGCGTCGGGGCGGGGCTGCGCATCTCGCTCGAACGCATATCCCGCAGCAAAATCATACGGATCGATATTGCCTACTCCGAGAGCAGCGGGTTACAACTTTCGATCGGAAACGGCCAGTATTTTGGGGGCCGTTCACCAGTTTCTCCTTGACAACGCGTTGCATTTCAATACATTACGTACAGGAGCTGATGCCGTTGGTGAGCTAGCGGTAGGGTCCGTCGAATTTGGTTCCAACAGGTCTGGGGATAGGCGTTGGTTGGTACTCGTCTGTGGTGGGAACATCCGGACGATTCGTTGGTTTTGTATGAGTAGTGAGTAGTAGTGCAGGTTCGTGCCGGTTTACATTTCTCCCGGCTCGAACTTGATCGGTTATTGAGGATATGCGCTCTCCGGCCGATCTAACCGCATAACGGAATTGTAAGGGACTACTTAGAAATGCCGCAATGGTATAGAACTCTGTTGAACTCACTGTTATGTCTGCTAATCACAGGAATGATGGGTCAGGCTCACGCGGCATTCGCCGAGGCCGATCCCTTGTTGTCTATCCGGGCCGATTTTGATGCTGGAATTATCGATTGGGACCAGCGGGCCATATTTACAATTCGAGCCATCAAAAACCCCCAACAGCTACCTGCAAAATACCTTGGTACGCTTACTGCCGAAATCCGCATCGGTTCTCGCACAGCCACACTTGCCATTCGGGACGTGATGCAACAGTTGGATCAACTGAAACCCGAGACCCAGCAGCAGGTGACACAGGCCTTGACTCGATTCTCGACGACATTCAACATTGTGTCACCCAGCGGGTACTTCAGACTCCATTACGACACAATGGGGGCGAATGCGGTACCAACTGCTGATGCAAACACTAACGGAGTACCCGACTATGTGGAGCAATGTGCCGCATACTGTGATACCTCGCTGGATGTCCATATCCAGCTTGGCTACCTTCTCCCTCCTTCTGACGGCACTCTGGGTGGTGATTCGCTCTTTGACATCTACTTTGAAAACATGAGCTATTACGGCTATGCAATTCCTGAAGGGAGCGGGCCTAATGCCTGGAATGACGCTTACAGTCACATGGTCCTGAATAACAATTTTGTTGGCTTCCCGCCTAATAATGACCCCGAAGGTCAGGTCCCGGGATCAGCAAAAGCGACGGCAGTGCATGAATTCCATCACTGTGTCCAGTTCGCATACGACTGGAGTGAAGCCAGCTGGTTTATGGAACTCGATGCGACTTATCTCGAAGACATTGGCTTCAACCAAGTTGATGACAATTACAACTATTTGAGTTCGTTCTTCACGGCTCCGTACAAATCACTCATGGAAAACTCTTTGCATATGTATTCATGTTTTATTTGGGAACTATATCTTGCCCAGAAGTTCGACACTTCACTGATGCTCTCGGTCTGGGAAGGCGCCCGGTACGACGACGTATTCACGACGCTCTCGGATAGCCTTCTGGCCAACTATGGATGGACTATGGACAGCGCCTTTACCGAGTTTGCGCTCTGGAACTACATGACCCTTACGCGTGACGATGGGCTACACCACGAGGAGGCGGCAAACTACCCATTCATTGATTATGATCGCACTTATTCAGGTTATCCCGTGACGATGCAGAATACTATTGCCAGCCCTGCCGGCTATAGTGCTGCCTACATTCAGTTCTTCCCCGGCAACTCGACAGGCATACTCAACATAACATTTGACGGCGCCGATAGCGACCAATGGCAGGCTTGGCTGATAAAGTCTACGACAAACAATCAGCATGAAATCGAACAAATCCCGCTCGCGCCCGGGGCGTACAGCGGGACAGTGGAGGTTTTCGGGTTCGAGGACTATTACCGCATAACGCTGGCAGGTATCAATACTTCCGAGTTTTCGTCAGTCGGCAAGAAGTTCGCATATTCCGCTTTTGTCACACAGCCGTACGCCGTATCATCAGTTGTTCTTACGACCGATTCTGTTGTTTACTCCGGCGGGTATCGGGATTTCGAGTATCAAGTATTCAACATAGCGCCCATTAACGATGTGTTTTATCTTGTCGCATCGGACGATCTTGGTTGGACCGGCCCTGACACACAGTCAGTGGCCATTCTGGCCGGAGCCGATTCTGTGGTCTCATTTGAGGTTCACCCTCCACAAGGAACTCCAATAGGAACTACCGCCTCGCTCACCTTCAAAGTGGTGTCGTGGGGAGACAGTGCCGTGGTCGACTCGCAAGCGGTTGGAGGCAAGGCAATACTACAATATGGTGATAGTAACTTCAATGGCACAATAGATATAGAAGACCTGACATATTTTGTAGACTTTCTCTTCGGCGGCGGCTCTTCGCCTGTCCCAGTTTTGGAGTCGGGAAATTTCGATTGTGCCGGCGATGTGGGAATCATCGATCTAACTTCGCTAGTTGAATACCTGTTTGGGGGTGGCGGAGCACCGCCCTGCAACCCTTATTAGACATTCTTGGGTCCTGTATTCGACCTTTTTCGATCTTTTAGTTGACTTGATTTGTTCGCTTTAATATATGTCTACCAGAATACAATAGTTGCCAGTCATCTTGAGCAAGGAAGCTTGGATGATGGAGAGGGGGAACTATGGGGAACGACGGTTTTGAACCGAAGATTCTGATTTGCCATCAATGCAATGAGGAATTCGTATTTACTGGTGCTGCCCAGCAGTACTTCTCAGAGCGAGGTTATACAGAGGACCCGAAGCGTTGCAAGACCTGCCACACACAGTACAAGAAGATGCAGCGCAGCGGTAGACATCACGACCACACTCCCGATCCCGGCCCCCGCGCTGGGGATGCCTGACAGTATCTTCACAGGAGTCCTTTGCCAATGGACTTGCCTGAAACAGTGTCAACGGCACCACCATAGATGCGGTTTCTAAGATTGATGCCCTACTTTGTAGATTGAGCGGTTTTGTGGGTGCCGGGTCTCCCGGTCTGCCTCTTGACTGTGACCCTTAGGGCGGGTTCGGCTTGGAACCCGCCAGCAGATACATTCCTGCATCCACAACTAACGAATCAACACCATTTTCTTTATCTGTTCTTCCTTTCCGACCGAGAGGCGGTAGAAGTATATTCCGGAAGCAGCTTCGGTCCCTGCGTTGTCTTTCCCGTCCCACGTTACCGAAGTCTCACCTGCGTCGATTGGTCCGTCGAACAACGTACGAACTTTTTGGCCGAGCGTGTTAAATACTTCCAAGACAGCTTGTCCGTTGAACTCCAGTGTAAACGAAATAACTGTGCTGGGATTGAAGGGATTCGGGTAGTTCTGGATCAGTTCTATCGCGTTCGGAAGGACGCCATCCTCGCTTCCTGTCGAAATGTCAGCAGCCAGACCGACAAGCATGTCGGCATACATAGTGTCGGCCGAAGATGAAATGTTGTCGATGCTCACAAAAGAGGTCGATCCGGCATAGGCGTTGGAATTCGGTGAGCTTATCGCATTGAAGCTGGTTTTGCCCACCCATCCCGGAAATGGGTCAGCCCCATCGCCATTGTCGTTGTCGTGTTCAAGTTCAAATAGTCCATCAGCCTGCTCCAGTGCCACTTCATAGTGGTTTGACCCCGACAGGCCGGGATACCACTCGGACGTGTTATTGGTGACGCCTTCTTCGATGTGCCAGATGAGCAATCCATCGCCGGGAATGTACTGGTCATATCCGGTCTTTTGTCGGTTTTCTATCAAAAAATACTCAGAACCGATGTTACCTGTGTTCCAGCACCGGTATATGACAGCATTTTGTTCGACATTAGGAATTGCAGCCCCGGTCGTATTGACAGTGATGTTAGTCGGTGTAACCCAGCCGACCTGAACTTTCGACCACGCAGACAGGTGTGACGGAGAGCTTCCCCGGCTGAGCGGGCCGAGCCAGCTACCATAGCCCATCAGCCCCCAGTCGCCGATGCCTTTGGAGGAATAATCTGTGTCATACAGGTCAGGAAGCCCGAAACCGTGCGACAACTCGTGCGAATAGACGCCGATAGTCATATCTCCGGGGCCGGTCCAGTACTCGGGCTGCACAGTGTAACTGGAGATACCGACACCATCTTTGAAGCGGGCAGACGGCAATCCCCACTTGTGCGACCAAATGTCGGTTACTCGAGTCGAAAATTCCGCGCCCGAGCCGGTGTGAATGACCAGAAGGACATCGACGAAGCCATCGCCGTCGTTGTCGTAGTTGCTGAAGTCGACCACTGGATCGATCTGGTCGACGAGGTCTTCAACCATCTTCTGCGAGTTATTGGGATAAGAGCCTGTTCCATAGCTGCTGTCGACATAATAGGCGTATGTCTGTGGTGCGGTCTCCCATCCGAGCTGACTGGGCATGTTAAGAGTAACCAGATCAAGCTGACCGTAGGAGACCTCGTTGAAATAGTTCTTTACAGTCTTACCCGACGAATCGAAGAGCATAGAATCGAAAAAGGTCGCCGGGACCGAATCAACATGGTCGGTGAAGCTGACCAGGATTGCCAACACTCGGAACTGTCCGGTGTATGCCGTCGACATAGAGGTGAATCCCTTTGCCACCCGCGCTGCAACAACGTTGGGGTCAAACGGCTGACAGATGCCTTTCTCCCGACGAACATCGGGATCGGTCAAAAAATCCGGCAAGGCAATCTGGCCCGACTGAGCCCTCTCCAATACTTCAGGCGCAGGTGGGATGGCCTGAACAGATACTACGCAGAGCGTTGGTAGCAACAATCCAAGCATTGTTGCAACTGTGGTCGAATTGAGAAACGTGCTGTTACGTGACATGATTCACTGCTCCCTGTCTTAGAACCGCAGTCCGGTAGTGACCGCGAAGTTCAGTCCTTTGCTTGAGTTGGCTGTGAGGCTCGAACCGGTGACTATCGCATAGTCGAGATAGAATGTCCCAAGATCGATTCCCGACCCGAACGAGAATGCTGTATTCTTGCTACCGCCGACTGAAAAGCCGGTACGCAGAGGCAGATACTTCCAGTGTGAGTATTGCAGACCGGCCCCGACACGCGGCTTGGTCGACGATCCTGCGCGGGTGCTGAATCCCTGCTCCCAATCAACCGCCCATACCAGCTTGCCCGATGTATTGGCAAGGCCGATGGTCATTGTCGATGGTACCGTTGTCGAAAACGACGCGATGTCTCGTGTATAGTCGTCGCTTACCACAAAGCTGTCACCCATATTGTCCACTGTCACAGTATCAAAACTGAACAGGTAGCCGTGCTCCTCGGGTTGATTGTTCCAGCTAATCGAGCTGACGATGTTCTTAATTGAGATGCCGGCCGTGTAGTTGTTATCGATCTTGAGAGCCGCGCCCATATCCAATCCGTAGCCGCGTCCGCCACTGGCCGTGTGGACGATCATGTTTCCGCTGCCGGCAAAGCCAGAGACTTCGGTCGAAGCCAGGCCATTGAGTTCGACAATCTTTTCGACCCCGATGCCCCGTAGATACTTGACAGTGCCACCGAGGGAGAGTTCGCGAGTACCGGATGTGTACACTTTTCGACCGTAAGATAACCCGAAGGAGGCATACGCAACGGCATCAGAGTAGCTGCCCTCGACACGAATCGTATCCGCAAAGGAATTGCCGTGCAGCGCGAGGTCGACCAGTTCCTTATTGATGTCTACGTCTGCCGCTCCAACTCCCGACGCCGAGAACACGAATGACCCGAAAGCAAAACTAAAGGCGCTAGCCTCGACATCTCCCGACAGGGATAATCCCTCGTCTGGTACCTTGTCAAGCAGCTCGGTCTTGTCGGCATCGGTCAGGAACGCTCCGCTGTAATTGTTGTAATCTCCCAGTGTGAAGGCATTGTTCGATACGTTGACACCGACATTTAGCAACTCGACCTGGGTGAGGCGGAATTGGTGAAATCCGAGATTAGCCGGATTAAAGCGAGCGGCATCAACGCCTGCGGCCAGTCCCATGCTTGCCTGACCCATAGCCACGCTGCGAGCGGAAGGGACGCCGCCACCGATCGCAATCGATGCACAAGGAGCAACGAGCGCAGCGGTCAGGAGAATGATGCGGCTGGCTTTAGCCAGAGCGGATATGAAACAATATGTCGTTTTCATCTTGTCCCCCTTACAGGCTGCTGCCTACGCGGTATTGCACTTCGACTCGTCCGATAACGGTGATGTAATCATCCTGAGTCAGTTTTATCACTTGTCCGTTGCTGCTGTGTAGAATCAGTTCGGGCGCGATAAACAGGGGATCATTCTCGATGATCCTGATGTCAGCGCTGTCCAGCAGTATTTCCTGGTATCCCGTAGCGAGTGGGTCGATTACCAGTCCGCCCGCAGAGGTGGGAGCGGCATTGACGGTAATGGAGTCAATGCGTAACTGGGGAGATGAATAGATAGTGTTTGTGTCGGCCCCCATGAGGATGTTGATAGTCGCGCCAATAGGCAAATGGTTGATTACATTATATATGAATACAGCTCGAACCACATGGTCAGTGATCTTGTTGATACTACCCTGACTGATGTTTTGCTCCTCGATATCGATTGCGACTACCGACTCACCGATAGTCATTTCGAGCGGAGCTTCTACTCGGATGCGACCGGTAATTACATCGTTACCGCTAATGGTCCCCTGGTAGGAGCCATCACCGAAAGTGACCGATCCTGACACGTCTATCGCACTCGGGATAGGGGAGAGGAAGGCGGCGATAGATGTGTCCCGGATTATCGAGGTGCGCGATAGAGCGAGTCCGCTGGGTTCAATATTGCCGACGAGGTTCAAAGTCTTTCCGTTGTCCCCCTGAACCTGCAGGGCGACATTGCCGGGGATGTCAACGCCGTTATCTATCTCGACGGTGAGAGTCGCCGAAGCGAGTTGGATAGAGTCGAATCCGGTCGGTACCGTTATTGATTGGTGTACGTTGGGAATCGATGCGGAGACCGAATCGAACACGCCGGAAACAAAACCAAAACCAAGATTGGTCAAGGAAGCGTCGACCCGGAAACTGTCTGTAGCATTTACTGTGACCATGCCGACGCCAGAACCGGGAGAACCGGCAATTACATCTATCTGGATCGCCTGCGGCACCGTTTGGGATGACGGGACGAGCATTGCTCCAGCCAAGTTCACGACAACCTGTCCGCTCTGCCCGGCAGGCAATGTGTCGACGACTGTCAACGGTGTACCGGCCACAAGCAGGTCGGGAATAGTGACAACCATGTCAGCACTCAGCACGGTGGCGTTGGTAAAGTCTATCTGGAGTTGGCCTGAGACCAGCGACGCCGAGTCAATTCGGTCGGACTCGGCAAGGTCCACCTGCTGAGAAAAGCTGCGGCTCAGCGCGGGCACCTGTGCTGTGGCTGCGGTTACTTCCAGGGTGGATCCAAAGTCAAGGCTCACTGTTATATAGCGAGTAGATGCCTGACCTACGATTCCGCCCGGCGTATGGCCATGCACGTCGATACGTAGTTGATTTGAGACAGTCTTACCGTCCAGCGAAATTGTCAGGCTATCCGAAGAGCCACTTGATATCGCGCTGGTGAAGCTGTCAACCGCAACTACGGAGCCTGCTGCTATGTCGAAGATCTGGACTATGGCCGTGTCAAGATCAATGCCCAACTCGTTGGTTACATTTACAACAGCTTGTCCCGTGGACACTGTGACGGACGCAAAGCTGGATATTGCGGGCATGTCGCTCGGTAGATCGAATCCAATGGGAGGAACAAAGGCGCTGTCGCCCGGCAGAGTTGTTGACAATCCTGAGACATCACTCATTGCGGAAGTGATCGGGCTGAGCGCCGGAGGGTCAACGCTGATTACTCCAAGTCTCTCGGAAGTAGAATAGACAATATCGGCGGTCGACAGATTACTGGAATCCAGACGGACCGTGTCAATCTCCTGAATAATGGAAAATGTGACACCGCCCGAAGAATCC
>JBHHVC010000014.1:0-23531 GCA_046754125.1 Candidatus Zixiibacteriota bacterium
GGCCGGTCGTCTGGCCCTTAGAATCCTTGACATCTTTCCGATATACAGGGTAACTTTAAGAGTGCGGAAAGTAAACCCGCCGATCGCCGGTCATGTTCGCCATATTGAGGTTGAACTCACGCGGCATCAGGGCGACACTTCCAAACTGATTGACAACTCTGATACGACAAGGAAGGAGTAGCAATGGCCGAAACAGTGTTCATATTGGCCGGATCAAATGTTGGAGATCGAGAGCGTTTTCTCAAAGAGGCGCACTCGCGGCTTGAGAACATTCCAGGGCTGGAGATAGTCGCGACTTCGTCGGTTTATGTCTCCGAGGCAAAGGATATGGAAGGGGAAAACCCCTCTTTTCTGAATCAGGTTATTATGGTCGACTTTCAGTACCTGGCAAACGAATTGTTGGATGGCCTTGAGCGGATTGAGTTACTGTTGGGCCGCTCAGATAAGGGACGAAACGTCCCCCGCACAATAGATCTGGACATACTGCTCTTTGGCCAGCAGATCATTGAAACCGATCGATTATCTATTCCACACAGGGAATTGCTGAACCGACCATTTGCGATGGTGCCCCTGCTTCAAATCGACGACACCATCGTCCATCCAGTCGTAAAGCGAGCGGTGAAGGAATTCTTGTCAGAGGAAGATGCGCAGTCCGTAATACTGCTCAATGATCATGTCGCTAGAACGGTCTGACCCAAATTACATAGCCGTTGAAGGAGTTATTGGAGCCGGCAAAACATCGTTTACCACTTTGCTTGCTGAGCAACTGGGGGCTGAGCCGCTCTACGAGGAAGTGCTCGAAAACCCTTTCTTAGTAGACTTCTATAAGAGCAGAAAGCGGCACGCCTTTTCGTGCCAGTTGTTCTTTCTCATTTCCAGATTCCAACAGCAGCAGCAGTTGGTTGCGCGTGACCTCTTCTCTCAACGCATCGTATCAGATTATCTTTTTGCCAAAGATTCAATCTTTGCGTCGTTGAACCTGTCAGAGCGAGAACTGGCGCTCTACGACAAGATAGCCCCTGTCCTTAGCCAGAACATTCCCAAGCCTGACTTGGTGATCTACCTGCAGGCATCCACGCCGGTCCTGATGAGCCGTATTCGCAAACGCTCTTACTCATTTGAACGGTCCATCGACGCTGACTACATAGAGGTCATCAATAAGGCCTACGACTATTACTTCTTCGATTATTCCGAGACGCCTCTATTAGTGGTTAAGACCGATGGAATAGACTTCGTCAACGAGTCGCAACATCTCGATGATCTGATTGGACAAATCCGTAAACCGATTATCGGCAAGAAATACTATGCACCAGCCGGTGAGCTGTTGCACAAGTAGAAAATGGCCTACCTTTCCAAGAAGAAGAGAGTGACCGTCCACTCGATCGTCAGAAAAAAAACCAAGGGCGAGAGGATAGCTGTTCTCACCGCTTATGACTACTACATCGCGTCCCTGCTGGATTCGGCCGGAGTAGATATTATTCTTGTTGGTGATTCGGCAGGCAACGTTCTGCACGGCTTCGACTCTACATTGCCTGTGACAACCGACATGATGGTAGTGCACACCGCAGCAGTAGCACGCGGGACCGAGCGAGCGATGGTGGTGGCTGATATGCCTTTCATGTCCTTTCAGCCGTCTATCGAAACAGCTATTCGCAATGCCGGCCGTTTTGTGCAGGAGGGAAATGCTGCTGCAGTGAAGATTGAGGGGGGTATGGAAATGGTAGCCACCGTTCGCCGCGTAATTGAGTGCGGTATTCCGGTGATGGGGCATATCGGGCTGACTCCTCAGTCCATTCACCGCTTCGGAGGGCCAAAGGTTCAGGGAGGCAAAGACAAATCGTTGAATTATTTGATAGAATCGGCACTAGCTCTTGAAGAGGCGGGGTGCTTTTCGATGGTGCTGGAGCTGATTGAAGAGAATGCTGCAGCCAGTATTACGGAATCGCTAAAGACAGCAGTTACTATCGGTATCGGCGCCGGCCCTCGCTGTGACGGCCAGGTATTGGTAATCAACGACATGCTCGGCCTGCGCCCGGAAGGGTTCAAGCCAAAGTTCCTGAGAGAATACGTCGATCTCTCCCCCATGATCACGCAAGCGGTCGAAAAGTATATTGACGATGTCCGAAGCGGGGATTTCCCAAACGACGACGAGTCTTATCACAAACCTGCTTCGTAGCCTCTTAGGCACACTGTTGATAATAGGGGCAGACGAGACGTCTGCCGCCCACAAGACCGGACTCTCTTATCCGTCATTACCGCGCAAGCGGCGAATTATCAGACAAATGTCCTGCGGCTTGATTATGTAGGATGGATGCCTGTTTTCACAGGTATGATGGATGGGGCTAGTGCGACGTCTGCCGCCGACTGTGCTTACGATACAATCTTGTGTAGCGCCCGTTGCTAAGGTTACATTGCGGATCAAATGAGCTTTTCAAATGCAGTAGAACGCCATATAACTGGAGGAGATTCCAAGTCATGGAAGAAATTCAAGGCAAACTGATTGAGTGGCTGAGCCTGTACGGAATGCGCGTAGTTGGCGCGCTGCTAATCCTACTTGTAGGCCGCATCGTGACTGGATTGGTGGTAAACGTCGTTGGTAAGCTGATGCACAAGGCCAATGTCGACCGGACTCTCAGCCGGTTTATGTCCAGCCTGGTGCGTATCGTACTGATGGCTTTCATTGTCATTGCTGCCATCAACAAGCTCGGTGTGGCAACGACATCGTTCGTAGCGGTGTTAGGAGCGGCCGGCCTGGCAGTCGGGCTGGCGCTGCAGGGCTCCCTGGCCAACTTCGCATCGGGAGTCATGTTGATATTGTTTCGGCCGTTTAAGGCAGGTGACTATATTGAAGCGGCCGGAACAGCCGGCTCGGTCGAAGAAATCCGCATCTTCAACACTGTCTTGACCACTCTCGACAATAGAAGCATAATCGTTCCCAACGCAAGTGTCCTCGGCGGAACGATTACTAACTACTCAGCCCATGACACACGTCGAATTGACCTGACTATCGGAATCGGCTATGACGACGACCTGAAAGAAGCCAGGACTGTCTTGGTAGATATTCTTGCCACTGACGATCGCATTCTGGAGGATCCGTCGGCGACAGTGGTTGTAAAGGAGCTTGGTGATAGCTCCGTCAACTTCGCGGTTCGGCCGTGGGTGAAATCGGCAGATTATTGGAGCGTACTTTGTGATCTGAACGAGCGAGTGAAATTGGCCTTCGACGAAAAGGGGATATCTATCCCCTATCCGCAGCACGACGTTCATATGTACCAAGAAAGCGCAGCATAGGAGAGTAATGTTTTGAACAAATCACTAGAGCACTTGGCTATTGTGGCAATACTATGCATTTGCACGAGTCCAAATGCATTTGCAGATGATGAAGCTCACGCCGGCGGCTGGAACCACTCGCTTATCGCAGATATCACAACGACCCAGACATCGTACTCGGATTCGTGGGTGGGCGGTGAGGCCGGGTCGGTAAACTGGGTAAGCAATATCAATGCGCTGGCAGAAAAGCAGTTGAAACACTGGCTGGCCATGAAGTCGACGCTAAAACTTTCGTTCGGCCAGACCTTGACTCAGGATGCTGAGAGCAAACGCTGGAGCAAGCCTAAAAAATCAACTGACCTGATCGATTTTGAGAACGTAGGACGAATTACGCTAGGCGGCCCGGTGGATCCATACGCAGCCGTTCGTATAGAGAGTCAGTTCTTTGACGGACAGAACGACAACAAGAAACTGTTCTTCTCACCGGTCAAGCTCACCGAATCGGCGGGCCTGTCCCGAGAGTTATATCGTGAAAAGGATGATTTTCTGCTCAGCCGCCTGGGAGTTGGCATCCGACAGGTAATAAAGACGGTGATTGTCGATTCCTCGGCCATAGGAGGCTTGCCAGGAGCGTTTGACTATCTAACCTCAGATTCTACTCTGACCGATGGAGGGTTGGAATCGGTGTCCGACGCCACATTATCACTGCACAAGAACATTCGCTATACGGGAAAGCTGACTCTCTACAAGGCGCTGTTCTTTTCGGGAGAGGACGCCCTTCGCGGAACATCGTCCGAGGACAATTGGCAGGCGGTTGACATCAATTGGGAGAACATCTTTTCGGCGACGGTTACGCGACTGATTACGGTGAATTTGTATGCGCAATTGCTCTATGACAAGGAAATCAGTGCAAAGGGACGTTTCAAGCAGACTCTGGCATTGGGGGTCGTGTACAAGATGTTGTAGTCGACAGCTTTTTCGGCATCGCGACAGGTGATTCTACGGGGACAACGCTACTGTGGTCCGTCGACATACCAGAACGGGTCGGTCTGGCTTCCGTTCATGTTTGTGCGATACAGACGGCCATCCGGACCGGTGAACAGTATTGTTTGCAAGTCTATTAACAGAGCTTTGGGGTGCCTCGAGGAGACCGCAATGACCTTACTACCCATTACAGGTTGCTGGACCAAGTGTATCTGGTGCGAATCGTTTTCTGTCACGGAGAAGGCCATGTTCGCCATGCTTGTATCGACTGACGGCCAATGAGGGCGCGATGATGCCTGAATTACAAATAGCGATGACGATTGCATAAATCTGGGATCAAAGCTTATCGCTAGATATGTCCCCTCCAGTGAGGGGATAAACGCGGCTATCTCATTGGTCGATATCAATGAAGGGTCCCAGCCTGAACGCAGCAAAGTTGAGGTTCTTCCACCTTGATCCACCAAGTACAACATGTCATCGCGTGACCCAATCAAACTGGTGTCGTTCACCCACAAAAGCGACTCGAATACAGCGTTGATCGTTGCTGGAACATCCTTGCCATCAGACAGTCTCAGAAAATGGACACGCTCCCCCTTCAGATAAGCCACGGTACTGTTGTCGGGTGAGACAGTGGGAGAGTGTAAATCAGTTCCTGACAGGAGGAACTCCCGAACAGGCTCGGTGACTCTGGCGCGATAAATGCCTGATCGTGCGGAGTCGTCCTCATCGTTGCCGATGAAATATACGAACTCTCTATCAAACGACAGCGATGGCTCTGTCTCAATATTAAACGATGGTTTTACGTCGACCGTCGGGCCTTTACTTTCGTCTCCGCAACCGATGACGGCGGCCAGAGACAGTGCGATCAACAAAACGGTTGTGCTGCCACAAGATGAGGTCGACTTCTCTTTAGCGGATCGTATTCTGTTTCGATTTGACAGAGTCAGGTTCTCCCTGACAATTAAGTCAGTCTTTGGCACTCAACGGGAGTTCCCGTGCGACAGAGCCGTTACTTGTCTACTTGCGCCAGAAACCACTCCACTGTTCGCCGCAAACCCTTTTCAAGGCTCACTTGTGGTTGCCATCGCAAGCGTGTGCGAATCAACTCGATATTGAGCACCCGTCGGCGGATATTGTCAATATCTCGCCGATCGATGTGATTCGCATCTACGTCGCTTTCCATTAGCTCCTTTAGAATTCTGATCAGGTCGACTACGCGCGTCTCAGTTCCGGTTCCGAGATTGAAAACCAGTCCCTCGGACTTGGGTAAGAGGAGGGCCAGCAGGGTGGCATCGACAGCATCGTCAACATAAGTAAAGTCGCGTGTCTGCTGACCGTCGCCATGTATCTGCGGTGACTGGTTCTGGTGAATAGACTCCATGAACTTGGCGATCACTCCGCAGTAGGGGTTTTCCGGGTTCTGCCCGGGGCCATATACGTTGGAATAGCGAAGCGAGGCCACCGGAAGGCCGTAGCTTTCGTAAAAGGCTCGACAGTAGTTTTCACCTGCCAGCTTTGACACGGAATAGGGAGAGAGGGTCAAAGTTCGCTCATCTTCGCTGATTGGTATGATGCGCGGGTTACCGTAGACCGAGGCGGATGATGTATAGACGATGCGCTCAATTCCGTGTTCACGCGCTGCCATCAGGACGTTGAGAGTGCCACCGATATTGACAGCAAAGTCACTGCGCGGATTTTTCGTCGATACTATGATATTTCGTGCGGCCATGTGAGCGATGTAGTCTGCCTCCCCGACCAACTGCGACACGATCCCTTCATCAGTCACTGAGCCTTCCACGAAACGGAATTCGAGATCATCGCGGATATTCGCCAGACTGCCCGTAAACAAATCGTCGAGGACTGTTACTTTTGCACCAATGTCAACGGCGCGTCCTACAAGGTTGGAACCAACAAATCCGGCTCCGCCTGTTACGAGTAGCCTCTTTCCTTCCAGACTTAGTTTTGTCATGTCGTTACTTGCGCAGTCCCAGTTTGAGAAATACCAATGGCTTGACCAACCTCCACCAGTCGCGAACTGGTTTCATTTTTGAAAACTCCCGTGTAGCACCTCGATAATATATGGTAATAGGCACTTCGACAACATCGATTTTCGTGGACGTCACTGCTTTGTATAGCAAGTATGGCTCTAACTCGTAGGTGTTGAGCCACTCCTGATCCAAGTCAATTCCGTCATCATCGAATATTGACAGATAGAACGCACGGAAGCCGTTAGTGCTGTCGGTGATGTGCTGTCCAGTCAGAATTGAGAAGCAGAGCGAGTGAATCCGGGTTGTAATTGTGCGAAAGAGTGGCGCATCCACTGTCTCTCCCCCGCGCATTCGCCGGGAGCCCTGCACGAAATTTCCCGGTGCTTCGAATAGCTTTCCAAGGACAAAGGCCAGTTCCTCAGGTTCGTGCTGATCGTCGCCCGACATGATGACAGCAACATCAAAGCCATTGTCTCGGCCAAAATCGATACCGGTACGGATGGCAGCCCCTACTCCCATGTTTTGCCGGTGGGTGATGACGTAAGCCCCGTTGTCGGTAGCCTCCTGCGATGTGCTGTCGGTAGAGCAGTCATCGACAACGACAACTTGCTCCACTTGACCGGTAGCGAGAACCTTGTCGACCACGCGGCCGATTTTCCCCTGCTCGTTATAGGCCGGGAGAATGCACAAGACTCGTCGATGTTTGTTCATATAATGCCCGAGGCAAATGGTCCCTATGAGATGCTGTCAGCATAAACCATAGTGTCAAAACAATCGAAGTCAGAGTGGATCAGCATAGAGGGGCAAGTGAACCGCTAACGTACATAAGAAGTGGCGATTGTCGCAGACACCAAACAAAGACTCCACAGTCGAAAGTGCATACAGTGACCGGCAATAAAGTGCCGGAGGCCGGAATCGAACCGGCACAATGTTGCCATTGGGGGATTTTGAGTCCCCTGCGTCTACCAATTTCACCACTCCGGCACAGGCAGGGCCTGTTATATTGACTCTTGGAAGTTACAGCCCTAGCACCGGACAGCGCAAGAAACTTTTTGAGGCGGGATGACAACTCCGGGCGTTTCCCAGTTCGTTGAATAAGTCCGGCGGTTCCACGAATGAACTATTTGGTTGCCGAGACGGGTAGATTTCTTATTCTTGTAACAGTGATTGCAAATTATTGTACATATCGATGAAAACGGGCTGGAGTAGTTATTCGGGCCTGTGGAAAACGGTCTTGCGAGCATTCAAATACTACGGGGGGGGCATTTACCATCGAGTCCACGAGCATCACACATTCCTGTTAGCCAGCGGGTTGGCCTTTTCGTTGTTTACCTGTGTGATCCCGCTGCTGCTGATTCTGTTTTCGTTACTTGGAATGGTACTCGGCAGGCCATCGATAGCGCTCGAGATTTCTCGCTTCATTGAGCAAGCCATTCCCTATGGCGACTATGCAGACTATGTCAAACAACTAATCTTTGACCGCGTGGACGAGTTCACAGAATACCGTCGATTCGCCGGAATTCTTGGCGGGATCGGGCTGGTCTTTGCGTCGACAGGGCTGTTCAGCGGTATGCGCACGGTCCTGAACTCGGTTTACCGAATAAAGGGTGCTGAGTCGGTTTTGATCGCCAAGCTGCGGGATATCGGGCTGGTGCTGCTGGTTTTGTTGTATTTCCTCTTATCGACCGCCGTTCTCCCGGTGTGGAAATTGGCCAAGGCTTATGCCCACCACCTGGCAATCCTGGAGTTCTTTCGGTACGGCTTGATCGAAAATATGTTTTGGGCAACAGTGTCGCTGGCATTGATCTTCTTGGCATTCTGGATAATCTATCGCCTCATCCCGCGGGGACGTCTTTCACACAAGGTAGTTCTGGTGAGTGCCCTTTGGGCCACTCTCCTCTGGAAAGGCGCCGAACTGCTCTTTGGCTTTTACCTTGCTCACATGGTCACGATCAAGCAGGTTTATGGAGCTTACACACTGCTGGTGGTGGTTGCGTTTTGGATTTACTACACAGCAATCGTTTTTATCATGGGCGCAATGATCGGGCAGTTATATCGGGAGCGCGAGGGGCAGGAATGACGAGTGGCGATAACACCTTATGGAGTAAGCCTCAACAACGATGAAAGAAAGACGCATAGTACGAAAAAATCGCGTGTCGCAGCAAGGCAAGTATTCTACGAGTAGCGCGGTGGCTTGCTGCGAGGACGACCTCTGGCAACTGCTCGACAGCCTTGACGAGCCGCCGTTTCTCTTGGTACTGGACTGCGTCGAGGATCCGCATAATCTCGGAGCGTGTATGCGCACAGCCCTGGGCGCAGGAGTACAGGCAGTGATCGTGCCGACAGATAGATCTGTCTCGATGACAGACACGGTACGAAGGGTTGCCTGCGGTGCGGCTGAAAAATTGCCACTTGTTCGCGTTACCAATCTTGCCCGTACCCTGGTCCAACTCAAGGACAGAGGCGTCTGGCTGGTAGGCGCGGCACACGAGGCAGCGCAGAATCTATACGAGCTAGATCTTAAGGGTCCACTGGCCCTTGTTATGGGCAGTGAAGGAAAGGGGCTTCGCCGATTAACCCGCAAGAGTTGTGATTTTGTGGCCGCGATACCGATGGCTTCGCGGGCCGACTGCCTGAACGTGTCGGTGGCTACCGGAGTATGTCTTTTCGAAGCGGTCCGACAGCGAATCTTGGAACATAGCTGATATGTCGCTACTACTCAGAGGACAATCGGCACTTGTGCCTTTTTTGATGCGCCTGACTAAGGAACAATGTATAGTGTTCTACAGTTAAACATGTGAATCACAGGGAATCGAACGCGAATTGAAAGGAGAACCTATGTTCAAACGTCTGTTAGCTTTCAGCATATTGGTCATATCGCTGGCCTTGCCGGCGGTGGCCGACGACTGGAAAGTCGACGGCGTGCATTCATCAGTGAATTTCTCGGTCAGGCATATGATTATTTCCAATGTCAAAGGGACCTTCGGTGACATCAGTGGTGACGTCGGTTTTGATGGCAAAAATGTTGAGGCTGGATCAGTAGCATTTACCATACAAATAGCCTCGATTGACACCGACAACGAAAAACGCGACAAGCACCTTCGCAGTGAAGAGTTTTTCAATGCCGAAAAGTACCCGACCATGTCGTTCGCGTCAAAAGAGGTTCGGGCTGATTCCAGCAGTAAGTTCATTCTCACCGGAGACCTGACTCTCAAGGATGTTACCAAAGAAGTGTCGTTTATGTGCGAATTCAACGGAGTTGTCACTGATCCCTGGGGCAACACGAGAGCGGGGTTTAGCGCCGAGTCGACCATAGACAGGCAGGAATTCAATATCACGTGGAGCAACACACTTGATGGCGGCGGTCTGGTGGTAGGTAATGACGTGAAGATCAGCCTTGAGATCGAGATAGTTAAAGTAGTCCCTGAAGAGAAAAAGTAGATCGACGCAGCTGGCGGGTTCGAAGACGGACCCGCCCTACGAAGCTTTTGGGACAGCCCCGGGAGGTCTGCCGACGACGAATAATCCTGCCCACAGGGTTCTCAGCGCTGACAGTGCCGCCCTCTACATCCGGCGGAGGAGACCGACGACCTTGCCGGCGATTGCAAACTCATCTGACTGCTTATCGACAATGATCGGATCGAAGTCATCGTTTTCCGGTTGAAGAATAACCTGTTCGCCTTTGGGAATGAATCGCTTGACTGTCGCCTCAGTGCCGATAATCGCAACTACAATATCACCCTTTTGAGCATCCTGTTGTTTCTGCACCAAGACGAGGTCACCATCGAGGATACCGGCATTCTTCATAGAGTCGCCCGTCACCCGCAAAGTGAAAACTTCGCCTGAGGGGACAAACGACAGGTCAACCGCAACCTCGCCATCGATATTCTCCACCGCATCGATAGGAAGTCCGGCAGGCACCGAGCCAACTACCGGAAGTCGGGCGACCTGCGAGGCGAGTGAGTGCGTAAGGGTCAGTCCCCGTGAGAGATGGCTGGCCTTCTTCAGGTACCCTTTCCTGATGAGCGCCGCCAAATGGGTACGGACACCGTTGGTGGAACGGATGCCGAAATGCTGTCCGATCTCCCTTATGCTGGGAGGACGGCCATGTTGGGCAATCCTCTCCTGAATAAACTCGTACACCGACCGCTGCCGGTCTGTCAGCTTAGTTTTGGTCAGATGTTACCGCCAATTTTTGAGCGTTCCAGCATTCCGGGATCAGAATAGTGCCCATACGTGCATCTGTCAATATCTTTTTGGGGGATTCTGGTAGCAGGTCGGCGACTGCGGGAAGGCAATATATATATATCTGAACTTGTGTCTATGTCATATATTGTTAGTGGGCTGGATGGCCCTTGATGATATTGCGGAAGTCGGATACGCATCTTTGATACAGCACCTAACCGCTAACCGTACTAACTGTCCGCAAGGACCGGGAGCGCAGCATGAAGACATTTATCCTCATGACCAAACTCGCACCACAGGATGCCGACATCATCGAAGTCGCCTCCAAACTCCAGAATTATGAGAGGCAGGGAGGTGCATGGCAGGAACAGATAAAGAAGAAGTGCCCCGAGGTCAATTTCCTGGCGCACTATGCCCTGTTGGGACCATACGACTTCATGGACATTTATGAGGCGCCCGACGAAGAGAGCGCAGCAAAGGTGTCGATGCTAAGCCGTGCCAACGGCGCCTACCAAGTCGAGAGCTGGCTTGCTATCCCCGGGAAAAAGATAGCTGAATTGGTGAAGGACCTTTAGCCCGTTTGCGTCATTTTGCCGCCCGTCTAGTGGAGGGATCGATCTAGTCGCAGCAGATGAACGTCTTCAATCTCGTCCTGTTTCTACCAGTCTATTCTGCGTCGGCCTCGCGCTTGAGCCTGGCCGCTTCAATAACTTTCTGGGCCACATCGTGCGGAACTTCCTCATAGTGGGAGAAGCTCATTGAGTACATCCCCTGGCCCTGAGTCATTGATCTCAGATCCACAGAATACTGGTAGAGCTCTGCCTGTGGTACGGATGCCCGGACGGTCTGCTGATGTCCATCCGGGTCCATGCCGGCAATGCGGCCGCGTCGACCTGAAAGATCACCCATAACATCGCCAGTGCAGTCGTCCGGCACAGTCACCTCGAGATTGTAGATCGGTTCCAGCAAGACTGGCCTGCAGTCCATGAAGCCCTCCTTAAGGGCCATTAAACCGGCGATCTTGAAGGCCATATCAGAGGAGTCTACTTCGTGGAACTTTCCGTCGTACAGCGTGACCTTCAGGTCCACTACCTGTGAACCGCAGAGGCCACCGTTTGCCATCTGCTCAACCAATCCCTTTTCCACCGCAGGAATAAACTTGGTCGGTATATTGCCCCCCTTGATGGCATTGACGAATTCGAATCCCCCGCCGCGCGTATTCGGTTCAATTCTGATGAGGACTTTGGCGTATTGCCCGCGCCCGCCCGACTGTTTCTTGTGCTGGTATTCCTTCTCAGTCGACGAAGTGACTGTCTCCCGGTAAGGTGTCTTCGGTTTTGATAGATCGACTTCAACCCCGAATCGCTCTTTGAGTTTATCAGTGATTATGTCTATGTGCGTCGAGCCTTGCGCCCACAGCACTTGCTGTTTCAAGGCCGGGTCCGGCACGAAACGGAAGGTCAGATCTTCTTCACCCAACTTTGCTAACCCCGAGGCCAGCTTGTCTTCATCGCCCTTCGATTTCGGCTGCACAGCTACATCCATAACCGGATTGGGGTACTCTACCTGGACAACCTTCTCGCTCGATTTGCTCAAGGATAGGCTGTCGCCGGTATGCGTGCTTTTTAGTTTTGCCAATACTCCCAGGTCTCCAGCGGGCACCGATGTCACGTCCACCCGGTTCTTGCCCTGAATTGTATATATCTGTGTTATGCGTTCAGCGGCACCCGATTGCTGGTTGTGCAGTTCACACCCGGGCTGAAGTGTTCCTCTCACCGTACGAAAATACGACAGCTCTCCCAAGTGTCCTTCGGAGACCGTCTTGAAAACAAAAGTCAGGGGATCGCCGTCGGCGTTGGCCACCGCATCCACCGGTTCCTCTCCATCGCTCTTGACCAGCTTCATCGCCCGGCCTCTGTCGGGTGAAGGAAGATACTCAACGACAAAATCCATGAGCACTTTGATCCCGGCGTTCTTGTGAGCCGAACCGAACAAAACCGGGTAGAGCTTGCCGCCGGCGATGCCTGCGCTTAGCCCCTTGAGGACATCAGAATCTTCGAGCGTACCCACCTCGAAGAACTTCTCCAGAAGCTCATCATCTGTTTCCGCGGCGTTTTCTATCAAGTGTTCTCGCTCAGCCTGTGCGATATCTTTTAGTTCAGCTGGGATCTCGACTTCTGTGCGGTTGCCGTCGGCATCGTATGTATACGCCTTCATATGCAGCAGGTCGATCAGCCCCTTAAACGAACTCGCTTCGCCTACGGGGATCTGCACGGCGACTACCTGCTTACCGAAGGCATCGCGGATAGAGTCAAGGTTGGCCTTCCAATTGACGTTCTCTGTTTCCATCTTGTTCACAAAAAAGAAACGCGACACGCCAGAGTTCTCGATGGCTTTCCATTGCAACCGCGTGCCTATTTCAACACCGGACGTCCCGTTGATAACGATGCCAACGGCATCAGATACCTTAAGGCAACTCAGGAACTCGCCTACAAAGTCGACATGGCCGGGACAGTCGAGGAGATTCAGCTTGTTCTTTTTCCACTCGCAAGCCAGCAGTTTGGAGCTAATTGTCGTCTTGCGGGCAATTTCATTTTCGTGGTAATCGAGGAACGAACTACCGCTGTCAACCGCGCCAATCCGGTTATTCAGACCGGCGCAAAATGCAATTGCGTCGGCCACGCTTGTTTTCCCACAGCCTCGCTGCCCAGCGAGACACAGATTTCGAATAGATTCAGTAGTATATGCTTTCACCGGATACCCTCCAGTATCGCTTCAATAGTTCCCGCTTCGATCGGTGCATTGCGTTGAGCCATGCCCGACCGGTAAAGAACTTCAAGATAGGACCGGCGGCCCACTATGTCAAACCGTTTTGGAGAGAAACGACATCTATTGCCGAAGTGGTGAATCGAAGCGGCGGCAGGGACTGACGATACAACCAAATCGGTTTCCTGCCGTTATGGCTTGGCGCCAAATGGCCAACGCACAAAGCTGCTGTCGAAAGCACAGGGTGCCTGGCACCAGTGGTACCTCTCTACTCGGTAGAGAGTCTCTTGAGTTTCAATTCCCCTGAGGCCAAAACTACGTAGCTGAAATGACTGATAAAATCGCCACTGTTGATATATTTGCCTTTCCCTAGCTGTTTCTCAACCGGGATGTGTAGATGGCCGATCACGACGGCGTCGAATCCCTCGACGAGCTTTTTCTTAGCGTACGCTTCGTAGTCCGCCGCAAATGTATGATCGCGACTGGAGGTGTAGTTACGGGATGAACCGGACACTGCCCGGGCAAGAGGAATGGCCCAGTCCGGCGGCAATTTTCGATATAGCCAGATATTTATCGGATTGCGCAGCACCCGCTTGAGAAAGCGATATCCCCTGTCGGCAAGAGCAAGGCCATCGCCGTGCGTCATATGTAAACGCACCTTTTCATATACCAAGTCTAATTCATCCCGATGCAGCTTGATGCCAATCTGTGTTTCGAAGAAGTCGCCCATCCAGAAGTCGTGATTGCCGCTCACATAATCGATCTTCACACCACGTTCAACCAGTGCACTCAGCATACACAGAATTCGATGATGTAGCTTCGGAATGGCGTGTCTGTACTCAAACCAAAAATCAAAGAGATCGCCCAGGATTACCAGCCGGTCACCGTCTGCTTTGACCAGTTCGAATAGCTCACCTATCTTTTCCAGCTTGTTCCGTTCCTGGTCACATGTGCCGCAACCTAGGTGAGCGTCGGAAAATATGTATAGTGCCATACTAGTTGAGTATTACCGGCGTGCGGCTATGTCGCTCTGAACTGTAAAATGCTCAGCCAACCTGCTCCATTAGTTCGATAAGGGCGTTGAAATATGCTCGTTCCATTAGCTTCAAGTCTACAGCAAGCAGCTCCTTAATGACCAGCCCGTCCCCTCCGACCGTTCCAATACGCCTGCACCGAACGCCGGCCGAGCCAAAAAGCTCCAGCAATTGGGACAGGTCGGTGTCTGCGCACGAAATCACAACTCGGGATTGTGTTTCACCAAATAAGAGACAGGCTGCACGCAAGTCGTCATCGAGATCGATTTTTGCCCCCAACTTGCGCTCTCGGTTGGATATGCAGCATTCGGCCAGGGACACTGCCAGACCTCCATCTGAACAATCGTGCGCACTGTGAACCAGTCCCTTCTGAATTGCTCTTAACAATGCCGCCTGCATCTGTCGTTCGAATGCCAGATCAATGGCAGGCACTTCACCGCATGTCGATCCGAATACTGTGTGCAGGTATTCCGATGCCCCCAGTTCGTTGCTGTTGGAACCGATCAGAAGGATGGCATCACCCTCATTGGTAAACCATTGGGTAGTGATATGGTCAATTTGTTCGACGATGCCGACCATGCCTATCACCGGAGAGGGAAAGACTACGTGCTGGGGGTCTTCATTGTAAAACGACACATTGCCGCCAGTTACCGGCGTTTCAAAGGCCGAACATGCCTCACCCATGCCCGCCACCGCCTCGGCAAAGCCATAATAGATCTCCGGCTTGTACGGATTGCCAAAGTTCAGGCAGTTGGTCACGGCCAGTGGTCTACCGCCTGAGCATACGATATTGCGGGCCGCTTCGGCCACCGCGATCTGCGCCCCTCGGCGCGGATTGAGATAGCAGTAGCGCGCGTTACAGTCAGTGGTCATGGCCAACGCCTTGTGCGTCTTGCGAAGCCGCAACACGGCCGCATCGGAACCGGGGCCGACAGCAGTGTTGGTCCGCACCGACGAATCGTATTGCTCGAATACCCATCCCTTGTGGCAGATATTTGGCGCGGCCAACATGGTAAGGAGAATATCGTTCCAGTTTTGATCGGTAGTAAACTCTTCCATACTCATGGAGCTAAGTCTGTCGATATGCTCCGGTCGCCTGCTCTCACGGTGATAGACAGGTGCGCCGCCGCCGAGGACAAGTGACTCGGACGGGATTTGTGCAACGATTTCGCCATTCAGGCGAACGGTCATCATGTCATCGTCGGTAACGTGGCCAATAATCACCGAATCGAGTTCCCATTTGTCGAAGATTGCACGGACAGCCGCCTCGTTTCCCTTTCTGACACAGACCAGCATTCGTTCCTGCGACTCGGAAAGAAGGATTTCGTACGGCGTCATGCCGTTTTCGCGCACCGGTACTTTGTCGATATCGATCACGACACCGCACTTCCCCTTTTCGGACATCTCGGACGAAGAGCAGGTGATTCCGGCCGCACCCATATCCTGGATACCGACGATAAGATCGCTTTTGATGATCTCGAGTGTGGCTTCCAGAAGAAGTTTTTCGGTAAAGGGATCGCCGATCTGCACCGACGGTCGTTTCTCCTGCGACGACTCACTGATTTCTTCAGAAGCGAAGGTGGCTCCATGGATTCCGTCACGGCCGGTTTTGGACCCGACGATCATAAGCGGGTTGCCTTTGCCCTTGGCCACTGCTGATGCGATCTTATCCGTCTTGACCAAGCCGACTGCCATCGCGTTTATCAGCGGATTGCCGGTGAATGATTCGTCGAAATAGACTTCACCCGCGACGGTCGGTACTCCGAACGAGTTGCCATAGTCGCCAATACCGCGTACAACACCGTCTACAAGATAGCGCACTCGCGGACTATTGGGCGAGCCAAAGCGCAGCGAGTTCAGGGCGGCGATTGGCCGTGCCCCCATCGTGAAAATATCTCGAAGTATTCCACCAACTCCTGTGGCTGCTCCCTGGTATGGCTCGACCGCTGAAGGATGGTTGTGCGATTCGATCTTGAAGACCACAGCCAGTCCGTTGCCAATTTCGACTGCCCCGGCATTCTCCTCACCTGCCTTGGCCAGCAGATTGGAACCTTCGCGCGGGAGAGTCTTGAGCAAGGCAATTGAGTTCTTGTAAGAACAATGTTCCGACCACATGACCGAGAAAATGCCCAGTTCGGTATAGTTCGGCTCCCGCCCAAGGATCTGTTTGATCTTGTCGTATTCTTCCGGGTTCAGGCCATGCTTTTCGACCATTTGTGGGGTAACGGCAGGCTGGGAATATTCGGTCATCGCTTCTCCTCATTGTGAATCACGGGAAGCGGGAATATATCAGGTGCCCCTGCAGCGGTCAACGGAGAAGTCAGTTGTTTGAGCTACTAATGGCCTACAATCTATTCTGCTAATTCAAAGGGCAGACCAGAGGTTTGGCACCCACAAAAACAGACCTGGATTTGATGCGGATTGACAGGGGATGAGGAGTCAACCTGCTGAAGGACAAAGATCGCGGAGAGTGCAGGCCGGACAGTCCGGAGTGCGAGCCTTGCACACGGCGCGGCCATGGAAAATGATCAGATGCGAGTAGGCGATCCAATCCGGTTCTTCAATGACTCGAACCAGGTCATACTCCACTTTTGCAGGATCTTTTTCACTCGTTAATGCGAGCAGGCGGCTGATCCGGCCGACATGCGTATCGACCACAATCCCTTCAGCCAATCCGAATCCCGCCCCGAGGATAACCGACGCTGTTTTTCGCCCGACACCGGCGAGTTTCACTAGTTGGTCGATCTGTCTGGGTATCTTTCCGCCATATTGTTTGACTAGCATTTGTGCCGAGAGTCTTATCGATCTGGCTTTGGAGTTGTGAAATCCGGTAGAGAAGATTTCGTTGGCCAGTTCGGTCAAATCGGCCTCGGCAAACGCCTTGATCGACTTGTACCTTTTGAACAATGATGGTGTTACAGCGTTGACTCGCTCGTCGGTACACTGCGCCGAGAGTATTGTCGCCACCATTAGTTGGTGCACTGTCTTGTAGCGAAGGGAACAACACGCATCGGGATACTGCTTTTTCAGTAGACGTACGATTTCCTGCGCCCGCGCCCTTTTGTCAGAAACGGACTCGCGGGCCATGCCGGTCAGTCACACTCCAAAATGACTATGCGGTCGATATCATTAAGGTCCTTGAGAATAACGATGGAAGTGTACCGACTATCCTTTTCCGTGAGGTCTGAAACCGCTTGCGATTGTCCGGCGCCAATCTCAAACATGATACGCCCACCCGGCGCGAGGAAGTTTGGCGCGTCACGTAGAATCACCCGGACGGCATCAAGGCCATCGTCACCGGCGGTCATTGCTATCTTCGGATCAGCCAGCACTTCCGGATCGAGCGTCGGGTAATCGCCCTCGGCGATATATGGCGGATTGGACAAGATTAGATCAAATCGTTCGGACTTGAGCACCGAGGAAAAGTAATCGGATTGGCGAAGTTCGATATGCTTTGACACGTGGTGGTTGGCGAGATTCGACCGAGCAACAGCTAACGCCTCTTCAGAAATGTCCAGTCCAACAATGCGGCAGGCCGACAATTCGCAGGCAAGCGTCACGGCAATTACACCTGAACCGATCCCCAGATCCACAATGCGCGGTTGCTGTAGTCGAGCCACCCGCACAAATCGAATGGCACTTTCGCAGAGTAGTTCGGTCTCAGGCGTCGGGGCCATCACTGAATCGGAAACTTCAAACCGTCGACCATAGAACCAGGATTCGCCAAGAATGTACTGAAGCGGATAGCGAGTGCGCCGTTGTTCGATTATTGCGTCAAGATTCTTATGCACGTCTTCGTTTAGCAACTCAGAACCGTGCAGGTAGAGATTGACCCGGTCGACATCGAGAAGGTGGCACAGTATCAGTTCTATTTCGGCAGATGCCTGATCTATCCCGACTACTTCCAGCAAGTGTGCTTTTTCTGCCATGAGCTTAGGAATGCTGGTCGGCGTCGATCGCCCCTGCAGGTCAGTGGTCATTTCGAACGGCTGTTTTTTTTTGCCAGGCACGTGCATATAAATATGTCAGGGCAGACACAACTACTGCGATGAAGCCATAACTGACCTGCTTTGTGAGATCGGGATCGTACTGTGTGGAATGCGGAACGAGATAGACGACAATCATCATTGCAAACGCACCGACAGAAAGCATGCCAACTGTGCGTGGTGATAACAGGTCGAATCCACCCCTGTCTCGCGAGAAGGGCTTTAGCAGGGAAAGCCATACAAACAATATATAGACAAAGAGCAGTTGTGTTTTGTTGTCAGTCACGTCGGTGCCAAACGGTACCGCTTCCCACAGGCGGCCATCAAAGTACCATCTCATGGCAATTCCAAATGGATACCCACCCATGAAGACAGCAACCGCCGCCCAAAAGATATAACGCGCAATCTGTTGAACATCAGTTCCCCCTAACAAGAGCTGGAAGGCGTAGAGCGCCGCCATCGTTATGCAAAAGATTGCTGTAGCAATGCTCAACAAATGACCGGCAAGTACCATAACGGGAACAGTGCCTGTGTACCGCATCAGAAAAGTGCCGCCAGCGGAGGGAGTGAAGCGAGCGCGCAGACCGCCTACGCCATCGCGGATGTCGAAGTAGTAGAACAATCGCCCACCACGAGCTCCGGTCCGCAACTCGCTCACGTACAACCCCGAAGCGCTGTCGGATAATCGCATCGGAATGTTGCCAAAGCGGGAGATGTCGGAAACTGAATCCTGACCAACCTTCGACTGGCGTAGAATAACCCTCAGTCCCGGCTCCATGGGACCATCTACATTCAGTTTGATCTCCACCAGATTATTTTCTCCGGCCTGGGCCAGGCTGGTCATGGCAAAAGTAAAGCCGTTTTCGGTGTGAGAGTATTCCTGCGACTGACCGGTCTTGAGCGCCCGTGCCGCAAACATTAGAGTCACACTCAAGACGACAGCTATGGCAATTCGCACATTCTTCACTATTACTCTCCTGCAGCACGATTGAGTTCTGTTTGCATTCGCTCTTCAAGGTCGTGCCGGCGAAGTTCGTCAATGAGAAGATCGACCGCTCCTTCGAGAACGGCACTGAGTTTGTACAAGGTTAGTGAGATACGGTGGTCGGTGACTCTGTTTTGCGGGAAGTTGTAGGTGCGGATTTTGGCCGATCTGTCACCGGTCGAGACCATCGAGCGACGATCAGCAGTCAGCTTGGCCTGTTGTTCGGCGCGTGTCATGTCGTACAAGCGCGCGCGAAGAACTTTCATAGCTTTTGTCTTGTTTTTTAGCTGTGATTTTTCATCCTGACAGGTCACCACCAATCCTGTTGGCAGATGGGTCAGACGCACTGCCGAGTCGGTCGTGTTGACAGACTGTCCTCCCGGCCCCGAGGAACGGTAAACATCGACTTTGAGTTCATTTTCCTTGATCTCAACTTCAACGTCGTCAACCTCCGGCAGCACAGCCACGGTCGCTGCGGAAGTATGTACCCGCCCCTGTGTTTCGGTGGCGGGCACGCGCTGGACACGATGCACACCTGATTCGAATTTCATCGTGCCGTAAGCATTATCGCCTTTGAGCGAAAAGATTATCTCCTTGAATCCTCCCGATTGTGCCGGGTTGGAGCTAAGCACTTCGTGCTTCCAGTCTTGAGCGTCGGCAAATCGCTGGTACATTCGATACAGATCGCCGGCAAAAAGACCCGCTTCATCGCCGCCTGTCCCGGCACGGATTTCGACCATAGCAGGGCGTTCATCAGCAGGGTCGTGCGGCAGAAGCTTTACCTGAAACTCGGATTCAAGCTGCCCGGCCATTGCCTCGTTTTTCTCAAGCTCCTGTTGAGCCATTTCGAGAAATTCAGCATCATCATCGCCAGTAGCTATCAGCTCTTTAGCCTCAGCAATTTCACTCTGAGTTTTGCGATAACGATGACCGATTTCGAGAGCGTCAACCAGATGCCGCCGCTCACGATTGAGTTCGATGAGCTTCTTGCGGTCGGTCGAAACGGCCGGATCGGACATCTGGAGATCTATGTGATCCAAACGTTGCTGTAGTTTTTCAATCTGGTCAAGCATTAGTCATACTCACGGCATCAAGGTTCATGTGGGAATGATAATGACGCTCAGCGGGAACGGCAAGGATGTTGATGGGACAACGCTACGAAACGGGCACTCGCTCGGACTCGACGCGGCTTTCCTTGATCCCCAGGGCAGTTTCCAGCGCAACTATGGCCACCTCGAGCTGAGCCGCAGTCGGCTCTTTGGTGGTAATTCGCTGCAACCACAGACCGGGCTGGATCAGCAGACGGGTAACAGCGTTGTCACGCGTTCTGCCGGAGAGCTTGAGAAGTTCGTACGATGCCCCTGCCACTATCGGCAGCATAGAAAAATGGATTGCAAAGCGAGTAGCCAGCTCGGGCGCATGCCCGGCACTTATCGAGTAGACTGTATCGGCAATAGCGTAGACGAGGATAGCCAACAAAGCGACAATAAGAATGAACGAGGTCCCGCACCGTGGGTGAAAGCGCGTGTGGCCAGCCGCACTTTCAGGAGTCAGTTCGTCGTTCATTTCGTAAGCGAAAATTGACTTGTGTTCCGCACCGTGATATTGGAACACTCGCTTGAACTCACCAAACAGCGAAATAAGCCAAATGTAGGCCAGGAACATGGCCAGCCGAATACCTCCTGCAGCAAGGTTGAAACCTATGGCGCTACGATCAACATCGAACCAGCTCGAAATGGCCAGTGGCAGAAAAAAGAAGATAAATATCCCGGCACCCAGGGCAAAGACCGCGCTGAAAGCGAGCCACAGACGGCTGGAAGACTTGCTGGCAGGTTCGACCTTTTCCCCTTTGTCCAGCGCTTCCTGTTTTTCCAACTCGCGCACAGCGACCTCTGCCGAGAAATTAAGGGTGCGAATACCAATAATCAACATTTCTACAAAGGCGACAGCTCCACGAAGAATCGGGAGTTTGAGCAGCTTATATCGCGAGGAGAGCGGCCGATAAGGTTCGGTCTTGACGAGGATTTGCCCGTTGGGTATCCGAACGGCAGTGGCAACCAGATCGGCCGAGCGCATCATCACGCCTTCAATTACTGCCTGCCCGCCTATGTTCAAGTCCGACATAAATCACCTATCGCTTAACATTGTTCAACGGTGAGGGCTTGCGGAAGAAGACCGCAAATACGTCCCAAAAGGTATACGCGGCCCGCAGCAAAATGGCAACAAGAAACGGCGAACTACTTCTTTGTTGCCAACTGAACCTTGGCATATTTGCGCCGGAACCGATCAACTCGGCCGGCTGTATCGACCAGTCTTTGTTTGCCGGTAAAAAACGGATGACAATTGGAGCAGATTTCTACCTTAATCATCTCTTTGGTGGACCGAGTAGTAAATGTGTTTCCGCAGGCGCACTTTACTTCAGTCTCGTCGTACTTGGGGTGGATTCCCGCTTTCACTTACATCACCTCTGCAATTCGAATACACTCGATATTCTTACAATACTCTTAACAAGCAAGGGTTCCCAACTTGTATTGGAAACCCAAGACAATATTATACACAGAATCGGCACCCGACACAAGGCATATTATGGTGGGGCTGTCCCTGAAAGTAGGTCGGGAAAGAAGGTGCCTGACGATTGGAGAGCCCAGAGTTCCCAATGTCAAAGGGCAGACCGGGAGCTGCCACCCACAAAGGCACTCTTTAAGTCGTTGGGGCTCTGTGTGTTAGTATCACCAAGCAGGCGCCTCAGGGCAGAGAGAGCACAGCTGACCAGTAAAACCGGTTGAAACTGAGGCGGTGAAGCCGGAATCGTTCGCCGAAGATTCGCTCGAGTTGATCTTTTGAGAAGTAGTTCTTAAGAATCTCATGCTCACTGCCGCCCTCGAGCCAGCGATGTTTGAAGGTGTTCCCGTGTCGATCGGTTGCGCTGGGCATTCTGCGCCCCCCTTCGGCCGGCGGATTGTTGTCGACCATCCAAATCAGGCCGCCAGTTCGGATTAAGGATGCAATTGTGTTGAAGAACTGGTCATAATACTGACGTGGCTGGTGTGAAAACCAAAAGCCAAGAGTTAGCAGGTCAAACGATTTGGTCCGAAATGGTGGGTGCAGTAAATCGGCGCGAACAAACTCGACCGTTTTGGAATAGCTCTTAGTCAGGGCCAGGTCGAGCATTTCGGCCGAAATGTCGGATGCCAGCAGGTAGGCGGATTCGCTGGCCATCACTGCCGTCCAATATCCGGTACCACATGCCAGATCGAGCACGTCTTTCTTGGCCGATAATTCCCGCAGATCCTCGGCCAATACTGCCAATTCGTTTTGGCGGCCGACATCATCTCGGTAGTAGATCTGTTCATACTCGGCGGCCCGGGCTCGATAGTAGACGGCGGTGGGGCGATCGTACATTAGGCGGTCCCATCATCTGGCGCAGTCGAATCAATAACCTGTATGGCAAGTCTCCGCCCGATGTCCGCTGCTTCCAGCATAACCTGTGGGTCATCTATGGCAGTACCGACACGATTGAAGTCATCCGATCGAAACATGAGCGATCCCTCGTTTGTTACTTCGACCCACTTGAAAAACCCGGCAACCACGCGGCGAGCTCCCTCAAACCAGCCGTCTCTACCGCCGACTAAGACCATTACACCGGGACGCTTGCGTGAGAGAATCTTGACAAACCAGCGCTCGCTTTGGGTTCCGTCGTAGTCAGGCGGACGAAAACAGTTGCACCGATCAATAAACGACTTGGCCTGTCCAGAGACAGAATCAAAAAATATTGGCGAGCCAAATAACAAAACGTCGCAATCGGCCAGCCGCGTAAACACCTGAGTAAGATCATCATCGTAGAAGCAGAACTTCGGCATAGGTGCCTCGCCACATGCCTGGCAGGGAGTAAAAAAAAGGTCGTTCAGTTTCACAACCGTTCGCTCGACCTTATTGTCACCTGACTCAGCAACAAACGCCTCGGCGATTCGCCCAAGTAGAAGGTCGGTCGAAGATTCGGTGGTCGGAGATGCCGATATGGACAGCAGTTTAATCAGGGTCGCTTGCCTCCAGTTCTTCTAACGTAGAATACGCTGTTAACAGTTCCTCTTCTAATTCCTTTTTTCGTGCGGTCGATTGCTGCAATCGCTCCCAGTCGGTTTTGTCTATTGTGCCATGCAGTTCCTCGCTTACCTGACTGAGTTCTCTTTCCAGATCGTCTATCCGGGAGCGGGTCGATTGAATCTGCTTCTTAAGTCGCGAACGCTGTCGAGATTTCTCCTTGAACTCAGTATAACTTGCCGGGCGTGGTTTCGACCCTCGCTCCTGCTTGCTCTCGGCCGCCCCTGTCTTC
>JBHHVC010000015.1:0-23467 GCA_046754125.1 Candidatus Zixiibacteriota bacterium
GCTTTGGTCGCTTTCTTATAGAACTCAACTGCTCCGAACATATTGCCATGATCGGTGATAGCCAGCGCTGGCATTCTGTACTCTTTGGCCAGTTCAATCACATTGTCGAGCCGGCAGGCGCCGTCGAGCAACGAATACTGGCTGTGCGTGTGCAGATGTACAAAACCAGAAAACTTCATCATATCCTCAATAACGTTCGCCCCGGCCCCATCGTGCCATAGTTCTAATGTGGCGTACAGACCGGCTTTCGTCAATCACCTTAGCAAAAAACGGCAAAATTACTTCGCTGTTGGCAGCTCTACGATCGCATTGGGCTGAACAGGAGCTACACTCGGGGCGGTCCGAGTTGGCATCTAGGATTACCAGAACGGGAGTGGCATTTCGTGTCCGTCCCCAAAACTATGATAAATCCCCAAAAACTGCTGACAGCACCTGTCAGTCCCCATTCGTAGTTTTGGATATAAGAGCAGGACATTTCGGAAGGATAGTCAAAGGGACTTGGAGGGAAAATCCGTTGTCCATAAGGGAAAAAGTGATATACTAAAGCGTGTAAAACCTGTTATTTTGACAAATTATGGCAAGAAAGAAACTCAACATACGGAAAAGTGAGGCAGCTATGGCCACAACGGCAATCACCCCAGACCGGGAGAAGGCTCTCGAGGCCGCTCTCAGCCAGATTGAACGGTCGTTCGGAAAAGGCTCGATCATGCGCATGGGCGAACGGCCCGCGATCGAGGTAGCGACAATTTCTACCGGCTCGCTGGGGCTTGATTATGCCTTGGGAGTGGGGGGGATACCGCGCGGACGGGTAATTGAGGTATACGGTCCGGAATCGTCCGGCAAAACCACCCTCACTTTACACATGATCGCCGAGGCGCAGAAAGCCGGAGGCACAGCCGCATTTATCGACGCCGAACATGCTCTTGATGCTACCTATGCCCGCGCCCTGGGAGTGGATATCGAAAACCTGCTCATATCGCAGCCCGATACCGGCGAGCAGGCCCTCGATATTACCGAAACTCTGGTTCGAAGCGGGGCAATCGATATCGTGGTCATAGACTCTGTAGCAGCGCTCACTCCGCGTGCGGAGATCGAAGGGGAGATGGGCGATTCCCACATGGGTTTACAGGCGCGACTTATGTCGCAGGCACTGCGTAAGCTGACTGCAATAATCTCAAAGTCAAAAACGACCGTTATTTTCATCAACCAGATTCGTATGAAGATCGGCGTTATGTTCGGTAATCCCGAAACGACCACTGGGGGTAATGCCCTGAAGTTCTATTCGTCGATCCGGTTGGATATTCGTCGTATTGCCGCAATCAAGGATAATCAGGAGGCGATCGGCAATCGGACCCGGGTGCGGGTAGTTAAAAACAAAGTCGCGCCTCCCTTTAGAGAGGCCGAGTTTGATATCATTTACGGTAAAGGTATCTCACGTATCGGCGAATTGATCGATATGGCGGTCAACCACGAGATTATCAATAAATCCGGTTCATGGTTCAGCTATGGCGGCGAACGGCTTGGTCAGGGGCGCGAGAACGCACGGACATTCCTGACCGAACATGCCGATATTCATGACGAGATCATGGTCAAAGTCCAGCAGGCGTTGGGAATGGTGGCACAGGACGAAGCGGCCCCGGATGGTGAATCTGAGAGATAAAAACCCACCCGCGCGCTGGGTGGGGTACCCGGTAGCTGGCATGGTTGGCAAGGGATAGCGCCTCTCTGGCACGGATAACGAGCCGTTCCAAAAAAGTTGCAAACGGCGGGTTCGAGGACGGCCCCACCCGAAAAATAACTGGTGCCAAGCGGCAGACCGGGAGTGTCTGACGTCCACAGAATACCCCGCAGGATTGACAGTACGGTTGCCTCCGGTAAATCCGTTGTCTTGGCGCCCGATCAATGCATCGTCCGCTATCAAAAAACCGCTTGATTTTGAGTCGTCGGAACCTATGTTGGTTGGGCCGGGTTCAGAATCTGAGACATCCGAAGAGCGATGCACCGCTCGGATGCGACGGGCTGGCAGACACAAGAAAGAACGGATTAAGTGAGGGAATAGTGCTATGAAGTTTGATGATTTTGTCGAAAACGATGTGGTAGTTATCGATATTTCCGGAAAAATAATGGGCGGCGAAGAGACCACCCTGTTTCACGGGAAGATCCACGAGTATATCAAGCAGAACAAAAAGAACGTTATTATCGATCTGGCTAAAGTCGACTGGATGAACTCGGTCGGGCTGGGTATGCTCATTTCTGCATTGACCACAGTCAAGAACTCCGGCGGCAGGCTGGTGCTGGCCAACATCACCAAAATTGAGTCGATCCTTACCATTACTCGGCTGATCTCGGTCTTTGAGCATTATGACAGCCGCGATGCTGCTGTCAAGTCATACGCAGCCTAGCCTTAAAGACGTTAGATGCTCGCCGGTTGAGGCTTTGATCAGAGGCCTTTCGCACTCGGGTCGATCTATTCCAGGCCCAGTTCTCTTCTGATCTCGGCGAACACTCTTATCAGAACCCCCGCTTGAAGTAGTTTCGATCCGCCCCGTCTTTACCTGTTTTTACCAATTCCCAGACCGGTAAGGGCGGCGGGAATAAGCTGTTTCCGATTGGCAATATGGTAAACGATAGCCAGAAGAACGTAGATGATTGCAACCTCCAGTCGGATCTGCTCGACCACAAGCTGCGCCGCAAAGAGCACAAACAAAAGCAGGCCGGCTTTCCTGTTCAGGCGCAGGTTGACAAGCAAGGCAACGGCAAACAGCGATTGAGCTGCTGTCAGGACCAGCTCGTGAATCTGCTTGTCGTCTAAAACAAATGGCTGAATAGACGAACCTGAGATCGCATAGACCAATGGAATTGTCCCGACAAGCAATGTCCACTGGTTCACCTTGGACGAAATCAGTGCTTTCATGGCCGCGCCTGACGCACCACGAATCGTCCATGTGGCTGCAACAATGAACTCAGGGGCTTCCGAGGCGATCGGGGCCAACCACTGTACCAGCAGGAACTGGCTGATGCCAAGCTGCGTCCCCATTTTGATCAGTGAATCCGCAAATGGTTCCGCAACGTACAGTATCACTATTCCCGCATAGAGAAAGAAGAACGCGGTACAGACCTTTCGAGGAGTTTTTCTCAATGCCGTAACTATTCTGACCGGGCCGATCAACTCTGGCTCGGTCGTTTCCATCTGCATGAGTCGGCGAGTGTAGAGGCCGAACAGTGTGACAAGGATAACAGTATCGAAAAGACTTAGGCTGCCTTTGAGCGGAATAGTGAAAGAGTACAAAGTGGCCATAGCGAGGTAGAAAATCTCAACATGCTGCGACTTGTCGAGCACGATTTCTTTTTTCCGTTTGGCCAGCACGTAAATGAACAGTACTGCAGGCCAGCCCAGTCCGACCAGCAGCCTGTTTGCGCCGGTCATGTTGGCAATGGCGAAGTGGGCCTGCGATGGATCATGTGCGGCCCTCCATGCAAACACAAAATCTACAGCGTATTCCGGCAGCACAGCCACCAGAGCAAGTATGGCCACAGCCAACGATTCGGATATATCGATCTGGGCTGCCTCGGCCGCCCATGACAGGATGAAGGCGGCGCCGAATATTGCAACACCGAACAAGATTGAACCGAGTACCGGCGAAACATGCGTGTCGGTCAGACCGAGAAACATTCCGGGAACGGTTGACAGAAATGTCAGGACCAGCACCAGATACAGGTACGGGTCGATACTTCGGTTAATGCTGGCGTGTGTCATTGGGAGTTGGGCATTGGCCAGTCCGTGGATTCGGCCATCGACTTATCCACGAATAATCATATTGACGATGTCCTTGCGCAGCAGCACTCCGACCAGGTGGTCGTTGTCGGAAACAAATACGCGGCGGATATCCTTGAAGATCATCATTGCGGCCACCTCCACGATCCTTGTCTCCGGTGTTGTGACTTCGTAGTCATCTCGATATAATAGGGACACTTTAATAGTGTCTTCCTTTTTGAGCAACTCTTCAAACGGCTCAATATCGAGCGAGTAGTTGAGATTGGAGATCAGCGACTTGTAGTCGGGCAGAGCGGCTTTGATAAGGTCACGATCATTGATTACTCCCACAAGGCGGTCACCATGATCGATAACGGCGAGAGCCGACAACCGATTGCGGAACATCTTGTTGGCAACTGATTTCAGGGAGTCGTCGGGCCTTACCGTAGCCACGTTGTGTCTCATGATATCCTTGACCATCAGTTCCTTGTCCACAACTACATTGGCTTCTGACACTGCCTTAACCAGATCAGCCGGGCTTGCTATCTTCAGAAGCCTGTCCAATGTCCCTTCCACCCGGGCAAATGAGGCCAAGCCCGAAAGAGTCTGCAGATAGAGTTTGGCAATGGTCGATGGTGTCAAGAGCAGGCAGACCACATGTACAGGTACGTTGTCGGGTGTCTTGTCGTCGAGGCCCTGTCTGGATATTCCTATGAGGATATACAACTCCCGGACAGCATCTGTACGAGCGTGAGGAAATGCAAAACCCCTGCCATACGAAGTGCTTTCGACTTCTTCTCGCTCACGGATTGACTGTATCACGGCGTCGAAGTTTAGACGGACTCCCTCAGCGCGCATCAGTTCCAAAAGTTCGCGAACCGCGTCGTCTTTTGTGCGTGATGCCAGATCGACCCTGATCCGCCTCGGCATGAGCAGATTAGCGAGCTTCACAGTCCACCCCTTTGTTTGGCGCACTGGCTTCTTCCCTGGCGCTCGTGATCATTGCCGGTGAAACTACACCGCCTGAAACCAGGAACTTTATCCCTTCCTCCACCGTCATGTCGATAGTATACACATCATCTTTAGGTACAACAACTACCATCCCGGACACTGGCGTTGGAGTGGAGGGCACGAAAACGGAAAAATACGACTCTGCCGAGCCATCAATACTTAACGTAAGACGATTGGAGATAAAACAGAGTTGAAATGAGCCTCGGCGTGGATATTCCACCAGGGCCACTTCTTTGAATGATTTCGTAGATGGCGTGGTGATCGCTTCCAGCAGTTGTTTTGCGGCTGAGTAGATTGGACGGATAATCGGCAGTCGTGCCAGCAGGTTGTCGCCAGTACGGTACAGGCGATGGCCGATAATGTTGGTTGTAAAAAAGCCCGCCAGAAAGATAAGCATTAGCGTCGTGATCAGACCAAGCCCGGGCACGTAGTAGCCAAATAGATTCAATATGAATGGCTGCAGGATTCCGTCGACGGATTCAAACAGGAAGCGGATGACTATGTAGGTAAGGATTATCGGCACGACTACCAGCACGCCGGAAAAGAAGTGACGTTTAAGAATTGCAAGCACCTGTGTTGGTAACGACATAGCTCTACTCACCTACTGTTTGTATCGGCGAAAATAGATTTCACCCCAATCAATGTCAATTCTTTTCGTTCGCCTACTTCCCTTACGGACTTACAAGGCCGAGGGCGAGGGAAACATCGGACGCGAATTCCAGCGCTGGTCCCGGATAGAGGCCGAACCAGAGAACGCCAACGACACCGATTGCCAACATGGCTATGGCAGGTGCCGGAGGATGTATTCGATATGGGGATATATCCGGAGCGAAATACATCTGCTTGATAACATTAGCGTAGTAGTACAATGAAAACACTGTGGTTAGCAGACCTACCCCGACCAGCCAGTACAGCCACGAGTAGTCGGCGCTGAGCCCGGCCCGGTCGATCGCTGATAGAAATACATAGTACTTTGCCAGAAATCCAGCCAGTGGCGGGATTCCGGCAAGCGACAGGAGGAATACGGCGAACAATGACGACAACATGGGTGACGACCGGGCGAGGCCGCGATAGCTGTCGATTTCGCACGAGCCAGTATGATCTTCAAAGATCGTCACAACCGCGAAGGCGCCCATGTTGGCAAATAGATACGTGAACAGATAAAACGAGGCCGCGCCGATACCGTGCTCATTCATTGCCACAATGCCGACCATCACATACCCGGCCTGCGCAATTGATGAGTATGCTAGCATCCGCTTGATATTGTGCTGCCGCATGGCAACCACGTTTCCGAACACCATTGCTGCCGCCGCCACTATGGCGACAAGTATTCCCCAGTCGTTGGGGAGCATTTCCGGTCCCCAGAATGATGACAGACCATTAACGAACAACTTGATGAACGCTACCAGACCGGCTGCTTTGGACCCCACCGACAGGAACGCGGCTATAGGCGTAGGCGAACCCTCGTACACATCGGGCGCCCACTGATGAAAGGGCGGCAGGGCAAGCTTGAATCCAATTCCCGCCAGGAGCAGAAGAACCGAAAGAAGCAACGTGACACCGATTTCACGGAACTCAAGGTGCGTTATTGCAATGTTGATCTTCATTTGCACGATATCCGTCGTGCCCGACAGGCCATACAGAAATGACAAGCCATACAGCAGCAATGCTGAAGAGAATGCGCCGACGACAAAGTACTTGATGCCCGCCTCGACCGACAGTCGATCATCCTTGAAAAACGCCGCCAGCACAAAAAGCGGGATTGTTGTAAGTTCTAATCCAACATACAGAGACAACAATTCATTTGATGATGCCAAAAACATCATGCCAACGGTCGAAAAAAGGATGAGGCCATAGTATTCGCCTCGATGATTGACAATCTTCTGGTGAGTGATACCGAATGAACTGCCGACGGCCATGAATGCCGCTCCTAGAAAGATAACCTTGAAGAAGAGGGAAAGGGGATCGTTGAAGAACATATTCCCGAAACCCGCTCCATAGCCCGTAAAGCTCAGAACGCCGAGGGTTGCCAGCAACCCGGCCAGGGTGAGATAGCCGACAACATTGCCGTTGCGTCGTCGAGTAGTAGCATCATAAGTTATGACCAGAAGCGCCCAGCAGAACATAAGAATCTCAGGTGCCATCAGCCTGATACTGTATTCCGGTAATTGAAAGTCCATCTTATCGTGCCATCAAGGAGACCAGGTTTTCCAGCGTTGCCGACATAAGCGACACCAGCGGCTTAGGGTAGACACCTAAGGCCAGAGTCAAAACGCCCAGCGGCGCTACAGTAATGATCTCTCGAAGATTGATCTCGGTGAGTCCTCCCCATCTGGCCAGATCGAATTCACCAAGAAACACGTTCTGGACCATCCGGAGCAGGTATGCTGCTCCCAATACTACGCCCAGAACAGAGATGCCGACCAAAAGTTTGTCGAGAGTCTCAAATGCGCCAATGAAGATCATGAACTCTGCCACGAAGCCGCTGAGCATCGGCAGTCCCAGAGATGCCATAGTGAAGAAGACCATGATGCCCGAATAGACCGGAAGCTTGGACCCGATTCCTCCGAAGACAGCGATCTCTCTTGTATGTGCGCGATCGTATAGTACGCCGACCAGTAGGAAAAGCGCCCCCGTTATCAAACCGTGCGATACCATTTGAAACATGCATCCCGTTATTGCGGTGGCTGATGAGAACGCAGCAAGAGCCAGCATGCAGAAACCCATGTGGGACACCGACGAATACGCCACCAGCTTCTTGAGGTCCTTCTGAGCCATCGAGACCAGTGCGCCGTAAATGATCGCAATCACGCCCAGCAGCGCGATCCAGAACGAAAGAGTGCGCAAAGCCTCGGGAAACATCGGCCAGCTTATGCGAAGCATTGCATACGTCCCCATTTTCAACAGCACACCGGCCAGAATAACCGAGACAGCCGTAGGCGCTTCGACATGGGCGTCAGGCAGCCAGGTATGGAACGGCCAGACCGGAACCTTGATTGCAAAAGCAACGAAGAAGAAGCAGAAGCAAACCATCTGAATCGTGTACGGCAGCGATGAACCCTGTTGAATCAGCGTAAGTATGTTCAGTGTGTGAGGTTCGCTGGAAAAATACAGGATCAGTATGGCCACTAACATGAATATCGACCCAAATAACGTATACAGGAAAAACTTGATTGCAGCATACTCTTTGCGCGGTCCGCCCCAAACGCCTATCAGGAAATACATGGGAACGAGCATTATCTCCCAGAAGACATAAAAGAGGAAGAAATCAAGGGCCACAAAAACGCCCATCATTCCGACCTCCAAAAGCAGGAAGAAGGCGAAGTACTCTTTCACTCGCTTATCAATGTTAAACGATGCCAAGAGGGAGATAGTTGAAAGCAGGCCGGTGAGAAACAGCATCGGAATTGAAATACCGTCGACTCCCAGATAGTATTGAACATTGAGTAGCGGAATCCAGTCAAACGGCCCCTCCACATAAGCCATGCTGGCAGTCTGCGCATATGCAAAGAAATAATCCCAGGTCAGCCAGAATGAAATGACCAATGGGAACAGACTGACTATCAGCGACGTCCATCGTATCAGTCCGTGCGAATGTTTGGGCAGGAGCATGACGACTATCATCCCCGCCAGGGGGATTGCTACTAGCGAAGTCAGCCAGGGGATTTCCATCATTATTGCAATACCTCTATTTCGAAATCGATTTGTCTTCTTCCGTAGCGGGCTGTGCACTACTGCGCCCGATTAACAACCGGGTCAGAAAAGCCAGCCCGATGACTCCGACAGCATAGACTGCAGTCATGGTAGGCCATTCGTAGCCAACCAAGCCATGCTCGAACTTCCATGATCCGATCGACACTAACAGTATTGCGATAGACAGCGCGTAAAACTGCATCGAACCGGTCTGAACAAGGCGAAAGAGCGAACCAGCCTGTCGTACTATCCATCCGGAGCCGTTTACCATGCCGTCGACAACATGAGCGTCGAACCAGTTCTTTATGTCTGCTACCAATACTGTCAGCCATGCGGTACCGTTGACGGCCCCGTCTACGATACCGGCATCAAATCGCCAGAGAAACCGCCCTGTGGCAAGAACGGGTCGGACAATAGTCAGATTATACAGCTCGTCAAAGTAAAACTTGTTGTACAGTAACGTATGCAATGGGCGAAAGCGATTGACAAGGGCATCGGCAGAAATGCTCTTTTGTATGTAGATCAGATAGGCCAGGACAATTCCTGATATTGCGACGACCGACGAAACGAACATCATGAGCCACGATGCATGCGGATGATAGGGCGCGCCATGATATACAAAGGACGCAAAGCCATGATGCAGCCAGGGGACTCCGACCCAGCCCGCCCCTGCCGCCAGCACGGCCAGAAAAACCAACGGGTAGGACATGTTGGCCGGCGACTCGTGGGCATGTTCAAAACGATGTTGGTCGCGGGGTTGGCCGAAGAACGTCAGGAAGCATAGCCGCCACATATAGAAAGCCGTCATAAAGGCGATAGCCAGGGTGAGGACCATAAAGACAGGGTGATGCACGGTCGTGGCAACGATCTCATCCTTGGACCAGAAGCCCGAGAGCGGGAATATCCCGGCTATGGACAAGGAAGCAATGCAGAAGGCTGGCGCGGTTATTTTCATCTTCCCCCACAAACCGCCCATTTCCCGGATGTCATTGGTATGGACAGCATGAATCACCGATCCGGCTCCAAGGAACAGCAGTCCCTTGAAGAAAGCGTGTGTCATCAGATGGAACGTGCCCGCATAATAGCCCGCCGAATGCACGCCGTGTCCCGCGTCATAGCCATACAGCCCCAGGGCCATGATCATATACCCGAGTTGGCTGACTGTGGAGTATGCGAGGATTCGTTTGATATCATTTTGGACCAAAGCAATCGATGCCGCCATCAGTGCGGTAATAATACCAATAACAGCCACCACCATCGAGGCATCGGGCGAGGCTACAAATACGCTCATCGATCGCGCTACCAAGTAGACGCCGGCGGCGACCATAGTAGCGGCATGAATCAACGCCGAAACCGGAGTCGGGCCTTCCATTGCATCAGGAAGCCAGACGTGCAGCGGAAATTGAGCCGATTTACCGACAGCGCCGCAAAAGAGAAAGATCGCGCCCGCAGTAAGCACACCTATGGGAATAGCTCCGGCGGCGACCTGCTCAAACACACCGTTGTAATTGAGAGTACCGGCATAAATGGCCAGAATAAAGAGGCCTATCAGAAAACCGAGATCACCGACTCTGGTAGTGATGAACGCCTTTTTGCAGGCATCGGCGGCAGATTTTTTCTCGAACCAAAACCCAATCAGCAGATAGCTGGTCAGCCCGACCAATTCCCAGAAGATGAAAATCATGAAAAAGTTATTGGCCAGCACCAGCCCGAGCATCGAGTACAGGAAAAGTGACAAATAAGCGAAGAAACGACTGAAGCGCGGGTCGTCCTTCATATAGCCGACCGAGTATATCTGCACACACGAACCGACCGTTGTCACCACTACCAACATCACCGCAGTAAGCGGGTCGATCAGCATGCCGATCTCCAGACGGAACGAAGCGACAGATAGAAAAGTGTAGTATACTTCGTACGCTTCGCCATGCCTGGCCAGCGTTTCGATAAGAACGATGACCGACATAACCCAAGAGGCTACGATCGCGGTGATGGAAAACAGCGCCGAAACCATCTCTTTCCAGCGTAGCGCAAAGACAATTGCCACAAATGACAGCAGGGGCAGAAGGGCGATTATATATGCAAATTCAGTCATTTTGACGCTGCTACCATTTCATCACGGTTACGTTATCGCTATGGATACCGCGCCAGTTACGGTAAACCAATAGCACGATGGCAAGACCAACAACAGCTTCTGCTGCGGCGATGACTATAATAAAAATCGCGAACATCTGGCCGGCCAGACCGTCGGTGACAATATACCGGTTAAAGGCTACGAAATTGATATTGACTGCATTGAACATCAGTTCCAACGACATTAGAATGCCAATCACGTTGCGGCGAGTGAGAACTCCAAAAAGTCCAACAGAAAAGAGCAGCGCAGCCAGGGCGAGGTAGTGAAACATCAGGATTTTTCCTCCCGGGCCAAAACGATAGCCCCTATCAGCGCAGCAAGCAGGAGCGCCGACACGACCTCAAAGGGAAGAACATATTTGGTCATGAGGAGCTTCCCCAAGACGAGTGCATTGTTACCCTGAGTGGCATCTTTGGCGTATCGCCAGACCTGCGTTCTGCCTATTAGCATAAGGACACCCAGAGCAAACATAACGCATACGAAGAATGCAACAGCTACATTGTGATTGGTCTGGCGAATTCGACGCCCGGCAAGATTGCTTGTGAGCATAACCGCGAATATCATAAGAATAGCCACAGCCCCGACATAGACCAGCACCTGTGCTGCCGCCAGGAATTCGGCGTCGAGCTTAATGAACAGGCCGGCAACGGCAAACAAACAGGCCACTAGCGCAAGAGCACAATGAAAGATGTTTCGCAAACTCACCACCAGAAAAGCCGACACCAGGATCACCACTGACAGCAAAAAGAATATCCAATCAATCGTAGGTGCGTTCATCAGTTATTCATTCTCGCTGCGTTTTTCTGTGTTGTCAGCTTCGGGCGAAACGGAGTCGTCCTGTTCCGTCGTGCCAGTCTGGGCAGTTGGCTCGGCGATCACCTTATCTTGTTCAGGTGCAGTCGCTTGATGACCTTTTCGTGGCACTCTTATCGGGGCAGGGTTCTTTTTCTTGCGGGTGTCAACGTAATCAGCGTCGAGTCCGACCTCCTGTAGCTTGTAAATATCCCAGATAGTGTCGGTAATGTTCTCAGTGGAAAACTCATATTTCGGGATCATTTTCATAGCTGAAAAATTGCACGCCTCTTCGCACAGTCCGCAGTAGCAGCACAAGCCGTAGTCGAGATCAAACTTGTTGATGACCTTCTTCTTGTCCTCTCCCCGCGGGGCGATGATTCGTATGGCGCCGGTCGGGCAAGCTCTCATGCATAGTTCGCAGGCGGTGCAGTTCAACTCGCCGGTTTCATGGTCAGACAGAAGGACCACCACACCGCGAGATCGTTCGGGCATTTCCCACCGCTCTTCGGGATATTGTATAGTAATGGCGTGCCGGCCGAGATGACGCCCGGTTATGGTCATACCCCGCAGGAGTTCTTTTATGTCGGTAAACAGACCCATCACATACTTCCTACCAGTACCATCCAGCGTACTTCATGATCGCAGCAATTATCAGGTTCGCAAAGGTAACCGGCACTAAAAACTTCCAGGCAAATTCCATCAACTGGTCTACTCGCAGTCGAGGATATGTCCAGCGTACAAGCATGAGCAAGAAGATAACCGCAAAAGTCTTGCCCATGAACCAGAGCCATGACGGCAGCAGCCAGCCGTTCCAGCCGCCGAGAAACAATGTCGTTGCAATTGCCGACACAGTGAACAAATTGATGAATTCTGCCAGGAAGAACATGGCGAATTTCATTCCTGAGTACTCGATATTGTATCCGGCCACAAGCTCCTGTTCCGCTTCCGGAATATCAAACGGCGTACGGTTGGCCTCAGCCGTAGCAGCAATTATGTAGGTCACAAATGCAATCGGCCCGAATGGAACGCGAAAAACAAACCAGTTAAACAGCATACCGGACTGGGATTCTGTGATGCCTACCATCGACATCGAACCGGCATAGATGACAACGGTCAGGATCGACACAATCATCGGCACTTCGTAACTCACGATCTGGGCAGCAGATCGCATCCCGCCCAGCAGCGCGTATTTATTGTTGGACCCCCAGCCTGCCATCAACAGAGATATGATTGTAAAAGTGGTGACAGCGACTATATACAGAATCCCGATGTTCAGATCCGCAACATAGAGGTCCTTGCCAAATGGTATAGCCACGTAGGCAAGAAAGGCCGCGACAAAACAGACAACCGGCGCCCAGAAAAAGACAGCCTTGTCCCGCGCATCGACCAGAATATCTTCTTTTTGCAGCAGCTTGAGGCCGTCTGCGATTGTCTGATACCATCCATGCCAGCCGTTACGCATTGGGCCGAATCGTTGCTGGATATGTCCGGCAACCTTGCGTTCCCACCAGACAAGATAGAGAACGATTACCGACAGAACACTAAATGTGGCTACGGAAATAAGTCCATATGCCGTCACGGCAGCCAGTTCTGACGGCATTCCCAAATCGACAAGTTTCTGCATAAGTTGCTGAGGCACAGCGATACCGATCATAGCGTACACACTCATCGGTCCACCTCCGGCAGAATGATGTCGAGAGAGGCAAAGATGGCTACCACATCGGCAATCAAGCAGTTTCCAGCGAAATGCGGGAATGCCTGAAGCTGGTTGAATGATCCGCCTCGCGCTTTGACTCGCAGCGGTTTCTTGGTGCCATCGGAAACAACATAACATCCAAGTTCTCCGCGAGAGTTCTCTACACGTGCATACACTTCGCCGGCAGGAGGTTTGAACACGCCGGGCACTTTGGCCCGGATATCCCCTTCGGGGAGTCTGTCAAGAGCCTGCTCGATAATCTTTAGCGACTCCTTGATTTCAGCCAGCCGCTGCAGGTATCGGTCGTAGCAGTCGCCGTTTGGATATGTAGGAATGCTAAAGTCGAATCTGTCGTATATAGAGTAGGGGTCATTCCTTCGTATATCATAGTCAACTCCCGATGCTCGCAGCACAGGACCGGATACACCGAAGGCGATAGCCGTATCGGGCGGAAGAATGCCCACACCGACATTGCGTTCTTTCCAAATACGATTCTCGTTCAGCAGTCCTTCGTAATCAGAGAGCTTTTGGCCAATCGTCTTGAGCGTTTCACGACATTTTGGTACAAACTCTGCTGGGAGATCTCTGGATACGCCACCTATACGAATGTAATTGTAGGTAAGGCGCTGTCCACAGGTCATCTCGAACAGGTCCATAATTAATTCGCGTTCGCGTAGTCCATACAGGAAGGGCGTAAGAGCACCGATGTCCATAGCAGTGACACCATAGAAGATGAGATGCGAGGCGATGCGATTGAGTTCGAGCATAATAACGCGAATAAACTCAGCCCGCTCAGGCACTTCAATCTGGGCCAGACGTTCGCAGGCCAGTGAAAAGACGTAGTTGCACGACATGGCGGTGACGTACTCAAAACGATCGAGAATCGGAATGCACTGCGGGTATGTACGATTTTCACAAATCTTTTCGATTGAGCGGTGAAGATAGCCAATGACCGGATCGATCTTGACAACTTTTTCGCCATCCATTGTGAGCATCAGCCTACAAACACCGTGGGTGGAGGGGTGGTGCGGCCCCATGTTGACCACAAACTCTTCTGTCCTCAGTGCGCCCATAGTCTGCAACCCCGCTACTCGGGCATTCTCACAAAATCGGGGGCGTCCCAGTCTTTACGCATCGGATGTCCTTGATCCCAGTCATCCGGAAGCAGGAAGCGTGTCAGGTTGGGATGATTGCGGATTTGAATGCCGTAGAGTTCCCAGATTTCCCGCTCGTACCAGTTTGCAGCAGGCCAAATTTCGATCACGGAATCGACCTCGGCCCCATCGCGCGGCAAAACTATCTTTAGATCGAGGCGATGGCTGTGGGATATCGACGACAACGAATAGACAATCTCCATCCGTTCGCCTGTATCAATGCAACTGATGCAGTTCAGGAAATCGAATCCTACGGTCTCGTCGTCGCGAAGTCCCCGAACTGTTTCGACTAACTCGGTCGCTGCCAGCTCAAACAGCGGCGCATCGCGGCCAGAATCGAGAGGTCTGAGCTTCCCGCCGAAGAGAGTCGACAGGTGAGTTCGCAATTCTTCCGGCGACAACGCTATGACTCCTGCCAATCGGCAAGTTTTTGGTGTTGGATCTTGTCCTGAAGTTTCAAGCAACCTTCGAGCAATGACTCAGGACGCGGGGGGCATCCGGGGATGTAGATATCGACAGGTATGATATGGTCTATTCCTTTTTCGACGGCGTAGCTGTCGTAGTAGAACGGTCCGCCTTTTATTGTGCAGCCACCCATCGCGATAACATATCGCGGTTCTGCCATTTGATCATAGAGCCGTCGCAGACGCGGGGCCATTTTCTTGGTGATCGTTCCGGCGGCAATGATAAGATCGGATTGGCGCGGTGTGGCGCGGAACATCATGCCGAGACGGTCGAAGTCGTAGCGCGATGCGCCCGTGCACATCAATTCGATGGCACAGCAGGCCGTTCCGAACAGGAGATACCATAGAGATTTGGCCTGAGCGAATTGCAGGATAGACTCGACCGAAGTCGTTACTATCGCTCCTCCGGGGATTTTTTCTGAGTATACCGGCAATTTCTTGATCAGACCCACTTGAGAGCTCCTCTTTTCCATGCATAGAACAAACCGAACATGAGAATAAGTATAAACAACCCCATCTCCACCAAAGCGAAAAGTCCAAGTTGACCAAATGCCACCGCCCAGGGGAACAGAAAGACGACTTCGACATCGAAAACCACGAATATCAAGGCGAACATATAGAATCGATTGTTGAATTGGATCCAGGAACTGCCGATCGGTTCCTCGGCGCATTCGTAGGTGGCGGTCTTCGTAGGATATGGATTTGAGGGCCGGATCAGTCGTGCCAAAAAGAAGGTAAACAGGACGATTCCTGTCCCTACACAGATGAACATCAAGACCGCGAGATAATGAAGCACTTCTACGGTTACCCAGTCCTAAATGCGGTCACTTGTGACCAAGTTCACAATCAATGAGGGTGTAAGAAACCAAAAACAGTAGTGAAGTCAAGGTATTTCTCAATTTGACAATCAGGCTAAAGCAATTGATTTACAGTGACTTGAGAGGTTGAGTCTTGTTCGAAAACAGCAATCTGATTGCCTTGTGATAGCAGCGTGAACCGCATGCTCCTCAGAGAATATGTTTGTTCGCGAGCGGTGGGTTACCATCCTCAAAACCCGCTAACCCCCCGGATCGATTACAGGTCCTGATGGCGTTCAATGCGCCTTATCGCTGCACCCAGCGCGACTACGAGAATGGTCATGAAGACTGTAGCTATTCCCAGTCCCTTGCGTCGGAAATAGTACTCGTCGATCAGTTTTTCACTATTGGCCGAGACGAGTCTGGCCTTGGCGATTCCATCCTCAGCGAGCGGCTGTACGGTGCTTAGTGAAAACGAATGAATGGAAGTGCGAGACTGGATCAAGGCCTGCCGGACTTCTTTCTGACGAAACTCCTCGTCGGTTGTCCGCATTCCTTTTTCAATGGCCTCGTCCAAAATAGTCTGGGCATCGCGTTCAGCTTCCACCAGCCGCTTCAGGGCGAACGAAATACCGATAGCCGTCTCGAAACCGGCAGTGCCGTCGTCGCTCTCGTGGCAATTGGAGCAAAGAGAAGAATCCACTGTGCCGATCAGTGCGTCCACCGGTTTGACAATATCATGATTGGAATGACATGTGACGCACATGGGAAAGTCGTTTTCCGCGAACGCTTTCTTGTGAGGAGATTTCTGAAACAACTCCCACTCCATAGCGTGGCAATCGCCGCACGCGGCCAATACCGAGCTTACGCCGTGCGGGGCAACATCGTGATTTCCGTGACAGTCATTACAGGTCGGTGCACCAAGATCGTTGCGCTGGAACAGCGCTATGCCGTGGACTGACTGTGAATACTTTTCAACCTGATCGGTTGGAAGTCCTGACTCGCTCATATGATCAGCGCTGGAATGACATTTTCCGCAGGTATGGGAAACATTCAGCGGGTGCGTTGAAGAATGCGGTGTTTTCGAATCTGCAATGTCGTGAACGCCGTGGCAGGAGACACAGTTAGCTACACTAGTATCTCCCTTTCCAAATAAGCGTTGGCCGTGCCTGGATTTCTTGTAGTGCTCTACCTGGCCAGTCGGGAGCGAGGAGTTATGGTCGTGCATATATGATTCGTCGCTGTGACATCGACCGCAGAACTCCGGCACCTCCAGATATGACGGCGCACCACGGTACCCATTAACTTCGCGCACTTCGTCCATATCTTCCAGACTCTGGTCGCCGCCATGGCAGTCTACACATGAAAGTCCCCTTTGAAAATGAACGTCACGGACAATCTTGTAGGAAGGTCCATCATCCGGGTCCTCCATCTCCTGATGGCAAGTAATACAGTTGTCTTCCTGAGCCGCCAGGGGAAAGGCATAGCAAATTAAGAGAAACATCAGAAGCAAGAGTGCTTTCATCCGGTTGCCTCGCGCGCTCATACGACATATCCTATAATAGTCATGACGACAATAAAGGCCAGAACAAGAATCCCAAACAGCATATAGAATGTCGATCGCTCACCCCGGGCGGCTCGACGGTCCAGGATCGGTACCAGCGCCCAGACAAGACCTCCGATACTGAACACAGCGATCCCGAACAACTCTCCTTCAACAAACAGAATATGCGCTGGAAGAAGCTTGAGAGCCTGGAACGCAAACATGAAATACCACTCTGGTCGTATGACTTCCGGAGGTGGGGCAAACAGATCCGCTTTTTCACCCAAAGGCCAGTGAATAACACCGATCCCGTCGGGAAATATGACCGCGAGTACAGCCAGGACGTTCAGGACGATCAGCCAAAGGAGCAGGTCTTTCAAGAGGAAATTGGGAAAGAAGTTGCGGTACTTCTTCTCCGATTCCGCCTTGTCTTTCCAACCGAGCGGTTCGCTGATTCCCTGGCGCTGGATGAACATCAAATGTGCCGAAAGTAAAACGGTGAATATGCCCGGCAGGACAGCTACATGCAGACCAAAAAACCGACCGATGGTTGCTCCTGTGACTTCACCGCCACCGCGCATGATGACCAACAGCTTTTCCCCGATGACCGGTACCGCGCCAGCCATTCCGGTCCCGACCCGCGTGGCAAAATAGGCCAACTCGTTCCAAGGGAGTAGGTATCCTGAAAAACCGAAAGCCATAGCCAGCCCCAGCAAGGCGACTCCTGTTAACCATGTCAGCTCTCGAGGCTTGCGATATGCGCTTCCAAAATACACCGAAAACATGTGGATGAATACTGACAGGATCATCAGATTAGCAGACCAGGAATGAAGCGCTCGGATCATCCATCCGAAGGAAACATTGGATATAATGAATTGCACCGACTCATATGCCGAGTCCGCGCCCGGGCGATAATACATGAGCAGCAGAATGCCTGTCAAGACCTGGACAATAAACAGAAAGAGCGCTATTCCTCCAAAGTAATAAAACCCACTTTGCGAGTGCACGGGGACTTTCTTATGACGCATATAGCCAACAAGAGCGTCGAGTTCAAAACGGTTGTCGGCGAAGCGGTACAGTTTTCTGATGAGAGGATTCTTGATCTTGTCGGCTACCATCAGCTCTGATCCAGTGATACAAAGATGTCGTTACCGTCTTCTTTGACTCGAAAAACGGCAAGCGGCCTCGGAGGAGGGCCGCTGATATTCTCGCCGTTATGATCGTAGCGGCCGTTATGGCACGAACACCAGATTATTCCGAGGTCAGGCCGGTGTTGCACAGTGCAGTCCAAATGGGTGCAAGTGGCCGCAACCGCCTTCAACTCACCTGCAGATGTGATAAATACCATACCGAGGCTACGACCATACTTGAAATACTTGGCCTTTTTCGGATCGGCCTCAATTTCTTCGCGGCCATACGACAATTTCAGTTGAGAGAGTTTTGCCTCGGCTGTTTCAGGGGGGAAGACAAATCGAATCGCAGGATAAATAATGGACCCCAGGGTCGCTACCGCGCTACCCCCTATGATCGCCCCAAGAAACCCCCTGCGGCTACGCTTGTTGTCCGACACTATACCTCCGCTACCGCTTCCCACAAACAACGGCGAGCATTTTACTCAGCAGCTTGGAGTCTGTCAACAGAAATAACGACAAATCCAACTTTTTTTGCGACAACCGATGATTCTTTCTAGCAAATGGCGATAGCCTCAATCTCTACCAGCACGTCTTTGGGCAACCGGCTGACTTCAACACAAGCGCGAGCTGGAGGGAAGGCGTCGAAGTAGTTTGAGTATACTTCGTTGACCGCCGCAAAGTCGTTCATGTCCTTTAGGAAGATTGTAGCTTTGACGATTTGGTCGGCTGTCGCTCCGCCCGCCTGTATGACTGCAATCAGATTGTCCATTGCCCTGCGAGCTTGATCGGCGGCACCGGCGCCGACGATCTGGCCACTGACCGGGTCGAGCGGTATCTGGCCCGAGACAAAAAGCATTTCACCACAAGTCACTTTGATGGCCTGCGAATATGGTCCGATTGCGGATGGGGCTTTGTCGGTCTTGACTATCTGCTTCATTCAACCTCCAGAATCGGTGGCAGTGATGTCCTTTGACGAAGAACATAATATCCAAAGGACGAATGCACAAACGTTGGTTGGGTGTTTGTGGCGGCCAGCTTGACCGATTCCGGTTGACATTAATATACTCGCATAATCATGCACTTCGATCAATCAGAATTTGATGTCCGGTGTGAGTGGGGTCGGGATGGGGGCAGTTCCATTTCGACTGGTTGTGATGTTCTGATTGTTGTAGATGTCTTGTCCTTTTCAACTTGTGTCGATGTGGTTGTGTCGCGAGGTGCGCTCGTATATCCCTACCAGCATGGGCAGGACTCGGCCAGGGAGTTCTCGGATTCCATCGGAGCAGTCTTAGCCGGGCCACGGGGGGAAAGTCGCTTGTCGCTGTCACCCGCTTCGTTGCAGACATTGGCATCGGGAAGCCGCCTTGTGTTGCCATCGCTCAACGGTGCAACAATGACTCTGGAATCGCGCGCTCCCGCTACGTTTGCCGGATGTCTCCGCAATGCCCGGTCGGTCGGGAAAGCGGCCCTTGAGCAGGGAAAACGTATCGCTGTAATCCCTGCCGGTGAGCTATGGCCCGACGGAACGCTTCGGCCCTGTTTTGAAGACTGGATAGGGGCAGGGGCCATTATTGATTCGCTTTCAGGGCGATTGTCGCCCGAAGCAGAGGCCGCCCGGGATTCATTTAGGCAGGCGCTGCCTTCGGTTTTGCATAAACTAAAACAATCCGGTTCAGGAAAGGAACTGATACAGAAAGGCTTTGCTCCTGACATTGAAATAGCTGCTCAGGTCAATTCAAGTCAGTCCGTTCCTGTTCTTGTCGACGGTGCGTACGTCGATAGGGGGACCGGACGGGTCAAATCACTTAGGACTCGACGAGGTCAAGGGTAACGCAGAGGAAAGACAACGTGAATCACGTTACGGCTGATACTGCCGAGGCCACCACAATGGTCACTCTCAGTCGTGGAATGTCAACGCAGTCACCAGTGACCTGTGGTGACTCTGACAGGAACGTGAGAGTTCTTTTCTCTTGGGCCGGACGTTCCCTCACCGACTAAGACGGATACCGACTTGCCTCCAATGTCATGGAAGACCGTCATTGCTATGCAAACATCTTGATATTCTGACAGCTATATGGTATGTAAATCTGACATCCGAGAAAGTGCTACTTAGTTGAGAAGAGATAGACAATGACGATATTTCGGTCAGAGAGTAAGACAGCCTCCCTGAATGCACAGCTTATGGTTGTCAGTTTTCTGATGCTTTTTGCTGAAATTGCTCTGATCCGGTGGCTGTCAACTGAAATTCGTGTCCTGGCTTATGTCAACAATCTCGTTTTACTCTCCTGTTTTCTCGGAATTGGTCTGGGAGCTTTCTACTCACAAAGAAAACTGCAACTGTCATTTTGTGGTTTTGGTCTTGCTGCGCAATTGCTACTAGTCTGGATGCCGGTTAGTTTTTCAATAGCAGGGAAATCGCTCCACCCTTTTCGCGATATACCGCTTCTGCTGAGTTCATTCACCGATTCTGTGATATGGTACGAATCCGAGACTACTTCCACGCTTTTTCTCACATCGCTCGGTCTCATCAGTACGATGGTGATCTTTGTAATTATCCTCCTTACTTTCATACCGCTTGGACAACTGCTTGGTAAGCTTCTCGATGAGCACAACAATACCATTGCGGCGTATTCGTTAAACGTCCTTGCCAGCATTGCCGGTGTATGGGCGTTCAGTATCTGTTCGTTTGCCTACATGCCTGCCTGGATATGGTTTGTGGTCGCGCTTGCCTCTTACTCTTTGATTCTCATTTGGCGGACCTATAGATCCCGACTTGTGTTTGTTTCGGTTGGGCTGTTCTCTGTCGCTATCTTGCTGCTTGGCGCTTTTCCCACACAGAAGCAAAACCTAATAGAAACAACATGGTCACCATATCAGAAACTCGAACTCTACCCGCAAAAGATGCCGAATACTAACATCCAGAGAGGCTACCTGCTGAACGTCAATAACGTCGGTTATATGGGGATGCTCGATCTTTCCGATAAGATGATGCGCAAGTACCCAACTATATTCGATATCAGTTTGCGTCGATTTTCACAGTATGATATCCCCTATCTGTTGAAGAAGAATCCCGAGGATGTCTTGATTCTTGGAGCAGGGGCAGGTAATGATGCATCGGGTGCCTTGAGGAACAAGGCCGGGCATGTTGATGCGGTTGAGATTGACCCAGGTATCTATCGACTCGGCTTGCAGTATCATCCAGAACGACCATACGATGATCCGAGGGTGAACGTGGTGATCGATGATGCACGTTCATTCTTGAAGCGCAGCGACAAATTGTACGACATCGTCTCATTCGGGCTTCTGGACGCACATACATTGTCGAGCTCTTTCAACAACATGCGAATTGATCACTACGTGTACACTTTAGAGAGTTTTCGCGAGGCGCGATCGCATCTCAAAGAGGATGGGATATTGACCATCGCTTTTGAGGCACAACGTCCCTGGATAAAGCAACGTCTCTTCAATCTACTCGATGAAGCTTTTGGTTTTCCTCCGATCGCCTTCACCTATCCTCACAATCTTTTCGGTTGGGGGGGGACGATATTTGTAACCGCCCTCGACAGGTCGGTGATAACAAGCTTGATTGCCTCCGATCCGGCTGTCGAGCGGTTTGTAACTGTGCGACAAGAGCGACTTGAATATGCCTCGTCAAGACTGAAAACAGTCAAGCTTACATCTGATGACTGGCCTTATCTATATCTTCAGAAACCGGGCATTCCAATGCTGCACCTCAGTATTATGGCTATCATTCTTATAATGGTGTATGCGGGTCGAGTTGTTGTCTTTCGCAAGGACGTCAGACTCGACTACCATTTCTTCTTACTCGGTGTTGCCTTCCTTCTCCTGGAGTTTCAGAATATAAGCAAGTCATCATTGCTGTTCGGTTCGACCTGGCTGGTGAATTCATTTGTTATTACCGGTATTCTGCTACTGATCCTTGCGGCAAATTCCGTTGTCGCCTTATTCAAAGTCAATAAGAATCGTCTGCTGTATATACTCCTTATAGCTTCATCGCTCGTAACATACTTTCTGCCACTGGAGATTTTCAGCAGCCTCGGTTTCTGGCAACGGGCTGTAGTTGTATCGATTATCTTGAATGTCCCGATCTTTTTTGCCGGTATGATATTTGTCATTTCGTTCAAGAAAGCAAGATCGAAAGATGTAGCTTTTGGATCGAACCTGTTGGGGGCAGCGGTTGGCGGGGTATTGGAATCGCTTTCGTTTATAGTCGGCATAAACGCGTTGTTGCTAATTGTGGTTGCCAGCTATGCCCTCTCGGCTCTGTTTCTAAAGAAGAAAGTGGTTAGCAATACTGTCAGGTAATAAGTGATAGAGCACATGCCATTTGCCGCCGATTGGTTTGGCATCTCTACAGTCGAGGATATGACAATGTGTTTGAATGTCCACGCAGCGAGATGTGAGGACGAGGGAGCCGCCCAGTTGAGAGGGTAAGTAAGACAGGCAATTAATCTCTTTCTTTGGGTTACCTGAAAAGTCTGTCTGAGTTTGCTAGTAATCTGAAGTATTTGAAACCCATTTGCACTCTTGCATCATTCACTCAATTAGTTTAGTGTACGATCTATCGGGTCTCAGCACTATGATCTCATAATTGTGACTCGAATTCAACACAATGGACGATGATAATGACGATTTCAGCATCGTTCAGGAAAGGATGATCGGCATTGACCAGAAGGGAACAAGAGCGTTTAGCTACGTTTTTCGCATTTTCTCTGTCTCCATTCTTGATTACTCTGGCATTATATCTGATTGTGAATATCTATCCGGGCCATAGGTTATGGGGATTCGATATTTTCACCTATTTTGCGAATTGGCTCCCGTTTTACATTGTGGGTTGTATGTTCTTGGTAGCTGTGGTAGGTAGTTATATTCTCAGCGGCTACTTCAAAGCAGGTATGTCAATTAACAGCAAGGACGGAAATCTGTACGTGGTGGTGGGCAGCATGGCGTCTATCGCATTACTTGCGAGCTTCTATTTTCTCCGTGCACAGACTCACTTCCTTGGCGATGGCTACGAGCTTTTGAGCCTCTTGGCAACAGGCAATCCGCTAATCGAAAAGTCACATCAGTTTGCTGAATCGCAGATACATTTGTGGTGTTACAGTGTAATCGGGGGATCTTCATTACAAGACGCTCTAAAAGTCTATCAAGCTATCTCCATTGTTGCTGGATGCATCTACCTGTTCTCAACATTCTGGCTAACTAGCAAGATATTCCAGCAATCACTGGATCGCGTTCTGCTCTTTCTAGCACTTGCATCTGGTGGATGGGCATT
>JBHHVC010000016.1:0-23384 GCA_046754125.1 Candidatus Zixiibacteriota bacterium
CCCCGGTCAGCGTGGATGTAACAGTGATCTTTTGCTTCAGCCCTGTCTTGTCGCCGGTAAGTATCAGCCGGTAAGCATTCAATGACGAGCCATCACTTATTATCGAGGCCGTAATGCCGATACCGGCGTCATTGATCGCCTGCTTTACTCCTACCAGAGAATTATTGGACGAATCTATGGTAAGCAGTTTGGCTGTGCCGTCGCCAAGACTGAGCGTAATCGTCCCGGTCCCAAGCGAGGCCGCCGCTTCGTCATCGAAACCCTGGCTTGCCATTTGGTGATTTTTGGCCAATGCCAGAACCTGAATCTCGTATGTACCGGCTCCCACCCTGCCGGTGGCTGTGGCCGAAATCTTGTCTGTATCCGAAACTTTTACCGATGTTTGTTCAAATGCGCTCTTGCTCCTGAGTGGACTCAACTCAGTCGACAGAGCCAGAAATTTTGCCTCCAGCGCCTTGAGGGTGGCGACAATATCGGTCTTTTCTTGCTGTTCGACTTCGAGCAGAACCGCATTGCGTCGCTCGAATGCCATGATGGCATCGACTATGTCGGTTGTTTTGAATCCGGAGTTGATTCCGTCGATGGCATTAATGGGGGACATTGTTACTCCTGTAACCTATCATGACATCAATGTCTCATATCGAAGCAAACTACTTTGTTTATCAATCGGGGGAGACAATAGTCTCCCCCGATCGTGTATTAACTCGATTAACCGAAGAGTGAGAGGACCACCTGCGGAACCTGATTGGCCTGGGCCAGCATAGCAGTGCCTGCCTGGACCAGAATCTGGTTCTTGGTGAATCTCGACATCTCTTTAGCCATATCGGTGTCACGGATAATTGACTCAGCAGCCGTGAGGTTCTGAGACGCTATCCGCAGATTTCTCAGGTTGGATTCCAGAGTGTTTTTCTGGAAGCTTCCCAATGTACCACGAGCGGTGGACACTTCATTGATCGCTGCATCAATCACCGCCTGGGCATCCTGTGCTCCGGCAGCGGTTGTCACATCGACTTTGGCCAGCGAGGTAAAGCTATTGCCCGACAGTCCCTTTCCGAGTGTCGAAGCGGCCATGCCGCGAAGACCAATGCTCGCTGTCTGACCAACCGAAGCGCCGATCTGGAAGACCAGCGACCGATCAGTATTGTTGATCGTCTCTGTGCCGCCCTGAGATGTCAGGCCGTACTTGACGATCAAGGACTCTGTCCGTCCCGCATTGAAGATGGTGCTGTTGACGCCGGCAGTAACCGAAGTCGCCGGGCCACCGTCGAGACGAACATCGAACTTGGCCGCTTTGACATCAAGCAACAGGTTGCCGATGTTAAGACCGTTCAGAGCCGTGTTGACCTGCATCAATACGGTGCCCTGTTCGGAATTGCCGTCGGCTTTGTTCTTCAATGTAATGTTCGATGTTGAACCGTAGTTGACAGCCGAAACAGTATTGGTAAAGTTATCGAAGGCCACCAAGCCGTCGGTCCCGCTGATGGCCAACGAGTCCTCGGAGATATTCAGCACGTTATCAAGATTCGCGGTGCTGACAGCCGTGTTGGCATTGACCTTGATCGAATAGTCGGAACCTTCGTCCATTGTGGCGATCTGGATCTGGTTTGTATTCACCAATGAGGCATCAATGTCGTTCTTGGTGGTGACTCCAGCTACTTTTCCGAAAGCGGTACCCAACCCGGTATCTATCGCCGTGATCAGTGAGGACAGCGACGTGTAGGTGTTAGCTCCCACAGTCACGTTAGCGGTGGCGTTGCTGTTAGTGGCAGTATTGACCGTCATCCGCAGAACGTTTTCGGAGATACCCCTTGCATCAGCCGCAGCCATAGTGAACAGCGCTTGAGAAGCGTCGGTAGTTGCTGCCTGCGACTCAATCGAGTACTGGGCGCCAAGATTTGAAGTCTTCACTCTCAGGGCACCTGCAGCAGTACCGGAGATTGTCAGCTTGCCTGCAAGCGATGTGTTCAGGTTGACCTGAGCCTGCAGTTTCGAGGCGATCGTCGCTGTGGTGTCGCCAGTGACAACGGATACCTGGAGCGTCTGCTTGCCGGTCGGTGACTCACCGTTTTCCTGGTAGTTCAGGGTAAAGGTGTAGGTTCCTGCATTAGATGCCGTTGCCGTAGCGATTGTCGAAGTGGACAGCATCGCCACTGATCCGGCGGCGGCCAGAACGAGATTGTTTCCGAAAGCATCTGCCAGCGTAATACCACCAGATGTCTTCTTGGCAACGTCAGAAGCCTGAAGAACGTCTACGTTGTGAATGCCTTCGGTCAGGTTGGCCGGGTCGCCGTCGGTGTTACGCAGACTCAGACCCAGCGAGGTGGTGTTCAGCGAGGAAGTTGGATCGGCAGTTTTGGTAGCCGCTATCGAGTGCGCGCCATCAGTGAGGAAAGATGTCTTGATGGTCGCTAGAGAACTGCCTGCCGACGTAATCGTGGCAATGTTGTCCTTTGTGCCGTCGAGCAGCTTCTTGGTACCGAACTGCGTGTTGGCAGCAATACGATCGATCGTCTTGATGGCGTTGTCAATCTCCGCCTGGTCGGCAGCGAGCTGATCAGCGTCGTTGAAGCCTTCGTTGGCAGCATGAATAGCCAACTCTCTCATAGAGACCAAAAGAGCGTTGATCTCGCTGATTGCACCCTCAGCCGTCTGGACCATGGCAATCGATCCTTCGGAGTTTTCGATCGCTTTGTTCAGACCGGCGATCTGGGCACGAAACTGCTCCGAAATCACCAACCCGGCCGGGTTATCCGAACCTTTGTTGATCCGGAAGCCCGAAGACAACCTCTGCATGGAGCCAGAGAGTCTTTCGGTGGTGGACACCAGGTTGCGGTGTGCGTTCAGTGCCGCAATGTTGTGGTTAATACGAAGTGACATTATGCAATTCCTCCTTGGAATTGATGGGGCATCCTTACCCCGTTTATTGAGTTTGGTTGTTGTTTACCAGACATGTCACTTCCGATGTTTCAGGCTGTTTTGTGGGTTCCCATTATCCCTAGCCGTGCTTACGAGTTTGCCCGTCCTCCTTTTCCCCGATATTCAGATGAGCAAAAATACAATCTATCATCTCACCAATAGCATCGGCAGATCAGCAGCCAACTTTACAGCCACAAACGACTTGAGATGAAAAATGAGCTGGCCCTTACGGCTGGTTGACCGGCACCGAATACTCGGCCAGACGCTCAAGGGCCGGCTGATGATCCGGGTCCAGACCAATCACTCTGCGATAGCCGACTATGGCCGAATCTCGGTGTCCCAGCTGGAGATAGCATTCTGAGAGCTTGAAAATGGCCGGAGCCTGTGCTCCTGCGGCCGCGAGGTACTTTTCAAAATAGGAAATTGCTTTTTCAAACCAGCTGAGCTCGCAACAGATATCACCGAGAATTTGGGCAAACTGGATTTGGTCCGGTTCCAGTTCCAGGTACTTCTGGAGAACAACTGCCGCCTCCTCAAGTTTTCTTTGTCGATGCAGGGCCAGACCGAGATTGCGAAGGCTGATGCTGAGCGGCTGGTCAGATTCCAGTGCCTGCCGGTAAAAGCTCTCTGCTTGTGAGAAAGCGCCTGCCTTGAAGTGGGCGTTGGCCAGGTTGTTCAGCAGTTCAGGTGAATGGTCGCCATTGTCAAAGGCCGCTTGGTAGCTTTCGGCCGCATCAGTGGGTCGATCGTATTCAAAGAAAATGTCACCCAGTTCGCGAAAGGCGGCAGCGTCACCGGCCGAGAGTTCACGGGCCTCTTGAAGCATGGCAAAGCCATCCGACTCCCTTCCCTGTTTCAACATGAAACGCCCGTACTTCGAATGGGCAGTCCTGCTTTTCGGATCAATCTGAAGCGCCTGTCGAAAGTGACTTTCAGCCTGCTTGATTTCAGTCCTTTCTTCACTGATATATGCCAGCCCCAAAGCTGCATCGACAGTCGGTTGCGCCTTTTCTTGTTGTTGGCGGAGATAGCGTTCGGCTGTGGCAGTTTCTCCGCGAGTGAGATACAGCCGACCCAGATTGCCGCACGCTTCCAGATGTGTCGGATTGGCCTTCAATGTCTGGAGATAACATTCGATTGCTCGCATTGGGTTGTCCTGCAACTCTGCGATCGTGGCCAGACCGTACCAGGCTATCGCCTCGCTGTGCGGATTGGTCAGGATGAGACTGATGATCTCGGCAGTGGGGTCATAGGCAGCCTGCACATCAATATACTTCTCGTATGCCGCAATCCCTTTCGTATAGTCCCCTGTCTGACTGTAGACGTGGCCCAGCAGGATCAAGGGGTCGAGATAATCCGGCTTCAATTCAATAGCCCGCTGAGCGTATTCCAGAGCCTGATCGTACAGGCCGCAATAGAAACTCGCCCAGGCGACCTGATCGAGGCACATAAGGTGCGTATTGCGCTGCTCAAGGATATCGAAAGATGTCAGTTCGACGGCGCGTCTGGATTTTTCTATTATGATTGGCCCGTTTTTCTTCCAGCAATCCTGCCCTTCCCCCCGAAGGAGCTGCGAATAATTGAAAAGAGCAAAATAGTCGTCAGGGTTGTTGCCAAGCTGTTGTTCCAGCAGTTCTTTTGTGCGCTCGAATTTCTTCTTCATACGCTCGGCATCCAGATCGTAACCAAGATGTTCGATGCGCACCGCAAGCCGCAGTATCGGTTCATCTTCTTTGAAGACAAGACGATTATGCACTATGCCTTCATATTTCAGGTTGAGATCGCGCCTGACCAGACGAACGGAGGGCAGGAAAGTCGTGGCCTGCCCCTGTGATTCGTACAAATTGAAGACGTTGATCGAGATTATGCCAAACCTGCCCGCATTGACGTGATTGAGCAGCAGCGGTACATCCTCCTGATGCATCCGCTCGTCGGCATCTATAATGAATATCCAGTCGCTCGATGCTTGCTCCATTGAGTAGTTACGATGTTTTGCGAAGTCCCCTTCCCACTGTTGATGAAAGACACGGGCGCCGTAAGATTCGGCGATCTCGACGGTGCCATCGGACGAGCCGGTGTCGACAACGATTATTTCGTCTACCCAGTCCCTAATAGAATCGAGGCACCCCGGCAGCAGTTCTTCCTCGTCCTTGACAATCATGCACGCCGAAATCGTTGCTGTTCGCTTCATCCCCTCGTCGAGGATTCGCAATTCATGCACCTGGCGGCACGACGCAAGACCACGTCGTACAGTTTCCCCGGCCGCTTTCCTGTCACTTTTCAATAATATATGGACAAGATTCAGATATGGCATATGATTGCCCGCATCTGCGCCAATCGACGCCTCATAGTCGCGGACCGCTTCGTCGATATTGCCGAGGTCGCGGTTTGCGGTCCCCCGAAAGTTGCGCAACTGCGACAAGTGAGAACTGGTCACCGCAATCGGGGGTAGAGCAGGACTTTCAATTGCCAGAGCATCGTAGGTTTTCAGGTAGCGGTCGCACGCATTGACGGTTTCGTGTCGTTCTTTGAGCGAGAGTTTGACGTAGGCACGGACATATGCAAAGTCAATCTGATCGGGCGCCATCTGCTCCCCGACATCGAGCAGGGCTTCGGCCTCAATAAACTTGCTTTGCCATGCGAAATCGAAAGCGGCCAGCCGATGGTAGCGAATGGTCGTCTGGGAATCCGAAAATGGAGACTGCTTTTCCAAAGACTGTACGATTTCCGTCAGCTGGTCTTGCTGGTTCAGCCCTACGTAGGTTTCTCCCAACTCCAACGTCACCGCAATGTCATGAGGATCGGCCTTGTGCGATTCCAACAGAGCTGTGAGCTTGTCCGAGGCTGCGAGCGCCCGATTGTCGGGCTTCTTTCTAGTCCCGGTCTTGGTTTTGCCGGAGGCGACCTTTTGTTTTTTTCTGCTCACGCTGTCCGCCTTTCGCCTGTTGCCGGTTGCTCTGAGTTTTGTTGCAGAACGTCGCTCATCAGCTTTCGGATGTCGGCAAGTCGATCTGTCTGGCAATAGCGGTCAACAATTAGCTGCCGGTTTGCCTCAGCCACGTTCGCGCAGTCGGTTTGTTTGAGCTGCCCGTAAAGACGCAAACAGTCGTCGGGGTCTCCAAAGAGAACTTCCTGCGGGTATAGATTGGAGGCACCGAACCAATTGTGAACCATCGGCATCAGCCCCGAGGCCATCCCTTCAGCGATGGAATAGTGGAACGATTCGAACAGCGATGTCGAGATGACAAAGTCCTTGTCCCGATACCACTTCGGCATGTCTTCAACCCAGCCGTCGAAATGCACCGGCAGATTGTATTGGTTCAGGAAATGCTGAAAATAGAGTTCGATGCGAATGTCCTGGTGCGTGCCTGCGATGTGTAATGTGGCGCCCGGATCAAACTCGTGAATCTTCTTGAAACAATACAGCAACAGGGTCGGATTCTTCTTGTAATTGATGTAGCCAACCGATGCAATCTTGGAACCGTACTTCTTTTGCTCAGGAATCACAAAGCGATCGGTGTCGACGCCGTTATGAATGATGGTCATCGGAAGTGCTGGTTGTACTTGTTGAAGAAAGATTTGGCGCACCGATTCGTTGACGAATACCAAGCGGTCGACTTTGCTCCAGTCGACCTTTGACGGCATATCGGTAAACGCCTCGTAGCTGTGCAATCTGCATACAATGGGACAACTCTTCTTCAGCCGAGTAGCCTCGATCAGCAGTTGATCGCACCACTCAAACCACGCGATATCGGCCCACTTCATCAAGTCTTCGATTTGTGGAGCAGAATCACCGTCAAAGAACCTGATGTCATTCTTGCCCTTGAGTTCTTCCATCACCGGGTCTATGAACATCCGATGCGAAGCGAAAACGGCTATCTTCCTGCCACTCAGTACCGGTTGGGCTGGCGGCGCGACAGTCGCGACGATGTTGGATGAGCTATCGAGAATCTTACCCCAACGGTCAAGGGCAGTGAGCGTTTCCTGCTTGAGGCCGCGTCCATTGCGAACCATACGCAAGAGCTGCCTGCCCTCGTCGAATCTTCCTTTTTTGGACATTAGGGCAAGAACGTTCTCGAGCGCATCGGCATTGTTCGGATCGAGTTCAAGCGCCTGCGAGAAGTGCTTGATGGCACGTCCGTCAGCCACCTGCAAAGATGCCACCACGCCCAAATCGTTGAGAAGCCCTGCATTCTCTGGATCCGATTCATGAAGCCGCTTCAAAATCTTTTCTGCGTCGTCGTACCTCGTCCTGTCTATCCTTGCAAGGGCAAGATTATAGTTGGCATCATAATCTGTTGGCGCTGCCTCGACTGCCAGCGTGAAAAACCTGTCGGCTTCGTGGTTACGATTAAGGCACGCGGCGACAAGACCGGCTGTCAGTAGCGTCTGCAAATCGTCGGGAAGCAACTCGGCAAGTCGTCCCAGCAGTTCGAGCGCGGATTCGAGTTGGTTTGCTTCAAGGTGGCCGTTTATTCGTCCGGCCAGTTCTCGCGGTTCGGCATCATCGCTGCTCACATGCATAACCGACGGAGCATCGTTCTTAACATCCATGTCACTATCCTATTCATGTCGCCGATTGCGGACGGGTTTTGGTTGCCCCCAATAGCGAACGTTGCGCCGAGTTTATGCGAATACCGCATGGGACTTCCGAGTTTCTTCGGGAGTCGTGATATTGTCGAGCGCATCCATAATTGACTCCCGTACCCGGTAGTCGGAGTTTGCAAGGACTAGTTGCTTGGCAAGATTGTTCTCGGTATTGATCAGAATCGGCCCCTGCATATTGGCTGTGATCTTTTCCGGGTCAGCGTGAGTAGTAACAATAACGTAGGTCTCCACCTTTTGCACATCACGGATTGTCAACTCACCAACCTCTTTCGGGTTCACTTCGATGCGATAGGAAGGGTCAACCATCAAGGGATTCATAACCATGAAGGCCACTTCGGGATCGTCGGTCGCCTGCAACCACAAAAAAGGCAACAACTCCTCTCGTTCTATCAGGCAGAACTGGTCGAGTTGCTCAAAGCCAAGTACCGGCTTGGTCATACTAATTATCTTGTCCTCGGGAACATCCATCGGACCGAATTGCAGGCTGCTTATCAGCATTGATACTACCCCTTTGTTGCCGTGTTATCTTAGGAAATCAAGCAGCGACGGCTGCACGATCTTCGCCGCCGCCATCAGCGACGCTCTATAGTTGTTTTCCATTGACGCCAGATCGGTTATCAACTTTGAAATGTCGGCATCCTCTACATCTGAGAGAAGCTGTGTAACATTAAGCTCTTGATCAATCAGGCGCGTGTTGGTCGTTTCAAGACGAATGCCGCGAGCACCGGTTCCAGCCCGATTATTCAGCAAGTGCTGAATAGCGGCATCGAGGTGTTCGAGAATCAGGCCTGTTCCTTCCTGATCGTCGTTGATAAGCGCGTTGTTCAGTACCAGCATAGTCCCCATCATATCGCTGGAACCGAAGAGACCCATAGTTCGAGCCGCGCGAGATGTGCCGACATCTTCAATTGTAAAGGATCGATTCTGATCGTTGTTGACGACCTGTATACCCCTCCCATCAGGATTGATCGAAGCGGTAATGTCCAGTCCGGAATTGTTGAACTTGTCAAGCAAGTCCTGCACCGTAATCATCGAGGGATCGCCAAGGTCGATTTGGCGCGAGCTATCTCCCTGCCAAAGAATCAACTTCCCCGAATCAAGCCCCAACCCGTGATGCAGGTCGGACAAGTTGGTGGTGGCTAACATCAGTGGATCGAGATCGCCACCTGCCCGATCTCCCTGTAACGAGGTCGGAAGCTGGAGATCGGCCACTGTTGTTCCCGCAACTTCATCGATAGAAAAACTATACTTTGGCTCCAAATCGCTGCCAACCAGTCCCGAGCCCACAAATCCGTCAATACCGAGCTGGGAGGCCACGCTTGAGAAGGAATTGATCTCCTGGACAGTGAGGTCGAGTGGTGGAAGGTTCGTATCGATTATCTCCAGCGCTGTACCGGTCAACCCGCCTCCAGCGATTTGTATGGTCACTCCGACCGGAGCCTGCGAATTAAAAGCCGCAATTATATCACCAACCGTCTGGCTTCCTGTAAAATCGATGGTGGTGTCGACGCCGCCGTCGGAAAGCACAATCTGTGGTGTTGACAAATCTACCCCGTTACCGCTATTGAGGTTGCTAATCTGGGTACCGGAAGAGATCAGGTTGGGTGCCGTCTCGTCCACATCGAAGAAGATATTGTTCCCTTCTACACCGATAGAGGCGGTCAGATTTGTTATGCCGTCGGAGACGAGTTGGGTGTTTATTGCAGTCAGTAGATCGCCGACAGTTGCTGCCGAGCTGGTATCAACGGTCGATATTATTCCAAGATTGTTGTCGGTGATGGAGAACGTTCCCGGAGCCTGATCGATCCCGTTGCCGTTGTTCAGGTCAGCCAATACTGTCGTGAGTGTAATCCCGGGATTGAGGTCGCCCTCTTCTCCAAGAGTGATCAACGATTTCAGAAACACGTTGTCCGCAGTCATATTGATATCCAGCCGCGTGCCTGTCTGGATACTAAACTCAATCACACCCTGATCACCCTGGTAAGTGACTCCGTTTGAGGTAGCCGCCAGTGCCTTTTGCGACGTGCGAAAACCGGAAAACATGAACTTTCCCTCAATCTCTGAGGCAGAAAGCTGCATGATTTGGTCGAACATTGATTTGATTTCTGCCGCTCCCGCCTCCCGGGCCGAAGCGTCGAAGGTGCCGTTGGACATGGCGATGGCAATCTCTTTGGCGCTGGACACGATGTTTTTCAGGTCGCCCAGGACTCGGTCATAGGTTGATGTCCAGGTTTGGGCAACTGAGACATTCTTGCGGTACTGTTCGTTTTTGGCCAGTTCGGTGCGGTAGGTCAGATCGCGCTGCGTGCCGATGGGATCGTCGGAGGCCCTGTTGATCCGCCGCCCACTCGACATCTGTGTCTGCTGTGCAAGGAATCGACCCAGGGCACGCTGCAGGTTAAACGTGACTCTCCCGGCGATCATGGAATTGGTTACGCGCATATTGCTGTTCTCTAGCTACAGTCCCTCAGTGATTCAATCTGTCTGACCTTTGGTCGCCCTTTGGCCGCCTCTTTCTGGGACCGGAGCGGTAATCTATTTCCGCGTTCTTGTCCGGTCTGGTCGGTTTGCCTCTCATCTTGCCCTTAATCAGGTCAACGACTCCTGCAATGTCGTCCTTTAAAGACTTTGACGCTCGCCGGTTCTCTTCCTGGATCTTGACATAGATCTCTTCCCGGTGAACAACTACGTTACTGGGCGCGTCGATGCCGATGCGGACCTGTCTTCCGTGAATGCCCAGGACCGACACCTTGATCTTATCGCCAATTGTAATCGATTCACCTAACTTCCTTGTCAGAATGAGCACAATACCTCCATAATGCGGTTCTTATCCCTGAACCGCCGTTGAACTATCGTCCTACAACACCCATGCCGGTGACGACCGTATCGAGCGCCTGGTCCATGACGGTAATAACTCGTGCCGCAGCATCAAAAGCATGCTGGTACTTCACGAGGTTGGTCATCTCTTCATCCAGGGAAACTCCCTGAACGGCTTGCTTGTTGTTGTCTATCTGCTGTACCAGCAGGTTATAGTTTTCTGCAAATGAAATTGACTCGCGAGTCTCCACTCCAAGGCGACCGACTACGCCGTTATAGAATTCGTTTATGGTGGCAGAGCCTGACTGCATAACCCTTTGGTCGCGTAAATCATGCAGGGCCAGCGCTATAGTATTATCTCCATCCTCGCCAGTGGCCCCTGACGCGATTTTCGCACGGCTGCCGGTGATATCGATGCTCAGTCGAATAGTGGCCGCAGTTGTGCCGGTGGCATCAAAGAAATCGATATTGGTCGACCCATCCGAACCAGTACCGGTACGATGGACAGCGTTCACTTGTTGCACCAGCCCGGCCGCCAACTGGTCGATTTGTTTCTGGTACTTCGGGATAATGATGTCACGAGACTCAATCAATCCCGACAATTGTCCGTCGAGATTCCTGATACTGATGCTTGTACCCTTCCACACCAGGTCGTGCTTCAGGCTGTTGTTGGCATTAAACACGGTCGCATCCAGTTGCAAAGACTGGGACCCGTCAACCAGTGACATGGCCCCTATCATAACTGTCATTTCGCCGCTTTCGTGTTCAATCGTGTTTACATCTATGAGTGCCGACAACTGATCGACCAGATTCTCACGAACGTCGCGCAGGTCGTTTGCATTTGAATCGCCGAGTTCCTGAGACTTGATCTGCTGATTCAACTTGGCGATATCTGACGTCAGCCGATTGATCTCGCTGGTCATGCTCACCAATTCCTGATCGATAGAATCGGTCAACTGGCCAAGCTGAGAGGACAACTCGTGTAATCCGTTGGTCAGTAGATTGGCCGCTTGCACTATACTCACTCTGGCGCTCTCGCCGGACGGGTCGGTTGAGAGGTCTCCCCACGCATCCCAGAAACCGTCAAGTAGCGCAGACACGGTATTGTCGTTCGGTTCGCCAAAGAGCGATTCGATTTGTGTAAACGTTTTTTGCTTGTATTCCCACTGTCCCAGGGTCTTGTTGCTCTGCCGGTACTGGTTTCCCAAAAACATGTCGCGAACGCTACGAATATCAAGGACTTCCACCCCGGTCCCCACCGGTCCCTGGCCGAGCAACTGGGGCATAGTGGCAGAGATTCTAACTCGTTGTCGACTGTAACCGGGCGTATCAACATTGGCAATGTTATGGCCAATAGTCTGAAGGGTTAGCTGATGTGTCAGCAGCGCCCGCTTGCCTAATTCCAATCCGTCTAACAATCCAGGCATCAGGCGCTCCTGTCCACCGCAACTGAATGCGATGTCCTTGTTTCCTGCCCGGACTGGCTATAGCCGGACATCGGGCTACTCAATTGGGACAGCATTTCCATCGTTTTCTGGATGTATTCGCGCGAGCGATTGAGCAGCACGGCATTTTGGTTGCGTACGTGATTAATCTTCTCACTCAGGGTCAATATGAGGTCGCGCAATCCACTCAAGCGAGCCGCATGGTCCTGGTCGAGCAGGTCAAGCAGTCGTGTGACTGTTACGTCTTCCGACAGTCCATGTGCCGAGCGAATGCTATCTACGAGTTCCTCACGCCTGGTGTTGAGCAATTGGGCCTGCACCAGTTTTTCGTGTAACGACTCGGACACACTCTTGATGCAATCGGCATCGTTCTCGACCAACGCCTGTTGCTGACGCTCCAGCAGTGCGAGAAAAGACTCGAACAGGGTGGCCTCCTTGCCGACGATACTGATTAGTTGATCAATCACTTCCTATAATCCATGATCACCTTGTAGTTGCCTTATCGGTCTGCTGCAGCCGCCGCTTTAGCAATTGAGTGGCGTTATGCGAGGTTTGCGCCGAATACGAGTCCATAACTCGCTCAACGTATGCGACGGTCTCCGAAAATGGCGGAATGCCGCCATATTTTTCCACATTACCCGGCCCGGCATTGTATGCCGCCAGGGCCAACCTGATATTTCCGAATCGGCCGATCAGGTCGCGCAGATAGCGACTTCCCGCCCTGATATTCTGGCCGGGGTCAAATGCGTCGCTCACACCGTAGTCCGCGGCTGTGCTGTAGGCCAGTTGCATCAGCCCTTTGGCGCCGGCTGCTGACTCCGCACGGGGATTACCCGACGATTCCGCCTTGATTACCGAGTAAATGAGCGCCGAGTCAATGCCGTTGCGTTCGGCCTCCTGCTCGACAATCTTCCCGAATTTCGCGGTTATGCGGCCATCCGCTGGCAAATGCGCCCGGCGATTGAGCGGCATGGGCCTGTGGCGTACGGAATCCAGGCCAGTGGGCGCCCGCTTTTGGGGAGGCAGAGGCGTCGCCTCGCGGTGTATTGGTATGGGAGGCTGGGTGGCAGGACCACCAAGCGGCTTTATTCCAACGCTATTTGTCTCGGTCCCGTACTGGGCATCAATCAGTTTCTCCATCGATTTGTACAACATATCTGACAGAGAACCGTGATTCCCCTGTACTACGCTCCGGGACAATTCCATATCGAACAAGTCTCTGAAAATCTCTTTGCCGCTCCCCTTGGCGAAAGGTGAGCCTTCGTCCATCGGCGATTCCTTCACTGTCTCACGCATTGTCTTCATCAATTGGTACATGAACAACGACTCGAACTCGCGCGTCACCTTGCGAAGTTTCTGCTTTTCCTGTTCGGCAGTTTTGGCCGGAGGTCCCTTGAGATTGTCGATGTCTGTCTGAGGCAACATGACAGGGACAGAGCCGATCGGTCCGACTGACATTACATTACCACCAGTTCGGACCGCAACGCGCCAGCCTGCTTGAGCGCCTGAAAGATCGAAATAATGTCGCGCGGAGTAGCCCCTATCTGGTTTAGTGCTTTGGCCACATCGGAGAGATAGACCGCACCCTTCAGGTGGACAACTCGTGCCTTTTGATCGTTGATACCGATTCGCGGCTCGCTCGTGACAATTGTCTCCCCCGAACTGAACGGTTCGGGCTGAGAAATGATCGGACTTGATTGAATATTGACGGTTATTGTTCCATGAGCGATGGCAACCGGTTCAATCGTCACGTGGCGACCCGCTACAATTGTGCCTGTCTTTTCGTTGATAACTACTCGAGCTATGGCATCGGGAACTACCTGTAGTTGGCCAACATCCGAAACAAACTTTGCTCTGGTTGTTGGATATGCCAGCGAATCGGGAATGACTAAGCGAATTGTCCCGGCATCGACCGGGTAGGCAGTAAGACCGTATCGTATATTCACTCGATCCGCAATCCGATAGGCTGTCGTCATGTCCGGGTCGTGAAGCGAGAGATAGATTTCTCGCTGGGAGTTCTCAGGTACCGGAAGAGGCAACGTAACCTTTCCTCCGCCGGGAACCCGACCAACCAGGGTATAGTTGTTTACAATTCGGTTCCCTTCGTCAACCTGAACATTAAACCCACCGATCGAAACCGGCCCTTGCGCGATAGCATGAACCTCCCCGCCCGACGATGACAAAGGTGTGTTTAGCAGCGTTCCGCCTTGAAGCGAAGAAGCGTCGCCGATTGACGACACGCTGATATCGAAATACGACCCGATTGCCTTGTCGCTCGAGATTCGGGCCGTTACTATCACGGCTGCGATGTTTTTGACCTTGACCTTATCGGCATCGACGGTCAGACCCATTCGCTCCATCATGTTTACCAGCGACTGAACGGTGAACTGCGTACCTGTGCCGTCGCCGGATCCATCCAGACCGATCACTAGTCCATATCCGATCAGATCGACTTCGGTTTTGTTTTGAAATGTACAAATATCCTTTACACGCGCTTTGGCTGCCTCAACGGTCGGTGCAACCAATGAGACGAGAACTGAGATCAAGAGGATCATCCCCATCGGCGATAACAGCTTTGTCAGGATCGGTGTCAACATGTCTACTCCTAAAACAGCCAGTTGATGAAACGCATTACAAAACCGGGCCGGCTGGCAGTAGAAGCGTTTCCTTTCCCGGTATAATGAATCTTGGCGTCGGCAATCAGGTATGATTCAATACTATTATCCGGCTTGATGTCGCGCGCTCGGACAACCCCGGACAGGGTAAGAGTTTCGCGATCACCGGACAGGCCAACTGTTCTGGAGCCTTCAATAATCAGGTCACCGTTCGGTTTAGTGTCGATGACAGTAACCGACATGCGCGCACGCAGCGTTCCGTTGCGCTGGTTTTGGCCTTTGCCATCAAATGTGTTCTTTGATTCAGCGCTGGCGTTCCACAAGGGAATAAAGTCCAGCGGTCCAAGACCGGGACCGCCCTTGGTTTCGGCATCGGTCGATTTTTCGGTCTTGGAACTCACCTGTTGCGACGCTCGGCTCTGTTCAAAGATTAAGACGGTGAGAATGTCGCCCACTTCATGCGCCTTGATGTCGGTAAACAATGATTGATTCTGACCGAAATCCGCGCCCCGCAGCTTCAACGTAAATGGAAGCAACAGCAACACCAGCAGAATGAGCACAAACCGAGTAAAGTTCAGACTGGGCCTCATATCGTTCCTCCTATGGATCGATTGCCACGGCGTTTTTGTCGACCACTCGCGCGAGGATCGTCTTGCCGGAGGCTTTGTTTTTTACTTTGATGAAACTTCCGACTGTGCCGGATTGACGAGCCACTCCTATAGCCGTCACCCGGCACAGTCCATCGTCGTAGACGATAGAAATCTCTCGCCCTACTTCTATGTCCGGCTGCACCTCAAGTGCACCGGTTGTAAGGATCTTTCCGATACTCAAGTTGCGTCTTGCCCGATGTCCTGCGAGGGCCGAAATGGACTTGATCGGTTGCTCCTGCAACTTGGTGACATCCATTCGCTTAAGCTCTACCTGATCCGGATCAATCGGCCTTGAGCGCAGTATTCGATCGCGCACAACCAATACTTCGGCAAACCTTCGAATATCAAGCCTGATAAGACCGCTTTCGACCTTCCGTCCATTATGCCACACCGTCGCATCAACGCTCAGCTGCCCTAACGGCTCTCTGTGAGACAACGGGCGAAAGGTCAGTTGTTCTGCTGTGATATCTTCAGACTTGAGCGAGCTGGTTACTATACTGACTTCGTAATAGTTTGTGTTAAGACCGAAATAATCATACGCCTTGTCGGCAAGCGCCTTATTGGGTTGAGATGCCGCCACCGCTCCCCACAAGAGACCGAGCGCAGCAGTAATCACCATCGATTTAGTAGTAAACATGCTTGTCGCTACCTCTTGAGGTTGTTAGCGATCGCTGCCATATCGTCGGACGTTTGAACAGCTTTGGAGTTCATTTCGTAAGCGCGTTGGGCAACTATCATATTCACCATTTCATCAACGACCTTGACATTGGACAGCTCCAGCGATCCTTGATCCACTTGCCCCAAGCCGTTCTGAGCCGGGTTATCAAGAATTGGACTCCCCGAAGCCGCAGTCTCTGTCAACAGATTGCGCCCGAGAGCATGCAGCCCCGATGGATTTATGAATCGAGCCAATTCGAGCTGCCCAATATCGGTCGGAGTGTCCGAACCGACCTGTATCACCTGAATGAGTCCATCCGTTCCAACCGAAACAGACGTGGCATCTTCCGGTATGGTCACCTCTGGCAAGAGGAAATACCCATCCGAGTTGACAATTCGGCCGTCGGCCGAAAGTTTGAAGCTGCCGTCGCGAGTGTACGTTGTCGAGCCGTCGGGAAACTGAATTTGGAAGAAACCGTCGCCGGAGATTGCCAAATCCAGTGGATTGCCGGTCAGTGTGAGATCACCGCCAGAATACTGTCGGTTGGTAGCAACCGCTTTGCTGCCGTAGCCGATTGCCAATCCGGTAGGCACCTGTGATCCGACTGCGGAGGCAGTGCCTGCTCGCCGGAAATTCTGATACAAAACATCCTGAAACTCGACCCTGCTTTTCTTGAAGCCGGTTGTATTCAGGTTGGCCAGATTGTTGGCAATGGTATCGACATTCATTTGTTGGCCAATCATGCCAGTGGCCGCTGTACGCATAGCCTTAATCATGTGTTACCTCCTTTGTCGCTTTCTCCACGCCACCTATCCTCGCGGCCCTACACGTCCGAAGAGATGCTGCAACGATTCGTCCTGCGATTGGATGGCCTTTGAATTCGCTTCGTATGTACGGAATGCGACAATCATATCGATCATTTCACGCACTACATTGACATTCGATGATTCGACAAACCCCTGCAGGATAGACGATTTATCGACCGCTATCATTTCCGCATCCTCAGGCACCGCGAAGAGCGAGCCACCTATCTTCTCGAGATCGCTCAGATCCGCAATTGTTTGGGGAACTATTCTACCGACGATGGAGCCGTCTACCTCGACTTCACCAGTTTCGGCGATTGAGACCTGGCCGCTGCCAATTTCTATTTCCCCTCCCTCACCGAGTACCGGCATATCGCCGAACGCTAGAAGACCCTCGGGGTTAATAGTGAAGCTGCCTGACCGAGTAAGTGCTGTTCCACCATCAGACGTTCTGAGAGGGAAGAAGCCGTCACCTTCGATTGCGAGGTCAAGTGGATTACCTGTCTTCTGAAAAACACCGGCGTCGTAGTCGGTAAAGACCTCATCCACCATCGGCTGCTGCCAGTCGGATTTCCTTGGAATTTGTTTCTGCTGCGCACGGGTGAGTTCGCGAGTGAATATGGTGTCTCGCTTGAATCCCGGAGTGGACACATTGGCCAGATTATTGGCTGATATTTCCTGCTTCTTGATCCTCGGAATCATACCCGATGCGGATGTGTATATGCCTTTAATCATACTTTCCTCCGATTAGAGTAAAGCAGGGACTGTGCCGACGGCCCGCGGCAAGCCGTAACCACTTCATGGTCGCGGACTTATGCGCCATCCTGCGGGAAATGGCTTTGGACTAATCAGGGAAAAGTGGAATTGTTTTCGAACTTCAGGTGGAAAAGATTGACTGTTGTGACATCCGAAGCCACAACATCCGTTATGTTGTTACTTACCGGTCTCGGACTCGTACTTGACCTTAGTCTTCCGAATCAGGTTATCGACTGCCAGATCGAACCGCTCCTGATTAAGGAACTCGCCGTTCGATTTCTGATACAGGACACAATCGGTTTTGTAGCCAAAGCATTTCAGCTCCTCGGCCAGGTAGCACGAGCGAATGTAGGCACACCGAACGACCGTTTTGTGTATGTCATTCCGGCTCATATTTGAAGATATCGGCAAACATCCCTGATTCCTGAGTGAAGACGCGGGGCTAGCGAATTTAGGAGATACGCAGACGGTCCGGCATCGATATAGGCAGACCTCTGCACATACAATTGGGCCAGAGATTGCTCTTGCATAATGTCTACTCTCCGGTATCATGTTACTGGGACCGGTAGGAGTCGGCAAATCAAGTACTTACGTCTCATGTTTAGTTGCTGTCGAAAAACATGTTAAATCAGCCAAATATACTTTGGTTATGCACCGCTTTTGCTTTAGAGGGGTAGAAATAGTGACAGAAAGGATTCATGAACGCTGGCCTTAATCTCAGAACGCTGGTCTGGACAGTAGCCCTGTGGACAGTCGCGGCTGTAACCTCGTCGGGTCGACCGATCGTTGGCCCCGACCCGGGCTCGCCGGATACCGTTTATGTGGATTCTGTGTCTACCCTGTCACCGGGTATTATCACTGTCCCCATCACTTTTGCGAACGACGAGTCCCTTGCAAGCATCGAGATTACCCTCACTCTCAGTTCACCGGATGTCTTCCCCGACTCGTTCTCGTTCGTGGGCGGCCGAGTAGAATATGCTACGCTGCGCGGAGCGATCGTCAACGGTAATACCGTCATCATATATGCTCTCCCCATTGGGTCTGAACCACTTATTCAACCAGGCAGCGGTCTGCTCGGCGAGCTAATCTTCAGTCTGTCGGCAAGCGATACGGCCCAGTTGGTAGTCATAGATTCAATAACCATAGTTACGGGTGAGATTGTGCACTCAGTCACATTCTCGGACTCGCTCGCCAACGCCTTCAAACCGCAGTTTGTTCGTGGATACCTTGATGTTGGTATCGGCTCCTGCTGTACCGGGATTCGGGGAAATGTCGATTTTAGCGCCGATGATGTCATCGACATTGTTGATCTGACGTACCTTGTCGACTTCCTGTTTGCGGGCGGTCCCGCGCCGATTTGTCAGGAAGAAGGAAACGTCGACGGCGACCCGCTCGACCTGATCGACATAGTAGACTTGACCTTTATTATAGACCTGCTGTTCGCCGGCGGAGTAGATCCGCCTCTCTGTCCGTAAGACTCAATCGACAGACACATCATCGTCGACTGCTGTTGCGATGAGTCATAGCGGCTGTTTCGTCCGCCTCAATCCTCTCCAGCCGTCGCACGCTACTGTCGAATTTTTCCTGCATCCGTTCTTTGAGCTTCTCGTATTTCTTGCACTCTCGCGATGCCTCGACCAGTTCCTGACGTTTTTTGTCCGCTTGTAGCTCAAGAAGCCTCAGAAGTTCCTGCCCCGACAGAGTATCGCGGCGAAGCTTGCGAACAAATCGGGAACAGGTCATCAGCGCACCCAGGTTGAGACTTCCGGATATTTGCTGTCGTTGCCACATTAATGAGTCGACTCGTTGCTGCTCCACTTGCTCATTCATCTTAAGTTGAGACTGCACCTGACGCTGGGCAGCACCAAATTCGCGTTGTCGATCCCGTTCGCGCTGCTGTCTCAGCTTAAGCAACGGCTCCAGCCGATACCGAAACTTCTTCATTGCTACTCGTATCGCCGGACGGAGTGCCGTCTATTATCTGTCTCAATTGAGCTAAGGATTCCTCGTTATCGACGTGCTCGTCGATGCCCTGCGTGAAAAATGCGTTCAACGCGCCGATCTTTGTGATCGCCTCATCAATTCTCGGATTGGAACCTTTGGCGTATGCACCTATGTTGATCAGATCCTCTGCGTCTCGGTAAGTAGCTGTGATCTCACGAACTCTGCCGGCCAGCCGCACTTCTTCCTCGGTCGCAATCTCGTGAATCAACCTGCTGATCGATTCGAGTACATCGACCGCCGGATATTGGTTTCGAGACGCGAGACGTCGGGACAAACTGATGTGACCGTCCAGGATGGAGCGAACCGCGTCCGAGATTGGTTCGGTTAAATCATCGCCCTCCACTAAGACAGTGTACAGGCCTGTAATTGACCCGGATTCGGTGAGCCCCGCCCGTTCCAAAAGTACCGGAAGCATAGCGAAGCAGGACGGCGTGAATCCCTTTGTGGTGGGCGGTTCGCCGACAGTGATACCGATTTCTCGCTGAGCCATAGCTATCCGCGTAAGCGAATCCATCATCAGCATAACGTCCTTCCCCTGATCGCGGAAGTATTCTGCTATCGATGTAGCTACCATAGCGCCCTTTATCCGAACGAGTGCAGGTTGATCGGAAGTAACCGCTACTACAACTGATTTCTTCATCCCCTCTGGGCCCAGGTCACGTTCAATAAACTCTCGTACCTCACGGCCGCGCTCACCGATCAGAGCGACCACGTTGATGTCCGCTGTCGATCCACGAGCAATCATTCCAAGCAGAACCGATTTCCCCACGCCAGACCCTGAAAAAATGCCCATTCGCTGGCCTTGCCCGATCGGAGAAGTCAGGTCAATCATCTTAATACCGGTACGAACGGGCGTAGTAATACGCTGTCGCCTGAGCGCTGCGATCGGACGGGAGTTGATCGGCCGAGTCATAGCAGTAGTGAGTGGCCCCTTCCCATCTACTGGCTGACCCAGCCCACCCAAAACGCGCCCGATCAATTCCCGCCCAACGGGAATGCGGAGTTGTTCCGAAGTCGAAGTGACAATTGCACCGGGTGTGATACCTGTGATCGGTCCGTAGGGCATCAGGAGGATATGATCGTCACGGAAACCAACCACCTCTGCCTGTAACTGTCCGCCGTCGTCTCTATTTTCAATTGTACAAAGACGACCGATGGAGACAGCCGGTCCGGCCGCTTCTATGATCAATCCTACAACTTTTGTAACTTTCCCGAACTGTCTGACGGTGCTGGCTCGCCGAATACGATCGGCATACATGTCATACGGAAGAATACTCACCGCTCGGTCTCCTGATTACCAAGCGTAGCTTCTAGTACTTCGAACTGCGATTCCAGACGAGCATCCACGTCGCCAGTAGGCGTTTCGATAAAGCATCCACCATATTTGACTCGGCTGTCCGGCTCGATGGATAGTTCTTTCACCGCCGTAGAGTCCTGCAAGTATCGTTCGATATTTTGCTCCACAATGGGCAGGTGGTCTGGATTGACCCGTATCTTTATTCTCGACCGATCCACTAGTCCGTCGACTACGCGGGCAATAATCTGTGCGGTCTTCTCGGCATCGGCCTCGATAGCATCCTGAGTCACTTTGCGGCTGATCTGAATGACCAGATCAAGGACTTTCAGGCGTGCCTCTTCCAGAAGATCGTGACGCTGCCCGATAGCGTCTGCTATCGCCGCTTCAAACTGCCCCAGCACTTTGCGTGCCTCGGCCAGACCTTGCTGCAAACCTGCCTCGTGTCCCTCGGCCCTGCCACGCTCCGCTGCCTCTTTCTCGCGCTCCCGAGCGATTCGCTCGATTTTGAATACTTCCTGAATCGGAATCAGTCTGGCCCCATCGTGATCCGTAAGAACCGAGACCACTGGGAAATATCGCTTCAACTCTGATTCAGCCTGAGCTTCCTGATTAAAATCCAGATGTTTGTCACCAATGAAGACGGTGGTGGCATCGCTCGGCTGTCGAATGAGCTTAGACAATGATATCCTCTTTGCCACCTCTGCCGGATATGATGATTTGTCCTTCTTCCTCCAGTCGCCGTACCGCCTCCACTATGCGCGTTTGGGCTGACTCGACATCGGACAGGCGTGTCGGGCCCATAAATTCCATCTCCTCCCTTATCATGACGGCCACCCGCTCTGACACATTGGCGAATATCTTGTTCTTGACCTCTTCGCTGGCCGCTTTCAGGGCCAGTGACAGGTCTTTTGTCTCGACCTCTTTCAGCAGGCGCTGGATACTGCGATCGTCGAGCAGCGTAATGTCGTCAAAGACGAACATCATGTTCTTGATTTCTGCTGCCAAGTCAGCATCCACCGCCTCTAGTGATTGTAGTATGTTCTTTTCTGCCGTTGTATCGATCAGGTTGAGAATTTCCGCAATAGATTTGGTGCCGCCCGAGGCCGACATTTCTCCGCCCGCTTGCTGCATAAAATGACCCTCCAGAGTCTGTTCCAGTTCGCGCAGAATATCGGGGGCTATTTTTTCCATCGTGGCTATTCGCAACGACACTTCCGCCTGCAGCTCAGGCGTGAGTTCATTTAGAACCGCAGCTGCCTGCTGGGAATTGAGTTGAGTCAAAATGAGTGAAATAGTCTGAGGATGTTCATTTTGCAAAAACCCGGTAAGCTGCTTGGAGTCGATATCTTTCAAGAGGGAGAAGCCACCGGATTGAATCGACGACTCCAGCCGCTTCATAATCTCACGAGCTTTGCCGCCTCCCACAGCCCTTTCGAGTACTGTCGTTGCAAAGTCGATACCGCCCTGCGAGACATACTGGCGCGCCATGAAAATCTGGTGGCACTCTTCGATCACTTTCTCTTCGATTTCCGCAGGGACGTCGCGCATGTTGGCGATTTCAACAGTGATGTTTTCCAGATCGCCTTCGGACATCCCTTTCAGAACGAGGGCTGAAACTTCAGGACCAAATGCAATGAGGGCAACTGCCGCTCTCTGCAAAGATGACATTTCGTCGTAGATCATGACGAATTATTCCACCATCATAGTCTTGATGACTTTTGCAAGCTCTTCCGGTTGTTCTCGCGCCGTTTCCTGCATCTGGTCGACCAATTTCGGTTTGCGCGATTGCGCGACTATAGGCTCGATTGGCTCGTCTTCTATAGCGGTGGCTTCGACTGTTGCCCGCACGGGCGCCGGCGGGGGCATGAGCTTACCCAGCGCAGCAAACAACTTCCTTGATTTCTTACGCACATATAGCAAAGCGAGTATAATCATAAGGACATAACCTACTTTTTGGCCGATCTGGAAATAGAAATCACGTTGATAGACAGAGTCGAGCGCGTCGCGGTCCTGTTGCAGGTCTCGGCGATCAAACGCTATATTTACCATTTCTATCTGGTCATTTCGCTGCTGGTCATAGCCTACTGCGTTTCGCACGATCGCCGCCAACCTGTCCAGTTCCTCCTGTGAACGGGGCTGGTATATCATTTCCGTTCCCCCGTCGGCGTTCTCGGTCGGTGTATAGATTCCGTCGACCATAACTGCAACCGCCAGCCGCGAGATCGATCCTGAAGAGCCGATGATGTGCTCGACAGTCTTGTTCAATTCATAATTGGTTACAACCGTTTCGGAACTGCCGTCCTCGGTGCTCTCCTCGGCTTCAGCAGCCTTGTCAGATATTGTATTGCTGGACTTGACTCGTTCCTCGCTGCGAATCGAAGGTGCATTGGGATCGTATGTTTCGGATGTCCGTTCAAGTTGCTGAAAATCGAGATCGGCCGTAACACGAATAACAGACGTCCCGGCACCCAAAACGTCGTTCAGCATCGTTTGAGCTTTGTTCTCCAAATACGTCTCGACCTGTTTGCGTACATCCAGTTGCGAGGACGACAGACCGGCGACTGCATCGGACTTCTGTCCCGACGAGAGCAGATTGCCGTCGTAATCAACGATAGTAATGTTGTCCGGGCTCAATCCTTCGACCGATGAAGCAACCAGGTGAGATATGCCGGCCACTTTCTGCTTTGAGAGCGTCTGGCCACCGCTGAGCTTGAGTAGAACTGATGCGCTTGCTTCCTTTTTGTCCTCCCGGAAGAGGCGCTCTTTTGGCATGACGATATGCACGCGTGCTGCCTGCACTTCGTTAAACACGATG
>JBHHVC010000017.1:0-22523 GCA_046754125.1 Candidatus Zixiibacteriota bacterium
GCGATATCTGCCCCGGATTCGACGACGCATTAGATGCTGACGCAGACGGTGTTCCAGACGGCTGCGACATCTGCCCCGGATTCGACGATAATCTCGACGCCGACAGTGACGGTATTCCCGACGGCTGCGACACATGCCCTAACGACCCTGACAACGACATTGATGGCGACGGCGTCTGTGGCGATGTAGACAATTGTCCGACAGTGCCAAACTCCGGACAAGCTGATTCGGATGGCGACGGAGTAGGCGACGCCTGCGACATCTGCCCCGGATTCGACGATAATCTCGACGCTGACAGCGATGGCGTTCCCGACGGCTGCGATATCTGCCCCGGATTCGACGACGCATTGGATGCCGATGCTGACGGAGTACCAGACGGCTGCGACGTCTGCCCTGGATTCGATGATAATCTCGATGCAGACGGCGACGGAGTACCCGATGGCTGCGATATCTGTGCCGGATTTGACGATAATCTCGATGCTGACGCTGATGGAGTACCGAACGGCTGCGATATCTGCCCCGGATTCGACGACGCATTAGATGCTGACGCAGACGGTGTTCCCGACGGCTGCGACATCTGCCCCGGATTCGACGATAATCTCGATAACGACGGTGACGGCGTGCCCGACGGATGTGATATCTGTGCTGGCTTCGACGACAATCTCGACAACGACGGCGACGGCGTGCCCGACGGATGCGATATCTGCCCCGGATTCGACGACAACGTCGACACTGACAGCGACGGCATTCCTGACGGCTGCGACACATGTCCCAACGACCCCGACAACGATATCGATGGCGACGGCGTGTGTGGCGATGTGGATAATTGCCCGACAACACCCAATACTGACCAGGCCGACGGCGACGGCGACAACATAGGTGATGTCTGTGACAATTGTCCTGCCGACGCAAACACAAACCAGTCCGATGTTGATAGTGACGGCGTCGGCGATGTTTGCGATAACTGCCCCGACGACTTCAACCCGGGACAGGAGGACGAGGACAGCGACGGCATCGGTGATGTCTGCGCGGGCTGCTGCGAGGGTGTCCGAGGCAATTACGATGGTGATATTGGCGAAGATATCAATGTCCTCGACCTGACCTACTTTGTAGATTTCATGTTTGGAAATCCCAATGGTCCGGAGCCACCATGTTTTGAGGAAGGCGACTGGAATGTCGATCTGGATCAGAACATCATCGACTTGGTGATGTTGGTAGATTACATGTTTTCTGGCGGTCCCCCGCCACCGGACTGCATGGCGCGATAGGAACTGCTGCTTTTCGTAGCTGGCGGCGGCATTCGAAGTTATCGGATGCCGCCGCTATTTGTTCTGAAACCACGCATGGACAGGTATTGTACATAAAATGCCGCCCCGACAATTAATGATTGGGCCGGCGGCTATTTTGTCCTATACTTTGTCACTATGAGCTATCAAGTTCTCGCCCGCAAGTACCGACCACAGACATTTGACGACGTGGTGGCCCAGGAACACGTCACTCGAACTATCCGCAATGCACTTAAGCATGACCGAGTTGGTTCGGGCTACCTCTTTTGTGGACCGCGCGGCACAGGCAAGACCACTACCGCTCGTATCCTGGCCAAATCGCTCAATTGCACTGGGGGGCCGACCGACACACCCTGCGGAGCCTGCTCCAATTGCATCGAGATCGCCCGGGGCGTCTCACTGGATGTGCTGGAGATCGACGCTGCCTCTAATACCGGAGTTGACGATATCCGATCCCTTCGAGAACATGTCCGCTACATGCCATCAAGCGGCGCAAAGCGGATTTATATTATCGATGAGGTGCACCGTCTGTCGGGCGCAGCTTTTGACGCGCTTCTAAAGACTCTTGAAGAGCCGCCCGAACATGTGATCTTCATTTTTGCAACCACCGAAGTGTTGAAAGTTCCGGACACAATTCTTTCACGCACGCAGCGCTTTGATTTTCGTGCAGTGACGACAGAGAAATTAGTCGGCAACCTGCAACACATTGCCAAGGCAGAAAAACTCCATGTAGAACCGGCTGCACTCGATCTCATCGCTCGCAAGGCAGACGGTTCGGTTCGAGATTCACTTTCCCTTCTTGATCAGGTGGTCGCGTATGCCGAAGGGGAAATCGATAAGGCAACGGTTATTGAGGCTCTGGGAATAATCGATCGCCAAATCGTTTTCGACTTGATTGAAGCGATCGCACTCGAAGATCGGCGCAAGGCTCTCTTGCTGGTAAGAAATGTGGTGGAGGGGGGCGCCGAGGTTAAGGAATTTGTCAACGAGTTGCTTGATCATCTGCGGATACTGCTGATCCTCAACGCAGACAAGGACGCTTCTGATCTGGCCGGAGTTGCTCGGGACGAGTTGGAACGATATCGTGGCCAGGGTGCTAATTTCAGCACCGGGGACCTGCTGAGGCTAATGAAAATGACTACTGATCTACACGCCGACCTGAAATCGGGACTGGATGAGCGACTGGTGCTCGAAATCATGGCGGTCAAGATGGCTGAACTCGAAGCGACCGTTCGATTTGAAGATATAGTGGCATACCTTCGGCAACAGCCCCAGTCGAGCACGGCAAACGGTCTCGATCTGTTTGGTGGCTCACAAAAAAAAAAGAACGGTGAGCCTCAAACAATGCAGGCCGCAAGGCATGTGACGGAAAAGACGTCCTCCGTTGAGCAAACCGATACAGGTCAGGCCTCATACAGCAGAAGAGTGAACACTGCCATAGTAGAAAACGATTGGAGCAGATTCCTGAGCCTGCTTAGACAGCGAAAGCCAATGCTGGCCTCGCAGCTTGGGATGGCCAAACTTGGTGGCGTAGAAAACAACCGCATTCGCCTGGTGTTTCCTGCCTCGAGTGCCACATCTCGACAAATACTCGAGAAACCGGCCAATCTGAGATTCATCACTTCGCTGGTGTCAGAACAGTATAAGGCGCCTTTACAGTTTCAGATCGAGGTTAGCAGCGATGAGAAGGCAGACGTGCCTGCAGCGGAGATAAGTCGAGCAGGCCCCGACACACAGGCATTGATAGATCGTTCCCCCCGACTTAAGGCCTTGCTCGAAAAGGTCGAAGGTGAGATAATAGGCATACAGAAGGTCAACAACGGAAAAAACAATGAATAACTCGGAGATACAGGAGGCAGACCATGGGTAAAGGCGGACTGGGCAATATGATGAAGCAGGTTCAGCAGATGCAGGCCAAAATGGAACAACTCCAGCAGGAACTCGAGCAAAAGCAAGTGGAGGGCTCAGCGGGTGGAGGCATGGTAAAAGTAGTTGCCAATGGTAAGCATGAGATTATTTCGATCACAATCGACCCGGAAGTGGTCGATAAGAACGATGTCGATATGCTCCAGGACCTGGTGGTCGCCGCAGTTAATCAGGCTCAGCAGAAGGCACAGGAGCTTCAGGCAGAGCAGATGTCGTCTATCACCGGCGGTTTGAACATCCCCGGGCTGAATCTGCCCATCTAAGCCAACAATATGTTCAATTCAGCTGAATCACTCCGGCAGTTAGCTAACCGGCTGGCCCGGATGCCGGGCATCGGGCGAAAGACAGCCGCTCGACTGGCTTTCCATATATTGAAACTCAGTCAGGATGACGCAGAGGAGCTGGCCACTCTGATTCGCGAAGTCAAACAGAAGGTTGGTTTCTGTTCGACCTGTTTCAACATCTCGGAATCAGACCCCTGCCCCACATGCATCAGTCCTTCACGGCGGCGCGATCTGATTTGTGTAGTCGAAGATACTGCCGATGCCGCCGCTTTAGAAAAAGTCGATCAGTTCAAGGGTCTGTTTCACGTACTGGGTGGACGGCTGTCTCCACTCGACGGTATCGGTCCCGATGACTTGCATATCGCAGAGCTATTATCGCGCGTCAAAGACGATGTCGCTGAAATCATCCTCGCCACTAACCCCAATGTGGAGGGTGAGGCAACTGCGGTGTACCTGTCCAGACTATTGAAGCCGTTCGGCATCAAGATAAGCCGGATTGCCAGGGGCCTGCCGGTCGGGTCCGATCTGGAATTCGCTGACAGCACCACTTTAGCCCGCGCCCTGGAGGGACGACAGGATTTTGAGTGAATCCGCTCCGTCACGGCGAAGTAATTCTGACATAACGGGGTTACTTGTCCTTGCCGGGATTGTAGTAGTCTTCATCCTGGGGCATATCTGGGGATATTGGCTATTTGACAATAACTGGTCCCTGACGCACTGGCAGTACCTGCCGGCTTGGTATGTTGTCTCGTGGTCAATTGCTCTGGTGGGGCTCGGATGGGTTTCAGTGCGCTATCACCAGACCCTTGATCGTGCGCATTTGTCGAATCGTAGTCTTTTCATCGCCGGGATAGTCGCGACTCTGTTGCTGGTTCTGTTTCAGTTCGATTCGTTCGTTTTTGGTGGTGGTAATCTCAAGGTTGCTCAGCTGTCGCAGCGCGAATTTCACATCCATCGCTGGTATGAGTTCGGAGCATCACAAATCCTTAGTGCCTTGTACAGGATGCTGGAATCGCTGCTGGCAACTTTTGTAGACATGTCTTCGGCTGGCCTGAAGAATTTTGCTGCGGTGAGCTCATACAAGCTCGTGTCGTTTGGAAGCGCACTCGCCTCGATGGTGATAGTATGGAGCATCGCAGGCTTGATATCCACTACCGTTCGCCAGCGAGTGCTGGCATTTGTCGTTTGCTTCTTCTCATCAGTGACACTGCTATACTTTGGTTTTGTCGGGTTGGAAACGGCCCTGGTGCCGGTAGCGTGGCTGACCGCCTTGCTGGGTTTGAGACTATTGCACAGGTTCACAGTCAGCGACTTGCTCATCCTGTGGTTTTCAGTTGGCATTGGAGTAGTTCTTCACATGACTGGGGTTTATCTCATTCCGGCCGCTCTGTTCGCTTCGGTTGTTTCTGTCGTCCGATTTCGAGGGGTACGCTGGCTTGGCCTTGGTCTCTCCGTCGGAATGGTAGTGGTGCTGATTCTGGGCGTATACTACTTAGCTCGGAACGATCTTGAGGTAGCTCGGGCACTTCTTTTCTGGCACGGAAAGAATCCTCATAGTGACTACGGGCTACTCTCTCTTCGTCACCTCGGAGATATGCTCCAAATCGGCCTGCTGACCTTGCCGGAAGTGCTGCTGATGCCCTACTTGATTTTCAAGAGTCGGAGGACTGGGCTACCTGTCGATCGGATTCTGTTTTCGCTTATTCTCGGTATCAGCGGCGCCGCTATAATGATCTTTCGGGACCCGACCAACTCTGTGGTTCTCGATTTCCCTTTGCTCATTTCCACTCTTGCACCGCGCTCGCTGGTAGTTGCACTGTTGCTATTACACTTTGATCGAAAGTCTACCGGATCGGGCCGACTTTTGCCGGCGACTGCAGCCGTTTGTGCCCTGCTACCGTTCGGTTACATCCCGGCTTACTCACGGATATCATATGCGGAAAACTATGTAGCCTCATATCTGGACCAACATAACGCTTTCTACCGCACCGCCAGTCTGGCTTTTCGGGATGCATGGTTCTACAATGGCAATATGGCCGCCGCCGGTAAGTGGGAAGCTGAAATGCCAATCAAATCTCCCGAGTACTTAAACATGAGGGGTGTTAGCGACCTGATATCGCACGACAAAGTCGACGATGCGCTGGCCGTTCTCTTTCAAATCAAGGCGAGTCACCCTTTCTGGTCCAAACCGCGAGCCATGATTGCTGTTGCCCAGATGACCAAAGGGCGACACTCACTTGCCAAACCGGAAATCGACACGTGCTTGATGCTTGAGCCATTCAATAGAGACCATCGAATTAATCTCTACAACTATTACAGAGATTTGGGCCAGTATGTTTCTGCTCTTGAGACAATTGACCAGACCTTGGCACTATTCCCTCATGATCTGGCCATTCGCTCAGACCGGCTATTAGTATTGTTTAGAATGGGGGATGCGACATCGGCCGGAGAACTGGCTGATTTGTTAACGAATGAAAATGCGGACCTTCCGATACCGCATCTGGTCAAAGGGCTGCTCATGGCTCAGACAGGCAACTCGTCACAGGCTGTCAGGGAACTGGAGAGATTTCTTGCCATAGCACCTGATCACACCGATGCTCCGCGTGTTCGTGAGATCATTGAACAGCTTGGAAACCTCGGGCAGGGCAATTAGTTAGGCCGGCACTGTGGCGTGCCGAGCCCGACTTTCGAGCCGTGCTTTGACGTCCATAGCCGCTACTTTGTATGCCTCGCTCAGGGTTGGGTAGTTGAAAACCGTATCCAGGAAATAGTCGACCGTACCACTGTGCGACATGACCGCCTGCCCGACATGGATCATCTCTGTGGCCCGTTCCCCGACAATGTGTACGCCAAGAACGTGACGGGAAACTGGGTCGACAATCATTTTTAGCATACCGTCATGATCGTTAATAATCTGCCCACGCGCCAACTCGAAGTATCTGGCAATGCCGATTTCGTATTCACGGCCAGCCGCGGAGAGCGATTCTTCGGTCTCCCCAACCATTGACACTTCGGGAATTGTGTAAACACCATACGGTAGCAGCGTGTTGATTTGTGACCTGTCGCCCTCCTTGAAAGCATGAATTGCGGCCAGCCGACCCTGGTCCATTGAAACCGAGGCCAGAGCAGGGAATCCGATAACATCGCCCACAGCATAAATACTGGGCACATTGGTCCGGTATTGCTCGTCCACCAGAATCTGACCCCGTTTGTCTGTCTCGATATCGACAGACTCAAGACCTATGTTTTGAGTGTTGCCCTCTCGCCCAGTGGTTATCAGGGCTCGGTCTGAAACTACACGTCGGCCGCCTTTGGTAACAGTAACGACCTGATCTCCCTCCTTGTACACTGTGTCATGTCCGTCTCCGAGGATCAGATTTATTCGATACTTGCGCATCAAGTACGTCACAGCGTCGGCGATTTCGTTGTCGAGGAATGATAGCAGTCGATCACGTTTATCCACAATTGTCACATTCACGCCAATATGCGAGAAGATCGACGCATATTCACAGCCAATCACGCCTCCACCGACAATTGTGAGCGATCGGGGTAATGTATCGATATTCAGAATTGTTTCGCCATCGTAGATAAAATGATCATCTACATCAATACCTTCAGGATGGTACGCCCGAGTACCTGTCGCGATGACTATTACTTCGGCCCTCAGAATTCGAGTGCCACCGTCGTCGCTGGAAACAACAACAGTGTGAGGATCGGTTATCACGCCGGTACCGTGAATAACCTCTATTTGGTGACGAGCCATGTTTTGCTGGATAACATCCAATTCCTGCTGGATAACCTGCCCCTTGCGATACATCAACTCACGCACTGACACATCCGACTTGACGCCTCCAACCAGTCCATAGACGGACCGCTGGCGCAGGCCAGCAATGTACATAACTGTCTCGCGCAACGTCTTCGAAGGTATCGTGCCGGTATGAATACACACACCACCCTGGACTGAATGTCGCTCTATGATCGCGCACGACTTGCGCATCCGGGAGCCTTCGATAGCAGCTTTCTCGCCCGCCGGACCGGAGCCAATTACAACCAGATCAAACTCTTTCATCGCCAGATGTCCTTTTTTTGCTGCAAACTCTATCCGGAAACGCCATGTTCGGCCGAATCCACCGGGCTAACTACTCCCTTTCCAATAGTGTCGGCAGAGTCGTTAAGAGAGTCCAGTAGTCTCCGGACTGTTGAGAGGTCGTCCCTGAGTCGGTTCATCGACGATGCAAGTGAGCGGGAAGCTCCTTCCATTCGCTGGTGCTGCCGTCCGATCGATGTCACGGCCTCGGCCAGAGAGCGAAGGGTGGCCGACAGGCGGGTCCGATTAGTCAGAAGGTTGTTTTCCCGGTATACAAGAGAAAGAGAAGCAAGAAAGCCGTATAAGTGCCCCGGACAGGTAGGAATAACTCCTTTAGACAGAGCGTACTCAAGAGCCTCGGAAACCGAAGAGGAGACAAACTGATAATAGACCGCCTCCGATGGAATATACATCAATGCAAAATCGGTCGTGTTCTCCTCCGGCAATAAATATCTTGCGGCAATCGCATCAATGTGCTTTCGGACAGTCCGAATAAACTCTTTCTCCGCCTTGGCGTCGTCGGGTGCAGACCGCAGCCGCTCAAACGATTCCAGCGGAAACTTGGAGTCGATCGGCAAAACTCGTTCGCCCAGCCGCACGATAGCATCGACACGCTGGCCCTGCGAAAAGCGAAACTGCGCCTGATACATGGCAGGCGGCAGAATCTGCCCAAGCATGTTTTCCAGAAGCAACTCTCCGAGTGACCCGCGAAGTTTTGGCGGTTTGAGCTGATCCGACAGCGACCGGACATCAGAGCCGATCTCCTCCATCGCCTTGGCTCGAAGTGATAACTCGCCAAGTTTATTCTCTATCTCACCGAATAGTCCCAGACGGGATTCCCAGGCAGTTGTTGATTCGGACAGACGCTGGCTCATCGTCTGGTTGGCATCGTCGAGCGATTTCCGAAGTGACACCAGTCCTTCGAACTGGCGGGAAAGTATATCGGACTTGAGGGATTCCATCACAGCGCCAAGCTGGTCCGACATTGACGGGTCCGGACGGACCCTTAGCCTGTAAGCGAGCCACAGGAGTAGCAACACGATGGCGAACAACAACGTTAAGATCAGGAGGTTGGCCGGAGACACTACCCTACACCTTGCCCATTACTCTGGTAACAGGATAACGTCGTTCGGTTCCGCCCATGATTTGCCTATTAAGTCTCTTTTGAAGCATATGCGAACAATGTTGCTGTCGGCCTGGTAGTAGTCATCGGAAGGCGTAATGCCCCAGATATATTTGGCCACCAGATGACCGGTCGCATAATCATACAGTCCGGCCTCATTGCGATCAAAACGCATCCCCCAGCGATGGCCTTCGTATACATACTTGCTTCCGTATTGCTCATCAAACATAAGCGAAGAGGTGGGTGTCAGGCGGCTATCTATTCCGAAAAGAATGTTGCCGGTAGGGTCTGTACCGGCCTTGCCTGTAAACTCAAACGACAGCCACTCATCATTTGCCGTCACAACAAACTGCTCTCGCCGAACCACTTCTTTGCCCTTACCAAGCCCACCGGGGACAGCTACTCTCCCCTTCGTGGCCCGATCGTTAATGTACCGATCGAAATCGGCCAGCAGATCGTCCCAGTTACCTACACCAGTTGACCGAGTGAGAATTGGCCGAACTGTCGGCAGAGCCATTGAATCAATCCGTTCAAACCTGCCGGAAAGGTCGCGATACAATTGCAACAGCCCGTCTCTACCGATCTTTTCGAGCAGCCAGCCGCAGAATAGCCCCGCCACCGGATATGCAATATCAGAGGCTGAGTTTTCCTGAAAACCGGCCATTGTCAACAGTGAATCAAGTTCTACTATATCCTCTCGGTAGAGAAAGGCCCCTAGATCGGCCAAAGCCGCCGGAGCTTTGCCCCAACGTCCGCCATAATGAACTGCTATTCCTTCCCGGACCAAAGGCTGCGTATAGAGCGGCAATCTCTGCATTTTGATATTGGTGAGCAAGTGCACCAATTCGTGGTAGTGAGGAAAGAACGAGGTGATAATATCATTGGATGCCAGGTCCAGCATTCCCTTTACAAGCCGGCCCGTGAACTCCTTTACTACCTGATCGTCGCGACAGTAATAGTATTCTATTTTCTTATTCTTCAGAGCCTGCTTCGCATCCTTCGAGAGGTCCAGTTCGCCGACCATTTTCTCAATGAATCGATCAGCTTCCTCCAGGGCGACTTTGTTAAGCCCTCTGGATATATCGGGGTGCACGTGAATGCGAAGATACTCGGTTTCCAGTACCTGCCAGCCTTGAGCGTAGTATTCCTGCGGATAGGTCAGCCAGTAGTACTGTCCGTCGAAATAGGCAAAGTACAGATGCTGTATCTTTTGTCCTTTGACGATGGACTGATATTCGAGACGGAAGTATTCGCCACCGGGTAATTCGGCCACCGACTTGACCGGTGGCTGAAGGTAGTCTCTCATAAAATCAATATCTCTGACAATTGGCGAGGAGGCATCAACCTTGAGCGGGATTGATTCAAAGCTGATTCCAAAGCGAGCCGACCGCTCCAGCGACGATTCTGTCCAAAATTGTTGCGCGGATTCCAGGTTGCCGGAGATCAGCAAATCGAAATAATCGGTGAGCATGACTACGCCTCGGTCGGCGTTCCCCTGCCCTGTTGCCTGCGGGACAATTGCTAACGCCGCAAGAATCGATAGCAACACCGATCGTAGTCTACATTCACATGTCATCTTGGGTCTCCCGCCAAATTGAGATCATGTTTACCAATATATCAGCATTATACGTGATCTGTCCAGTCTGGAATCATACAAAAAAGGGCCCCGACAGGGCCCCTTATGGAGAAATGAATGATTTCTAGAAGGTGAACCCAATTGAGAACCGTTGGGTTGAGTTCAATCGACCAAAATCCTGCCAGGCATAGTCAACTTTTAGCTGCGTTCCCCGGGAGACGTTGGTCATAAGCCCACCCCCCAGAGAAAGTCCTTCTTCCTCGTAATTGAACTTGTAGCCACCTCGCAGGAAGAATCTCTCGCTGAAAGCCAGTTGTCCGCCGAGCGATCCCTGCTGAAGGTTATCGTTAGGGTGCTTTAGCTCGCCTGACATAGTCAGGATCGACTGTGGCCCGACCTCAAAGTCATATGCCATCCCAACTCGGAACGACATGGGCAGGTCGTAGGGTGTCGTGTTCAGCGCCGCACCAACCTGAGGGTTGTTACCCTGTCCGCTGCGGCTGTCGTAACCGACATTCAGGTCAGTTCCGGAAAACTCCAGTTCCGGCCCCATATTCTGGATGCTCATTCCAAGACGTAATGACCTGTAGCCAGTGTGCAGGAGAGTTCCAAAGTCGAAAGCGAATCCCTGTGCCTTTTCGTTATATATGCGTTCGCCTACGTACTTGACAGTCGCGCCAAACGAAAACATGTTTGTCAACTGACGGGCGAATGATAGCCCAATTGCCCATGACGACGCTGAAAAGAAATCCCCCGTTCCGCTCTGTTGTTCGAATGTAGTGATCTCCTGGTCGTCCAGCGAGAGAATCGTCGCAGAGACGCCAAAGACACCCACATCGTCAAACTGCTTGGCCATTGCAACATAATTCAGATCGACATCCAGCAGCCAGTTTACATTGGTGAAGCTCACTTCTGAGTTGTCAATCCCCACCAGACCGGCCGGATTCCAGTAGGTTGCGTATACGTCATTGACTACCGCCACCGATGCGTCACCCATCGCCTGGTATTGCGAGCCAACTCCAATCTTCAGGAACTGTGCTCCCGCACTGCCGACTTTGGAACTGTGGGCAGAGGCGGTGCCGACCAATAGCAATAACAGGATCGACAATTTGATAATCTGTCTCATCTGGCACCTCCTTACTTTATCACCGCGAAGCGGCCGATATGTTCACCCACTTGGGACTCTATGTGGAAATAGTAGTGGCCGGAAGCAACCTGCTGCAGATTGCTTGTTAGCAGGTTCCAACGAGCGGTTCCGGTCCCGTCGTTGTGTTCAAGCGTTTGAACAAGGTCACCGGCCAGAGTGTAAATGCGAATTGTGCATTCAGTTGGCAGGTTCTGGAACTCCAGGACCGCCTGTCCTTCAGACGTCTCTACCATCGCCGAGTATTGGGCCACGTACGGATTTGGCACTACGCGCACATCCTTGAGCTCGGACTGCGCTACGGCAGAATTGACACCGTCTACTTTGAATGCAAACTGATCGCCCGGACCGTTGAGCGGTGCGCCTTCAATGGTAAACACATCGCCCACCTGTGGATCATATGTAGGGACATCAAAGTCAACCAACCAGCCATATCGATCCGGCCAGGCAAAAGGCGCAACCGATGCTATTGAATCGTATGGATAATCTACGATTGCCAAAAGATCGTATGGATCAAAGATATCGTTGTTGTCGAGATCATGTACGGCCAGCGAAATCCGTTCGTTAGTAGTCGTGTTCCACGCTTCAAAGCCGACCTGGTAGGGAAAGTCGGTGCCGAAGTAGCCGTCGGCAATCCAGGAAGCCAGCGAAGAATCGCCGGTTACTCTCAATTCATATGTCGCCCGGTAAAGGTCATCACTTTGCGGAGCCACAACACTGGCGAAAACTTCGGGGATGGCTGGGCCGTACAACGTGCCAAACGGAAACGTCGTGTCTGTTCCGCTGAAGGCTGTCTGCCCAACACTGCGAGGAAGACGATCGCCATTTCGAATCACGACCCGCAGCCCTTCGGTAACCGGATACTGCTGCGCGTCGCCCGCCTGGCGCGTCTGGTCGAGCAGAACTGTGTCGCCGGTAGTTTGGTTTATCAAATGCCAGACTGTCGAGGTCGCTCTGTCTTCGAATACGACGGAGTATTCGGAACCGGTAAGCGCGCCGGCATCGAAGACGGTTGGGAAGAGTTCTCCTTCTGAGGGCGACCCGTTGCCGATAAAGCTGTGCTCTACGGTTCCGGCTGCCTCGAAAAAGCCAGCAGGGTCGGTCCGGGGAGTGACGGCTATGATATTAGGGCTGGCGCCGGCTACGCCAAAGCCGGACTGCAAGGGGTCAACGCCGGTTGCAGAGTCTCCCCTGTCGAAGGCGACCAAAGCATACCAATACTCCACGCCGTTGTACAGTCCGGTGTCAACCAATGAATGGGCGATAGGATCGCCGGGAGCGTTTACTGTGTGGGTAGCCAATGGAACATAATCCAGTGTTCGACAATTGTTGCCGGTGTTATGAATCTCAACGCCCCAGGTCTTGCCCTGATTGTCGCTACGATACAGCTTGTAGCCGACAAAGTCGTTTTCCGCCGTGAATGGATCGGTCCCTTCTTCGGCCGCTTTGTCCCAATGCAGGTACACCTTGCCGTCACCTTCCCGCACGCTTAGATTCGGAGTCGGGGGTGGTTCCGGTCCCAGGAAGTTATTGTCGAACAGTTGCTGAGCGCGAGAGGCGTTGTCCCGAAACTCCGCCTCGTCCTGACCGGCTATGAGCGCGTAGACAACTCGCACTGTCTTGCCTGCGGTCAGGTCTATGCCGCGTACCGTCTGAATGTAGTACTGGTCTTCCGGCGGCAATGATGTGTCAAACTGCTGGCTGTTGATCAGGGCGTATCTTCCCGGGTCATCGTCAGGCAACAACGCCCACAAGCCGGTACGAAAGGCGGTCATGCCTATGTCGTCCGGAGTTTGGAGCAGTTTGGTACCCATGATTCCGGTCGGTTCGGTAGGCCCCCAACCGGGGTCGATGCCGATTACGTCGTAGTTCCAAGCCAGGTTCTCTAGTGAATCAAAGGCGACTTTGTCGTTGAGTCTGCCATTTTCGCCGCTGCCGTCAGGACCGCCGACATCGAGATCAATATACAAACCGAAGGCAAAGTCAACATAATCCTGGTTCGAGGTATTGGTAATATCGATTTGCACGAACAGGAAATCTTCGTTGTAGCAGTAGTTCCACTGGTAGATCGTCTGAGTCATTTCCAGCCCCAACAATGGAGAGCCGGAGGCATCGTCGGCAAAGCGATAGTGAGAATCCTGCAACGATGTCGGACCGCCCGGAGAAAACTCGGATGCAAGCTTGTCGAAGGTAGAGTTGTATATCCAGGCCTGCTGCGCACCATCCCAGACACGCCATCCATTGGCCGGGTTGTCGTTGCCAAGGCCGACTGTATCCGAACGGTCGAATTGTATATACCTGCCGGTATCTGTGGAGAGCAGAATCTTGTACTCATCGCTACCGTTGATAGGCGATGGCAGCCCCTGAAAATCGTCGAGTGTGTTGGCAAGCAAAGTGTCGCCAACCGGTGTCACCGCGCCCATCCAATAGCGAATCTCTGCTAAATAGTCATGGCCTGAGTTGCGGGGCCATTCACCGGACGGCCGGTCGAACCACTGCCAACCACCGATATAGCCGAAATTGTCGGCGGTGGTGACAATGTTTCCCTTATCATGAATGATCTGGTCCATAGTAGTGGGCTGCGGCGAAAGTTGCAACTCTCCGTCACTGTTGCCCACCACGGGCCGATTGTTTTGTGGCGGCAAGGCCATGGTCGAGCCAACGACGACCAGGATCGCAAGCGCCGCTGGAATAACACCTGCACGCAAGGTTTGTCTGGAGTTCATCTTATCAGCTCCGGCCTAGAAGTTAATCTTAATCCCCGTGCGAACAGTGCGCGGGGTACCATAATTAAGTGGATCATGATCATAAAGACGATCGGCTCGCGACAGAGCGTCAGCGTCAAGCGACAATCCGGCACCAATCGAGGCGCCGTCGTTATCGGGCTGACCGGTACGGCTGTAAACATTGATCACGTTGCGTTTGTCAAACAGGTTATCTACTTCAACAAAGAAACTCATAAGATAGTCCTTAACTATCGGGAAGTCCTTGTTGAAGCGCATATCGACTCTGTAGAGTGCTGGCAGGCGACCCTCGTTGCGCCCGGCGAGCCGGTTGCCAAACGCGTCCGTCGCCGTGTACGGTAGTCCGGAACCATAGTGACCAACCATATTCAATCCCCACCGGGTCGGAAGTTTGATTCCGAACAAGTGACCTGTCCAGTCCGGCCCGGCCCGAAAATCGAGAACGGCATGGACGGTGTGACGCTGGTCGAAGTCCAAAATGAATTCGCTCACCGGGGCCAACGTGTCAGAGTTCGAAGTGAGATAGGTATAGTATGGCTCTAATGCTGATGAACCGTTGCCTTTGGTTATCATGTAGCCGTACGAGATGGAACCGCTGAACGGCCCCCCCAACGATAGCTTCTCCAAAGATACGTCGATACCCTGCACCGAACCGTAATCGCCGTTGACAAACTGCGTTACGGGATTCCCCGCCACCTGGAAGAACGATCGGGTCGACACCAGATCCTCGACATCTTTGTTGTAAGCAGTAATATCAAGACGCAAATCGTCCCCTATGAGGTGGTCGAGCCCAATTTCGTAGGAAACGGTCTGCTCAGGATTGAGGTCCGGGTTCCCTAACAGGGGAAGTCCAGAGGTGACGTCTCCCTGCAGATTAGTGTACATGTACGTAAAGCGCGGGACCTGGTAGTAAATACCATAGTTGAAGTGCATGACGGAGTGCTCCGAGATCGGGAATGAGACTCCCAGCCGCGGAGATACTCGGCTTTTGGCATCAGACTTTTTCCACGACACTACAGAGTCGCGTGGAGTGGCATTGTAGGTAATGTCGGCGTCACGATAATCAAAGCGTACACCAACGTTTACAATAAACGCCTGGTACTCAATCTTGTCCTGCAAGAACGCTGCCGCATAGGTAGGTTTGCTGTCATACGTCTCGCCGAATGGATTGGTGTTGAAAAACTGTCGCGAATCCCACTTCAAATCGTACTTACGATATTCGACCCCGGCCTTGATCTGATGTGCCTTGTTTGCCTGGTTGAGAATAGTAGCTTTGGCCGAGTTGTAGCTGAGCTCCCTTTCCCGAAATGTGGGATCGAAATCGTCGCCGGTCGTGAATCCGGTAATCTGAAATGGGTCTGAGAAGTCAGGATCGTTCCCATAATTGCCATCCTGAACCGTCCCGTTATAGCGACCAGTCGAATCTTCCGAATAGCCCGGCCACTTGCTCCAGTGCAGATCCATCAGTTCGCCCGGCGCTGTTTTGGTGTAAGTGTGGAACTGGTTTACTGTTGCGGAAAAAACTGTGTGATCGTTCATATGATAGTTACCACTGAGACCCGCCAGATGCGCTCTCTTCTTGAAGGATGGTAAACCATCGAGATTGAAATCGTATGAAACACCGTTTACATCGCGATGCTCATAGATGTCGCCATCGGCATCGTACAGCGTCAGGTTTGCCTTGAGCTTCAGCCCCGCGACCGGCTGCATAGCCAGTTTGGCCGTGCCGGTATAACCTATTGACCAGTCATGTGGAAGAGATCCGAAACTTCTCAGATACTCACCGGCAGCAAAAAATGTGTAGCGTTTTGGGTCTGCACCCGGCATCGGGCCCGAAATGTCAAAGGCCAACGACCGATTGCCTTCGTTACTGAGGTTGCCCCAATCGCCAGTGTTTACATCATATGGTTGAGTGAATCCCTGATACGCTTTCATACTGCCGTGATACGTCGAACCACCTTCGCGAGTGACGGCGCTGACTACGCCGGACAACGCCTCGCCGTATTCTGCCGTGTACCCACCGGATGTCAGCGAGAGCTCCTCGAGCGCCTGTGGCATTATACGAAGCCCCGTATTCGAGCTAAACTGGTCCTGAACAGAAAACCCGTCAAAGTAGTAAGCCACTTGCCCGGAGCGACCTCCGCGAATATGGATGTTGAAGTCTCGCCCGGTAACCACACCGGGATAGTTAGTCAGAACCGACTGTACAGTAATAATGTTAGGAAGTGTCCGCAGACGGTCGGCTGTAAATATAACCCGCGAAGCAGTAAGGTCCTTTTGGATGATCGGGGCGGTAGCATAAACGACCACATCCTCATCCAGCCGCACCGGAACATCCTTGATTTCAAAATCCACTGGAGTAGTCAGGTCCATGAGTACCCGAACCTCCATTTTTACCAGTGATTCAAAACCGATCGCCGACACCGCAAGATCGTATTTGCCGCTGGGAACGTTGAGTAAGAAATAATCACCGTCCTCATCGCTCATTGTGCCCAGGTTGGTGCCTACCAAAAGCACTGTTGCCCCCACGATTGGCTCCCCCGTTTTGGAATTGACAACTGTTCCTGAGATCTTGCCGGAAGTACCGGCTAAGGCCGATTGGCTACCAGATAATGATAGCAATACCGTCAGGAATGCCGTCAGCCGCATTGAAAGTCTACGCAAGGCAATTCCTCCTCCAACGTCTATAGATAGCAGTGTTTATCACCTGTGTACGCTTTCTGAAATCTTGTCCGATATCGATTTCTAGCGATTCATATCGATTTCCATAAGTGTATCGACCAGACTGCTCGATCCTTGACTAGCCAATTACCGGTTTCTTGATTCCGAATTATCCATTACCGGACCGAAGACATCAAGATTCCTCACCTGCTTCCGATACAAGCAGAAATGGGGACTCGTGACGCTGAGGGCAACGAATGCCTTGCCTCTTACATAGTTACATGATGAACGGACACCGCAACCGCACCAGGATAGTCCTGAAAGCAATCTTGCAATCGGTTGTGGCGCTATGCTTTGCTATGTCTGTTGCAGCATCCGGCCTTCACCGTGTCGCAGTCGTAACCAGCGATACCCATGCCTCAAGCAAACGCACGGTCAACGGCGCCAAGAAAACCATAAAGAGGGAGTATCCTGACAGTGAGTTCCGGCAATTCCAAATCAACCGAAACGATGCCAGCAACCGCAAGATAGTCGATTCCATAAGGTTGTTCAATCCGTCATTGATTCTCACCGTTGGCAGCTCTGCCACCGAGTTTGCCCGTGAGCATTTTGACGACGTGCCCACTGTTTTTGCTGCCGTCATGTATCCGGAGCTTTCCGGGTTTGTGGAATCGTTGAACCGGCCGGGCGGCAAAATGACCGGAGCTTCACTGAATGTGCCAGTGACAGTTCAGTTCAACTATTTCAAGCAGGTTGTTCCGCACCTGCGACGAATGGGTGTGCTGTACACGAAAAATACGGCAAGCCTCATTCCACCCGCCAGAATAGTCGCTCACGAAATGGGAATAGAATTAGTGTCTGTTCTGGTAAACAAAGCTCGCGATCTGCCGAAGTCCCTGGATTCTCTTGCCGCAACAGTGGACGGCATCTGGTCGGTGGCTGACCCGGTTCTGTTTACACCCCAGTCAACACGCTACATTTTGCTCAATACTGTCCGCAAAGGGATACCTTTTATGGGGTTTTCCCGACATGTCGTCGAGTCGGGAGCTTTGTTCGCGCTTGATTTTGACTATAAGGCGATCGGATTTCAGGCCGGGGAGATTGCCTGTGCCATATTGGACGGTGCAAAACCCGCAAATATACGCGTCACCTCGGCCGACGTAATCTGGTTCCACTACAACGAGAACACAGCCAGGCGCCTGAAACTTGACATCCCCGAAGAGCTTATCGCCATTGCCCGAGAGGTGTACCGATGAGCCCGAGAAGATCGATGCTCGAGCGAATTAGGCACTGCGGGCTGCAGGTACGGCTGATAGTCCCGATTTCGGCCATGCTCGTTGCCAGCATTCTGGTCGTCAGCTCATATCTGATCGAACGGCAGGCTGAAGGTTTCATGCATACCCTCCTAAGCAGCGGTGAACGAGTGGTTCGAGTTATGGCCAGCCAGGCGGAGAGCGGGGTGCTCTTTGAAAGTACCTTTGAGTTGCAAGAGATGCTCAATGATCTGAGGTCGCTCGAAGACGTAGTATATGCCCGCGTCCTCACAGCCGACGGTCGAGTCCTGGCCGACTACGGCCAATGTGATACAACCGAAATCAGTCGGACGAGTAAGATCGTGTATCCAGGCGAGCTTGGCGAGGGCGACAATAACAACCACTCCCTGGTCAATACGTCCGGCGTGAGATTTGTGGAAATCGTACACCCGGTGGTTTATCACACAGAATCTGTTGACAGAGAGAATCTTGGTGCCACTAGTGGCACTGATCCATCAGGCGGCAAATCCATAAGTACCGAAGAGATCGGCTCCATCCAGATGATACTATCGCTGGAGAATGTCAACCAGCAAGCAGTCACGGCGCGAATTGCCGCGATCGTATTGGCCCTTGTAGTAACGATTCTATCCATAATCGTAATGACTTTCTTTGTACGCCATTTGACAGGACCGGTGAAACAGCTTGCATCCGTCACTCAGCGCGTCAGCGAAGGAAAGCTCTCGGAGCGAGTTAAAATCAGACGTCACGATGAAATAGGTCAACTCGCCGCGACCTTCAACAAGATGATCGACTCTCTCGAACAATCTCGAAACGAGATTGAAGACTACAACCGTACTCTAGAGGAACGAATTGTAGAGCGTACGCGAGAACTCAACGAGGCACAGGCCCAGTTGATACAATCAGAAAAGATGGGTGCAATTGGTCAGCTTGCGGCCGGAGTTGCCCACGAGTTGAATAACCCGCTTGGCGGGATTCTGGGCTACGCTCAGTTTGCACTGGAGAAGATAGGCAAGGTTTCCCCCGAAACGATCGGCCAGAAGGACATTGACAAGTATCTTCGCTATCTCTCCGATATAGAAACACAGGCCCGCCGGTGCAAACAGATAGTCCAAAACTTGCTGCGGTTCTCGCGCTCGTCGCACGCACAGGAGTTTGAAGTCATCGACCTGAATTGTGTAATCGATGAAACACGGACCTTCATCGAGCACCAGATGAGTATGAACCAGGTTCAGCTTCGCATGGACCTCGACCCCGATCTTCCAAAGATCGCGGGAAGCGCCGGCCAGTTGCAGCAGGTATTGACTAACCTGCTGATAAACGCCCTGCACGCCTCGCCGCCAGATTCCGAAATACTAGTTGTGACGCGTTGTAGCCCAGCTTTGGGCGAATTTGGCGGTACCGTAGAGATTCAAGTTTGTGATCACGGCTGCGGAATAGCACCTGAAAACCTGATGAAAATCTTCGAACCGTTCTTCACTACAAAGGATGTTGGCAAAGGCACGGGACTTGGTCTGTCCGTCAGCTACGGCATAATAAGAGATCATGGCGGTGAAATCAAGGTCGAATCGGTTCAGAGCAAGGGAACCACATTCACCATAATTCTGCCCGTTCAGAAAGCACAGGAGATTCCGATAACGTAAGTACTAACTTGGCTCGATGTGCTTGAAATATGGCGATGCTATAAAATGACTGTTTCTGGGAAAAAATCGATTCTTATCGTCGATGATGAGGAGATCATTCGCGATTTCCTGTTTGAAGTGCTCAATGACGACTATGAAGTCATCCTGGCCACAGATGGGGACGAGGCGATTCAGAAACTCGAAAACCGGGCTTATGATCTGATCATTACAGACATGAAGATGCCTCGCGTCTCTGGAGAAGAGGTGGTCAAATACGCATGCCAAAACCACCCCGGTTCCCGGGTCATCGTCATTTCAGGTTACTCCAGTTTGTACACTGTCAGCCAATCGGTTGACAACGGCGCCTGCGCTTTCCTATCAAAGCCATTTAGCATTCAGAAGCTTATGGAAACGGTCGCCCACTGTATGGAAGAGGTCGGATAGAGCAAGATGGCACGCATTCTCGTGATCGATGATTCCTCGGTAATCCGCAACCTACTTGAGGAGTATCTGTGTGAGCAGGGGCACCAGGTCGATCTGGCTGAAGATGGTCAGATCGGCATTGACAAAGCCCTCTCGCACGATTACCAGCTAGTCTTTTGTGACATCCACATGCCTCGCAAGAACGGGTACCAGGTCTATAAAGAGGTATCCTCGGCAAAGCCGGCCATGCCATTCATAATGACCGATTCCCTGCCCGACGACCTGGCCGAGCAAGCGGAGAAGGCTGGCGCAAGATGTTGTTTGACCAAACCATTTGACCTCGAAGAAGTGCGGCAGACTATTTCCAAAGTCCTAACTGCATCTAAAACGGTATGAGCGAGCTTGAGTCGCATCTAATCAGAATCCTTGTCGTGGACGATGAAGATATCGTCATTTCCCTCGTGCGCGATGCACTGGAAGATGACGGTTATGAAGTTGAGACGGCATCCTGCGGCCATGACGCATTGCAAATGGCCGAACTAGAACCATTTGACCTTCTAATCACCGACATTCGGATGCCAGAGATGAGCGGTATCGAATTGGCAGGAAAAGCACGCGATCGACACTCGGATACCGCTGTCATATTCATGACAGGCTATGCGGACCTGAACTCAGCCAAGGAAGCGATCAAACATGGCGCCGTCGCCTACATCCTCAAGCCTTTCGAACTTAACGAAATCAGACAGGCTGTTCGAAACGCAATTCATGCCATTGAACAGAAGAAAGAAAGGACCTCGGCCGAGCAGCTCGACAGCCTCACCGGCATGAGTCAGGTCCTCCTTTCGACTGACGACAGGAAATCTCTTATTCCCTATACGCTTCAGTTTGTCATGATGCACTGCAAAGCCAGGGGGGGGGCAATGATAAGCTGGGACAAGGAGCGGACCGAAGTTCGGCTGGTCACCGTCACCGGCGATTCAGTTACGGAAAAGGAACTCCCACCGCAAATGCTAGGCGTCCTTCCCGAGAACGCCGGTTCCTCGCTGCCGGCAGAACCGCTTCTCATGCGCAGTCTGGATGAGTACCCGTTCTGCAGCGAAAACTGTCTCGAGGAGTGGCGTAACTCCATTCCAGACTGGCTGGAGCAAGACGAATCGATGGTTGTCGCACCAGTTAGACGCGCGTCCCAGATATATGGCCTGCTAATGGTAGGACCCTACTCCGAGCCATCCCAAGTACGTGAAAGCCACATGAAGTTCATTACTTTGACGGCAGGGCAACTTGCTATGTCGCTGGAAAACCTCCGCCTGCTGGAGGATGCCAAGAACGCCTACGATCGCTTGAAAGCACTGCAGGATGAGACCATCGAGTTGGAAAAGATGGCAACGCGGGGTGAAATGTCGGCAGAGATCGGACATGAGTTGAACAATTTTCTCGCGGTGGTAGCAGGCAACCTGTCACTGCTTGAAAGCCGTATCTCAAACAACGACACCAACGATATCGGACGGTTCGTCCGGACTGCGATCGAAACTGTAGACAAGATTCGTGTCTTTACTACTAATCTTATGGATCTCCGCCAGGTCACATCAACCAAAGAGACTGTTCTATTCGATCGCCTGCTGGCCGATGTCCTTGATTTCCTGAAACCGCAAAAGAGATTTCACGGCGTAAATACGACGGTCAACGTTAATACGCGGGACATTTCGTTCCAGGCTAACCCGATCCAGATTCAGCAGTTGCTATACAACCTGTTCAACAATGCGGCCGACGCCACCAGGGACCGCGATGACCGGCAGATCACCGTGTCGCTGGAACAGAATGCACAGGGTACCGCCTTCACATTCACCATAAGAGACAACGGTGTTGGAATCAAACCAGCCTTGCTGAAGAAAGCATTCTCAGAGAAGTTTACCACCAAGAAAGACGGGCACGGCTACGGCCTGATGGTCTGCAAGCGAATAATCGACAGTCACGGCGGCCAACTCCATATCGACTCGGAAAGTAATGTCGGCACTGTGATCAGCATTGACTTCCCGATGGCCATGTCCCAGACGCCCGCACTGGTCCCCGCTCAGGCCTGATTTTCGGCGGCCGCACAAGAACTCCAAAACATGAATGCCTAAGTTGCTCTGCTGCCGCGCTGGGTAAGCGGCACACCCTGACGACATAGCGGACAATCGTCCGGTTGCCAGCTTGTGGCTGCAACCGAAGCCAGCGCAAAGCATGGCCAATCAAATGAAACAGTACCGTTGGAGCGGTCAAGCATAAGACCGATACCAACGATTTCAGCTTCATAGTTTTGCACTAGCTCGATCACTTCGCGGATCGAACGACCTGTGGTGAGAACATCATCGACAATAAGCACCCTCTGTCCGC
>JBHHVC010000018.1:0-22373 GCA_046754125.1 Candidatus Zixiibacteriota bacterium
GGGGGATCGGTTGCACATCACGAATGTTCTGCATTCCGGTAATATACATCAGGGCACGATCAAACCCGAGGCCAAACCCCGAATGAGGACAACTGCCATATTTGCGGATGTCCAGATACCATTGGAAGTTCTCAATGGGGCCGAGGTTCATACTTTCGATGCGCTGTTTCAGGACGTCATAGCGCTCCTCGCGCTGCGAGCCGCCGATGATTTCGCCGATGCGCGGCACCAGTACATCCATTGCGCGCACAGTTTTGTTGTCGTCGTTTACCCGCATGTAGAACGCCTTTATCTCAGCCGGGTAGTCGTAAACTATGACCGGCTTTTTGAAAGCTTTCTCGGTCAGGTATCGCTCATGTTCGGACTGCATATCAACCCCCCACTTTACGGGGAACTCAAACTTGTCGGTTGCTTTGGACAGGATATCGATCGCTTCCGAATATGGGATACGCTCAAAGTCCGAGTTTACACCTCCCTCGAGCGTTTGCCGGACCGTCTTGTCGATCCACTTGCCGAAGAACTCCATCTCGTCCTCGCACTGTTCGAGTGCGTAGCGAAACAGATGCTTCAAGAAGTCCTCGGCAAGGTCCATATTGTCCTCAAGTTCCGCCCAGGCCATCTCCGGCTCAATCATCCAGAACTCTGAAGCATGGCGGGATGTGTTCGAGTTTTCGGCGCGGAACGTCGGACCGAAGTTATAGATATCGCCCAGAGCTGTTGCCATCAGTTCGCCTTCAAGTTGTCCGGATACAGTCAGGAAGGCCTCTGCCGCGAAAAAGTCCTGCTCCCAGTCAATGCTACCGTCTTTGATTGGCGGTTTTTGCATATCAAGCGTCGTCACGCGAAACAGCTCGCCCGCCCCTTCGCAGTCTGAGGCAGAAATAATCGGCGTGTGAATGTAATAGAATCCACGTTCCTGATAGTAGGTGTGAATGGCATAAGCCAGCTTTGAGCGAATCCGGTTGATTGCTCCAAAAGTATTGGTGCGCGGGCGCAAGTGAGCAACCTCGCGAAGGAACTCGAAGCTGTGGCGTTTTTTTTGCAACCCGTAGCTGCTGTCGGCAGCGCCGACCAGTGATACTTCGTCTGCGGCGATTTCGTATTTCTGTCCCTTTGCGGGCGACTCAATCAACTTCCCTTTGACCCGGACTGCAGCGCCGGTCAGAATATCCTTCAGCGCAGGCTTGGAATCCGGATCAGAGACAACGACCTGAACTGAGCCAACGCACGAACCATCGTTGATTTCAACAAAGGCGACGTTCTTCCCGACGCGAATAGTCCGGACCAAACCAAGTACTGTAATCTCGCTGTCGACCGGAACGGCGTCATCGACAATTATTCTCGCGACACGGGTCCTCAACTTGTATTCCATGCTAACTGTCTCCTATATCACCATAGCGCGTTTTTTGACGCACTTCTGTCTATTAAGCCCCTCTCCCCTTACTTGAGGGGGTTGGGGAAAGTTCAGGACTATAAAGTCGCCAAACGTCTGCTATCTACAGGATTGGAATTAAGGAAGTATGGACGTTGAACGCAAGAACCAACAACAACGGAGAGAATTGAAACATCTTGGCTGCCTGTGCGTACAACATGATACCACAACTCAAAAGAGGCTTCTGCCACGCTCTTTTGTTCCCAACCTATCACCTTTGGTTTCCGGACGCAAGCGTCCGGAAACCACTTTATTTGTAAGACATTTTCGCATGGCGAGATAACGGGTGATACCGCTGGAACCCAAACAAGAAGCCCGCAGGTACATTGACCTGCGGGCTTGGATCTACTCGACCGGTAGACTACCGCCTACGATCGGTTTAGCAGAGTTTGATCAGTCGCCGCCGTGTCCGTCATCATCGTCGTCATGATCACCGTCGTCGTCATTATCATGATGTTTCTTGCCGTCGTGACGATCATCATCGTGGTCGTGTTTCTTATGTTTCTTGCCGTGATGATCGTCGTCGTCGCCATCATGATCGCCATCATGCTCGCCATCATGCTCGTCGTCGTTTCCACCGCCAGGCGTGCCGGGAGGGCAAATCAGGCCGCCGTTGAGGCTGTATCCATCAATAACGGTAAAGTCGCCGCGTACCACACCCGGACCAATGGGTTGGGAACAACTGGTGTGGAGAATGGCATTGAGTGCTCCATTCACGGAAATCTGGATTTCGGTACCGAGGGTCCCGTTCTGGTCAACACCCGTAAAAGTGAACATCTCGCCGGGCTGAACTACGCCATTGAACGGTTCTCCACCCTTTTTCTGGGTCACGACAACCTGGGCGTCTACTATGCTGCCGTTGTATTGCAGAGTAAGCTCAGTAACTTTGCCGTCGCAGGGGTTGCAGTTCTGGGGAGGCTGTAGATCGAAGCGGAATAGACTTTGTTTGTCGAACTGGTGAAGCGAATCGTTGTAGCCTGTGTATAGACTAAGGTCGGCGCCATTATTAGATCCCGGGGGCTCCATTCTCCAGAGCCAGGCGTCGGCGGTGCAGGATAAGGTGTCACAGCCGCCTCCGGTGAAACAGACAACCAGGAACGGAAAATCGGCCGGGTTTTCGCGGCTGATATACTTAGTTCGCAGAAGTGACGGGTCGCTGTTCTGATCCAGTAGGAGACCATAGTTGGGGTAAGTACCGTCGAACCATGCTTGTACCAGCGCAGTTACATCCAGTGAATAATACCCTCCGGCATTCGGTGTGAACGAAGTGACTACCGTCGGATCCCAGGAGGAGCCAAACCCCTCGTGAGTGACGGTCATTTCCTGCCAATCTGCGGTAATTCGATGCAGATCGACCGTTCCGCCATGATGCTCATCGACATAGACAAAGAAGTTTGCCGATGCAATCGACCCGACATTGCTGGCGAGCAATCGAGCGAACTGGTCATTGTCGGCTGTAGGCCGTGGCGACTGGTCGATAGAACAGCCGGCGACCAAAAGAGACGCAGCCGCAATAGCTACGAGTGATGAAACAAGTCTTGACATTTTCCATACCTCCATCCGTCAGGATGAATTACGTGTTTTCAGGTCCCTGAAGTCTTGAGTATGTTGTCTTTTCGGGTCGCTACAACATACACTCCACCCAGTATCTGAGTCGATGGGGAGCAAAGGCTGTGCCGTTACTGCGGCTTCAATCGCCATGACGGGACGCCTGTAACATGTGGACAGGTCATTAGTTACGGGCGAGGCCCGAGACCATCAGACGATCCGCTTGTTATATGTGAATCCTTTTGCCGAATAATGTATGTTTTCTGGGAACGATCATGAACATTGCTGCGCCGCTCTCGAGGTAGATAGGCTCATTTCTAACCCTTTCTGAGGTTTGTTGGCTGAGGAGATGAGTAACGCCATGTTCGACATCGGGCGTGAAAGAGGCTGTTGGAGGTTGTTGACTCCGTCAACTAACCCTGTTTTAGTCGCTCAGAGGGACTGCAAGTCAGGTTGACTAAAGAAGCAACCTATTGCTGTATAATAAGAAACGTCCCGAGCCGGGGGAGGGAGAACGACGCGGGACGCTACAGACGACTCTGGTGCAAGTTCACGGATGTCAATACCGAGTCGTCATACTTTGTTTTCGATCCTACTAGAAAGAACCGAAACTCCTGTAATTAAGTTTCATTTTTTGATTTGTCCACAAGTTTTTTGGAAAACATTTCCCGCCGGGACGAACGTAGAAAAAGGGGCTGGCGAGAGTTTTTTCGTTTTTGGAGAATCGTTACCGATGTATTGTAGTCCGGGAATCAAAGACCTGGGCCAAGACATGATTGGTGGCTGCCATATGCGTACTGGACTTACTACATTTTCCATCGACCACCCGTGGCTGGTGATTTTGATCGCCACAGTGGTTACACTCGGCTTCGGGTGGCAGTTTCCGTCTATAGTAATCGACACGGACCCTGAAAACATGTTACCGGCCGACGAACCGGCACGCCTTTTCGATTCGCAAACGAAGGACGAGTTCGATCTGGCTGACTTCATTGCTGTCGGAGTAGTGGTGGACGAAGGTGCGTTCACTCCCGATTTGCTCAACCGCATTTATCGCATTACATCGGAGATTGAACAAATCGACGGTGTGATTGTCGACGACATCCTGGCGCCATCAACAGTTGACGACATAAGCCAGGCCGAGGCTGGAATTGCCATCAGCCTCCTGATGGAAGACAAAATCGAGACGCAGGGCCAAGCCGATCATATCTTCTCACGGATAATGAACAACCCGATGTTGCGCGGAAAACTGGCCTCCGAGGACGGCAAGGCGATTGCCATGTTCGTACCCATCGAATCCAAAGATATTTCGGCCAGAATAGCCGGCGAAATTGGCGAGATTATCGATGAGCATGGTGGCGGAGCGTCTTTTCATATTGCCGGCTTGCCTGTGGCCGAAGATTCTTTTGGCGCCGAGATGTTCACTCAGATGGCGGTATCGGCTCCTGTTGCCATGCTCATCCTGTTCCTGCTCATGTTGATGTTTTTCAGAAACGTGCGACTGGTCCTGGCTCCTATCATGGTAGCGATGATGTCGGTAATGTGGGCGATGGGATTGTTGATCATGACCGGCAACAGCGTTCACATTATGTCGTCTATGATTCCAATATTCCTGATCCCGATAGCTGTCCTTGACGCCATTCACATCCTCAGCGAATTTCAAGACAACTTCGGTCGTTCGGGGGAACGACGCTCAGCAATGCAAGAGACTATCCGCGAACTTTTTGTTCCTATGCTCTTTACCTCGGTGACAACCATCGCAGGGTTTGCCTCGCTGGCACTGACGCCCATCCCGCCGGTAAGAGTATTCGGTTTATTCGTGGCCTTTGGAATCGCTGTTGCCTGGCTGCTCTCGCTGACGATAATTCCGGCGATCGCCATGCTGAACCCACAGCGGGCGATGGTCGTATTTGGCAGACACGAGGAACACAACTCTCTTCTTGCCACCACAGTGCGAGTCTTCCGCAACGCCGCAGCGCGTTTCAACAAACTGATAATCGCGGCGGCGGTTTTGGTTATTTTCGTCTCAGCGTACGGTCTGACGTTGATTGAAGTAAACGACAACCCGGTAAAGTGGTTCAAACCGTCACACCCGATCAGAATAGCCGATGCGGTGATGAATGACCATCTGGCCGGAACATACATGAACTACCTTGTCTTTGAAGGGATCGTCGCAGATCAGATGAAATCGCCCGAACTTCTTCACTATGTCGAGCGATTGCAGCGCGAACTTGAAAAGGATGCAGTGGTTGGCGGAACTACCGGGCTCACTGATATAGTCTCGAAAGTCCGTTACGAGCTTTTCGGCGCTGACTCATCCCAAGCGACAATTCCGGACAACGCCGATGAGGTGGCACAAATGTTGTTCCTGTTTGAAATGTCCGGAGGCGATCCCGACGATCTGTTCAAATTCGTCACTCCTGATTATACTCGCACCAACCTGTGGGTACAGTTGAAAGATGGCGACAATCGCCGTGTGCAACAGGTAGTAGATCGGGCACAATCGTATATGGACGCTCACCCCTTGCCGGACAACGTAAGCGCTCAATGGGCAGGACTGCCGTATATCAATATCGTGTGGCAGCAAAAAATGGTCACCGGTATGCAGAAATCGCTACTGGGATCGTTTGCGGTTGTGCTGATCATGATGATTTTCTTGTTCCGATCTATTCGATGGGGATTGGTGTCAATTCTTCCTCTCAGCATCACCATACTTGCAATCTATGCCTTCATCGGATACATTGGCCGGCCGTACGATATGCCGGTAGCTGTCCTGTCGTCGCTGACCCTCGGACTATCGATTGATTTTTCTATCCACTTCATACAACGACTGCGAGCTATACACAAAAAGCGTAACGACTTTGCAATATCGTACGACGAAATCTTTGAGAGTACGGGCAGGGCAATAGCACGCAACGTCCTGGTGATAGCAATAGGATTCGTGCCGATGCTCTTCTCTTCGTTAGTTCCATATATTACTGTCGGCTCCTTCTTTCTGGCTATCATGATTGTGTCCGGGTCGGTAACGATGTTGCTGCTTCCGGCAATTGTTAAGCTGTTTCATCGTTCGCTCTTGCCAACCAAGGGAAAAAACAGTTAGAAAGGGAAGTATGATGCGTTGCAATTCACTTATTGTGGCGACTGTAGCCGCTGTGCTTTTGGGATCTGTTGTTGTGGCGGGTCAGGATGCCACTGAGATCATGAAGAAGTCGCATCTGGCATACTACTATGCTGCTGATGACGGTGTGGCAGACCTCCACATGTCAATTGTTGACAAGAAAGGAAAAGAGCGCGTTCGCGAGTTTACAATGCTGCGGCTCGATATCGACGAAGGTGGTGACCAGAGATACTACACCTACTTCCGGCGACCTTCGGATGTCGCTCGTTTGACCTTCATGGTCCACAAGACTGTGCGGGGAAATGACAAACGCTGGATATACATCCCGTCGGTCGATCTCGTCAAACAAATCTCCGCTGACGACAAGAACTCCAGCTTTGTAGGGTCGGACTTTACGTACGAGGATGTCTCTGGCAGACTCTGGAGCGAAGACAACCATAGTTTGATCGGTGATTCCACAATTGACAGCAGTGCCGTCTTTATGGTCGAATCAATTCCTCGAGAGAAGTACAAAGGGTTTGCTCGTAAGCTGTCATATATTGACAAGAAGACATTTCTCCCTCTCTACGAGCAATTCTTCAACACTAAGGGAAAAGTGATGCGAAGGTTTCGCGCCGAAATAGTCGAGGAGATTGACGGCATTCTCACTGTAACAAGACGTTCGATGGAGAATCTTAAGAAGAAACGCAAGACAACCGTTGAATTCTCCAATGTAGCGTACAACGTCGGCCTCACCGCCGATCTGTTTACCGAACGATATCTGAAAAGCCCGCCGCGAAAGTTTATCAAGTGATTGTCGACTCGTATTCGATGCGGTTTAGGAGTCTATCCACATGCATTGCGATTCTTCTCGTATCGAGCATGACTGTACGTTCCGAGGTCATTCTGGATGGGTTTGTGCAGGGTCTTTTTGGTGCTCACACAGACCGGCACAACCCTGCCACATCTGAGTTACCCGTATCCGAAACACGGCTACAGTTGCGACTGGCACATTTTGGAAACAGCGCTGAGTTTTTCGGTCGTCTCGACTTTGTTTGGGACGGCGCCGACAGCGCCGATTACGATTGGGAACTACGCGAGACATATATGAAGTTTCGCCTGGGAAGCAAGCTGGACGTGAAGGTCGGTCGCCAGATTCTCACATGGGGAACAGGCGATCTCGTGTTTATCAACGACCAGTTTACTAAAGACTATCTGTCGTTTTTCGTCGGGCGGGACGATCAGTATCTAAAGGCTCCCCAGAATGCGCTGCGCGTCGAATACTATAACCCGCTCGGTGACCTGGCCGTTGTCTGGACTCCCCGTTTCGAGCCGAACCGACTGCCAACCGGACGGCGTCTGAGCTATTTCAATCCGATTGTCGGTGACATTACCGGTGAAGTTGATCGGTTCACTTTTCGAACTCCCGAGCCGTTGTTCAGGAACGGCGAAGTTGCCGCTCGTCTGAGGCGGCAGGTGAACAACTTTTCGCTTGCTGCTTACTACTATCATGGTTTCTACAAGAACCCTCTCGGTATTGAATCGGTCGTGGTCGCCGGAGACTCTCTGATTGCAGGAGTAGCCGTCCATCCGAGACTCAATGTATACGGTGCGTCCGCTCGCGGCGCGACGATTGGCGGAGTACTCTGGATGGAAGCCGGGTATTACGATTCAAGAGACAATCCCGACGGAATCAACGGCAACTTGCCAAACTCGTCGCTGCGCGGACTGCTTGGTTACGAGCGGCAACTTGCCACCAACCTTACGGCCAATCTCCAGTGGCAGCTTGACTACCTTCAGGATTATGATTCGTTCAAAGACAACCGTTCTGGCGATGGTGTCCATTTGCGTGGGGAGGTAACGCAGATGGTGACTTCACGTGTTACCAGTTTGCTTTCCTCTGAATTACTCACAGTGTCGTTATTCATGTTCTACTCTCCGTCCGAAAGAGACTTTTACATCCGTCCACGGGTCGGTTACAAGCACAGTGATGAGCTGACATTAGCGATGGGAGCCAATTTACTTGGGGGCGACCACGACAATACTGAATTCGGGCAACTGCGCAAAAACGACAACCTGTTTATCAAGCTCACCTACGGTTTTCAATAGGATCGATTTGCACTCGAGAATATGCAAGCCGCCTTTTCTTAAGCGAGCGGCTTTCTTGCCTTCAACGAAAACAACAAGGGATAACGCGGTGGGCCATCGGGTGGGAGCCAGTAATCACCATCAGGTTTCCAGTCCGCATTTTCTGGCTGGCAGCTTTTGTCATATTCTCCCATATTTTCGATGACAAGTCCGGCATTCAAAAGGGCGTTGATGATTTCCGACAGCGGATGTTGCCACTCGACCAGTTCATTCTTGATCCGGTATTCCCGGTCGCAGTAGTCCGGCTCGTCACTATATCGCTCCGGCTCGCGTGAGAGATAGGACATGTTCTCGGTCTCCCACAGAACAGTGATCGGATGGAAATCGACGATAAAGAATACTCCTCCCGGCTTCAGATAGTGCGCTACTACTCCGGCCCACTTGTTGATATCTGAAATCCAACAGTGCGTGCCGTGTGATTGAAACACGACGTCGAACTTCTGCTCGATCTCTCCAATAAGATCGAGCACGTCGATGCGTAAGAAACGCGCGTCCGACAATCCCACCATCTCTTTGAGCTTGTTGGCATGGCTGATCGAGGCATCGGAGATATCAACGCCGGTGACACTGGCTCCGAGGCGCGCCCACGACAGAGTGTCCATACCGAATTGGCACATCAGATGCAACAGGCTCTTACCGGCAACGCCTCCAAGGGCATCGCGTTCAATCGATTTCAGCGAATTCCAACCGGCTATGAATTCTTTCAGTCGGTAATCAGGATGTTTCCAGTGCACCTCTACCATTTCGTTCCAGGCAATACGGTTCTTTTCGTGGTCAGGATGCGTCATCTTAGCCTTTTCTCCTCGCTCGAATCATAGCGGCCAGTCCGACTAGCAGAAACAACCCGTCAACTCCCCATATAGCCAGCCAATCCGGTATCTTTTCGTTGTATCCGGCGGATTGCAATAGCCGAAACAGCACGAAATAGACCAGCGCAATCAACGCGCCGGTGGCTACCGAAACGGCGACCCCGCCACGCCGCGATTTGGAGGCGAACGGCACCGCGATCAGCACTACGATAAATGAGGCGAGGGGGAACGAATACTTCAACTGAATATCGATCTCTTCTCGCTGGTATGGTCCGCCTGTTCGTTTCATCAGGTCCACGTAAGCCTGAAGGTCCTCCAGTCCCATGTCAGCCGGGTCGCCCAGGCGCCTTGAAAAATCATCCGGCTTGTCCTTGATATCTTCGACGACCATTGTGTCAAAGGTCACATACGATTCTCCTGCACTGTCGGTGAATGTTCGCAGAACTCCATCGATCAATTCCCACTGGTGGTTCTTGTTATACCTGATTTTTTCGGCAACAATGATACGATCCACGCGCCTTCTGCTTGTCTGAAGAATCTTGACACCATTGCCTTCCCGACGGTCTGAATGAAACAGTGCGATTGTATAGAAGTAGCCGGGACGAATCTGCCGAAACACGTTGGAGACCTTGGTGTAGGCCTTCTTCGACTTCTTGCGAATCGTGAATTCCTTGATTTCCAGACGCCTCTGGTTGGCCGGCGGATAGATGAATTCGTTGTAGTAGAAGTGCCCGGCGGTTAACATCAGGGTGGCTAAAAGCAGCGGCATTGCAATGCGAAAGAGCGAGAGACCGCTGGCCTTCATGGCCAGGATTTCGTTCTTGCGCGACAGAATGGACACGGAAAAGAGTGCGGCCAAAAGCACAAAGACGGAAAAGAACGATTTGAGGATCCATCCCGCGAAATACAGGTAGTATTCTGCGATGTTGGCCAACGGCACATCTTTGTCGATGAAGTTTCGCATCTCTTCAACCATGTTGATAACCACGAACGTGATACCGACTGATACAACCACAACCAGCAGTGACAGGAAGAAGAAGCGAAGGATATATCTATCGATCTGTTTTATCATGTCTGGCAAGGTACTTCGTGTTGTCGCGGAAGAATGAAAAAAACTGTTTCTCGGTAACTACGAGGTAGAGCAAATAGATACCGATACCACCAATCAGGAAATTAGCGGACCACATTGCCCAGAACGGCTCGACAATACCTCGATCGGACAAGTCCTCACCTGCCATCAGGAATGCCCAGTATATGACAAAAAGCCCTATCGATATAGAAATGGCCACACCCATACCACCCCTTCGCGACAGAATGCCCAGCGGCGCCCCGATTAGAATGAAAGCCATAGATGCTGCCGGAATCGAGTATTTTTTATGGATCTCCAGAGCGAATTTATCGACAGTACGCTGTTGTCCCAGGACCTGCTTGGCGTGACGATCGACCTGGCTCACTAGTGCCGAGGCATCGCTCTGAACCAGACGCAGGGCGGCCGCATCATTTATAGTGTCCGAATAATTGTATGAAAAGCTGTCAGAAAACAAGTAGTCGATCTTTCGAGCCAGAACGGTTCTTATTTTGTCGCGAAAAGGCTTTTTGGCGCCAAGCGCACGATCGACCTGCTCCTGCATCTGGGACAGACCCATTTCTCGGTCGGTTCGGTACTCCGAGTCACTTCGTTGCAGTTCCTGGCCACCCACCGGAATGCTTATCACCTGTTCAGAGAAGGCTATCCGACGATACTTCTCGGTGTCGGTCATATCCAGCGTGTGAAGTTCGCCGTCATACAGGGTAAAGAGCATGGTGTTACCGCCATCGGTCATTTCCAGATACCCATGATCGGCCACGATAATACGTGGTTTTTGGGCATTTTTGGTATCAGTAATGCGAACACCGGAGACCTCGGATGTGGCGTGGTCGATCTTCTCGAGATGCACGAGGTAACCGGGAATATCGGAAATGAAAACGCCGGATCGGAACACCAAAGTGGGGCGCATAGCGCGAACATCGGCCATTAGCAGGCGGGCGCTCTTGTTCAAATCCGGCAAAATCTTGTCGTTAAATCCTATCATGCCGACCGTGACGACTCCGGCCGCCATCAGCAGCGGCATGAGCACACGCAGCAGGTTGATACCGGACGCTTTCATCGCGGTGATCTCAAAATCAGACATCATTCTGCCGAAAGCCATAAGGGTAGCTACAAGCACCGACATCGGCACTGAAAGGGCGAGCATCCAGGCCAGGTTCAGAGCCAATAATTCAAAAACTATCCCGACCGGCAAATTCTTGTCAATAACATGGTTGACGACTTTTGGTATGTAGTCGATCAGCAGCAGAAACGTAATAGTAAGGAAGGCAAACAGAAATGGCGCGAGGTGTTCCTTAAGGACATATCTGCTGAGAATCTTCATCACTACCTGATTATACCGGTTTTAAGGGTGACGGCCAAGAGTCGTTTCAATTACCGTTAGCATTTTGGTACCTGCCGATGTGTTGCTATTCCAGTAGACGCATATCTTCGAGCAGGCTCAATCCGATACCGGGGCAGAATAGATAAATATGGAACCCAGATCGAATGTTCCAATATAATAAAACTGAGTTGCCGAAAAGGATGCCAACAGAGCGCAAGCCTCTTGACAACCCGACCCGGTGATTAGTTATTGTGGGCTGTTTTGCATTAAGACTGAAACGATGGATAGATACATTTACAGAAGCAGATTACAGTCATCAGTGAGGAATTAAGAATGACACAAGTGCCTGCTGCGCCGATGATTGAGGCGCGGTCACTCAGTAAGTTCTATGGGCCGTTCGTAGCTATCAAGAACGTCGACTTTACCATCGGAAAGGGGCAGATTGTCGCCTTTCTGGGTCCGAACGGGGCGGGTAAATCTACGACTATGCGCATTCTCTCAGGATATATGGCCGCAAGCGAAGGGTCGGCCCGAATTGCCGGACTGGACGTGCATGTCGACCGGATCGAGACGTCAAGACTTTTGGGCTATCTTCCCGAAAACGGACCACTCTATTTAGACATGACACCGTTGGAACTCCTACGGTTTTTTGGCGAGGCGCGTGGAATGGCAGGCAGGCAGCTCAAGAGTCGAATAGATGACGTCTGCAACCGCTGTTCATTGTTGCAGGTGATTGAAAAACCGATTGATAAGCTCTCTCGCGGTTACCGCCAGCGAGTTGGCCTTGCTCAGGCTCTACTGCACGATCCGGAGGTCCTGATTATGGACGAACCGACGGCCGGGCTGGACCCGAATCAGATTCGCGAGTTTCGTACCAACATAGCGGAGCTAGGCCGTTCCAAGACGATTCTCTTGTCTACTCATATCCTCCAAGAGGTCGAGGCAGTAGCCGATCGGGTATTACTCATTAATGAAGGCAAGATGGTCTTCGACGGTAGCCCAAACGAACTCAAGCAGAGCGGATCAATTGAGGAGCGATTTTATCAACTCACCAACTATGGGCGCGCGCCCGGGAAAGGCGCAGCCGAAGCGGGAGGTGTGGTATGAGACTGAATTGGAACATAATAGCCGCTGTCGCAAAGCGTGAACTACGCTCCTATTTCAGCAGCCCTACCGGGTATGTGTTTCTTACCCTCTTCATCTTCCTTAGCGCCGCTGCTGCTTTTTGGCAGGAACGCTTTTTTGCTGCCAACCTGGCCAACCTTGACCAGCTAAACGACTTTTTCCCATTCCTCTTGCTCTTCTTTGTCCCGACTCTGACCATGTCCGTCTGGTCCGCAGAACGCAGGCAGGGCACCGACGAGTTGCTACTGACGCTACCGGCGACCGATCTTGAAATAGTGCTTGGCAAGTACAGCTCGTTGCTTGGGATATACACTGCTTCACTCTTGCTCTCATTTAGCCATGTGATAGTATTGATCTTCCTGGGAAGTCCTGATCTCGGTCTTATGTTTGCAAACTATGTAGGCTACTGGCTGGTGGGGGCAGCTCTGTTGGGGGTTGGAATGCTGGCATCGCTGCTGACATCTAATGCCACTATCGGTTTTGTACTGGGAGCACTGTTTTGTTCGGTGCTTGTTCTTGTCGATTCCGCTCGCTTCATAATCCAGCCGCAACTCCAGCGGCTTTTGTCACCACTGGGGGTTGGATACCATTTCGCGGACTATGCACGAGGTGTTGTCAGCTTTTCCGGCGCGATATACTTCGCGTCAATCGCCGCCTTTGCTCTGTACTTGAATGTTGTCATTGTTGGCCGTCGCCATTGGCCGGTGGCGGCAGGAGGCTATCGCTTCTGGCTGCATCACGTGGTCAGGGGTTTGGCGCTGGCAGTGGCGGTGATTAGCCTGAATATGGTGTTCGGGCGTGTCGGCATTCGTTTGGACAGTACCGCCGAGCAATTGCATTCGCTGTCGCCTCAAACTGAGGCATTGATTGCATCAGTTGACAGCGAGCGCCCTGTTTTTATCCAGGCATTTGTTTCTTCGGAAGTGCCACGCGCCTATGTCGAAACCCGCGCTAACCTGCTGTCCAAACTCACTGAGATTTCAAAGGAAGGTGGGAGTAGGATACAACTGATGATCCTTGAGACCGAACCGTTTTCGGACGAGGCGCGTGATGCTCGCGAAAAGTTTGGCATCCTCCCCCGCGAACTCATGGACACTCAAAGCGCTCGTTCAAGAGCGCGCAGGGTTTTCCTGGGCGTCGCATTCACCTGCGGGGCCAACGAGCAGGTAGTACCATTTTTCGACAGAGGTTTGCCGGTTGAATATGAACTGGCGCGATCGATTCGTGTAGTGGCCCGGACCGATCGAAAAAAAGTTGGGGTAGTGAGCACTGCGGTCAACCTTTTTGGTGGTCTGGACTTTCAGACGATGAATCGCAAACCGCCCTGGTCTGTGCTCACTGAACTGAAGAAGCAATACGAAGTTGTGCAGGTGTCGGCAGAGCAACCAATCAGTCAAAACCTCGACGGCCTAGTCGTAGTGCTACCGTCGTCCCTCACCCAGGAAGATATGGACAGAGTACAGCAATACATGCTGTCCGGCAAACCGACCCTACTGCTGGTTGATCCCGTCCCGGTGGTTGACATTTCACTTTCCCCCCTGATCCCCTCGAACGCGCAGCAGAACCCGTTCATGCAGAACCAGGGACCGCCGCCGAAACCGAAAGGAGACTTGACGGGCTTCCTGAACTCTATTGGCGTGTCCTTTAATGCAGGCCAGATCGTGTGGGACACGTATAACCCGCATCCCGAGTTACAGGAATTGCAGCCCGAAATCGTGTTTGTAGGCGCAGGAAATGAAACTACCGAGGGTTTTTCGCCATACAGCCCGGTAACTGCGGGCTTGCAGGAGTTGGTGGCCCTCTACCCCGGCTACCTGTTCAAAGCAATCGAAGGCAAGTTTGAGTTTGAGCCGCTAATACGATGCGGCCGCATCTCGGGCGCACTTCCCTTTCAGCAGGTTGTGCAGCGCGGCTTTATGGGACTGGGGTTCCAACTTAACCGCAGATTGCGCCGCATCCCCACGGCTGAAACGTATATCATGGCCGCACGAGTGCATGGAGTCGAGGCAGGGACTTCTGATAGTGTTGATATCAATGCGGGGCCAAAGCGTGTCGATGCTATCGTAGTCGCAGATGTAGATTTTGTTTCCGAACAGTTTTTCCAGATACGCCAGCGCGGCATTGAAGGGCTTAACTTCGATAATGTTACGTTCTTCCTGAACTGCATCGACCTTCTGGTTGGCGACTCATCATTTATTGAATTGAGGAAGAAACGTTCGCATCATCGCACCCTGGCCACCGTCGAAGCACGTACCGGGCAGTTTGTGCAGCAGCGCATAGAACAAGAAAAGGAAGCGGACCAGGAAGCGCAGCAGGCACTTTCCGAGGCACAGACCCGCCTTAATCAGAGAGTGGCCGAAGTGCAACAGCGAAGTGACCTCGATGCGCAAACAAAGCAGATCATGGCGCGCAATCTTCAGGAGGTAGAGAATCGCAAGTTCGAGGCGCTGAAGGCGAATATCGAATCCCACCGTGATGCCCGTATTGCGGCCAGTAAAGAGAATATGGAAACTGCCGTTCGTCGTATTCAAACGCAGATCAAGTCATTGGCAGTCCTGCTTCCGCCGATACCGGTACTGACGGTCGGCATTATGATCTTTCTCAGAAGGCGTCGACGTGAACGCGAAGGTGAACTCGCAGCCAGACGGTTAAGGAGCTAGGCAATGTTGGAAACTAAGAAAACGATGATATTTGTGGGCGTGGCGGTCGGCCTTGCTCTGATTGCCTTTCTGAGCGCACCCTCGTATGTGACACCGGACGCGTTCTTAGACCAAGGCGAGCCGTTCTTTCCTGATTTTGCGGACCCCAATGAAGCTACGACGCTCGAAGTTGTGGAGTACAATGAACAAACCGGCGAAGCCAGCCCGTTCAAAGTCACTTTCGAAGCCGGGGTGTGGACGATTCCTTCCCACAACGGTTATCCGGCCGATGGCAAGGATCGGCTGGCCAAAACGGCCGCAGGTGTAATCGGAATCAAAAAGGACGACTTCCGCTCAAACAACGTTGCAGATCATGAGGCATGTGGAGTTGTGGATCCGCTCGATGAATCGGCCGGACTTGCCGGTCGCGGTAAGCGAGTGACGCTGAAAAAGGAAGATGGCTCTGTGCTTGCCGACTTCATTGTGGGCAATGAAGTACCTGACCGAGAGGGCTTTAGATTCGTGAGAATACCCGACCAAAAAAGAATATTCTCGGTACGCATGGACCTAGATTTGTCCACCCGATTTGTGGACTGGATCGAGAGGGACCTTCTAAAGACAAGTAAAGACGCCATAAGGCAGATTGTAGTTAAAGACTACTCCATTAATGAGCGGACTCGGCAAGTTGATAACCGTGACAAGCTGATTCTAAGGCGAACTGACGATGGCTGGACGACCCCTCGCATGTCCAAGAGCAAAGAAGTCGCCGCCGACAAGATGGATCAGATGATCGCAACACTTGACACGCTGATGATAGTCGGAGTGCGCCCCAAGACCAAGGGACTGGCTGACGCTTTGAAGGAAGGTCTCGGTGAAAAAAGTGTTGGGCGGGCCGAGGCCCAGTCGCTTCAAAGTAAAGGATACTACTTTACTCGCGACGGCAAGTTGCTCTCCAATGAAGGAGAGATTGGCGTGAGAACTGAAGAAGGTATTATCTATACATTGAGATTCGGTGAAGTAGTCTATGGCTCCGGACTGGCTGTCACTGCTGGAACCGATAACGAAAGTTCGCGCAAGAAATCGGACATAGCAGAGAATCGCTATTTGTTCGTAACTGCTGAGTTCGACGAATCGACATTCCCCGAACCACCAAGGCCCGCCGATACGTCGTTTATGTCCAAGCCGGATTCGCTCATGACCGACAATGACAAGAAGAACAAGCGGCTGCAAGGCGACTACGAGCGCTGGCAGATATCGATTGCCAATGTTAGGCGTATTACAAATGATCTCAATGCTCGTTTCTCTCACTGGTACTATGTTATCTCATCGGACAGCTATGACAAGCTGCACTTGAATCGCGCCGATCTGATTGTTGCCAAAAAAGACGACAAGAGTTGAGCGATACTTTGATCAGGCAGCCTGTCGAGGGCAGAGCACTCTCGACAGGCTGCCTGAAAACCGACTAAACAATCCTGCCCTGCCGCACGTCTAAACAATAGAGCTTCGAGAGAGGACCGGAACAACGGTCGCGACTATGATTCGTTGTTTGTCGCTGGAATCAGTGTACGGCAGCGACCTCACAAGCTATCTGCCCTTCGCCGCCTTTTTTTTGGAAGAAAACAACAGCTTCGCGGTAATTCCCTCTGAAGGCAACTAAACTCAACTAACGGAGGTTCGCGATGAACACAAAACCACAACTCTGGCTGATTATGACGGTGGCCGCGACGCTGATGCTCGGCGTTTTCGGTTTTGCCGATGATCAGGCCTCGACTACCGGCACCGGCCGAATCGAGGGAACGCTGACCGACAAGGCGACCGGCGACCCGATAGTCGGCGCATCGGTTACGGTGATAGGGACGCCAATTGGGGCAGTAACTGACTTCAACGGGAAGTTTGTAATCGCTCAACTACGGGGGGGGACCTACAGTCTAAGACTGTCACATCTGGAATATGGCACTGTTGAAGTGATAGACGTTATCGTCAAGTCTGATCGGACAACCGAACTTGCCCAAACTATGGAGAGAAAAGTCACCGATATTGGCAAGACAATCAAAGTCGAGGCTGAACATGATGTTATCAACAAGTTTGAGACATCAAACCAGAACATCATTAGCAAGGAGGTCATCCAACAGCAACCTGTCCAATCTGTCGACGAGCTGCTTTCGTCAGTTGCAGGGGTCGTCAGAGATTCCGACGGAGAAGTGTCTGTCAGGGGAGGTCGTGCAGGTGCAACTTCAATTATGAAACGACAGCGTGCTACAATATATTGCCCACCCCCACATACTGAGCCTTCAGGCCGACGGTTTCCTCCCGCTCATGGCGGCAGCGCTATTGTCAACGGGGAGCCGTTCGATGCAATGTTCTTCCAACATCACGGAGTGAATCCTTTTGTCGACACTGAAGACGACCACCTTTCGACGTTCGCTATCGATGTCGACGACGCTTCATACGTAATGGCCCGCTCATACCTGGAACGCGGAGTTCTCCCCCCGGCCGATGCCGTACGTACCGAGGAGTTTGTCAACCGCTTCAGCTACGACTATGCCTCACCGCATTCAGATGCTTTTGCCGTTTATTTTGAGGGCTCTCCCTCTCCATACGGAGCGAATGGCACGCAATTGCTGCGGATCGGCATAAAAGGACGCGCAGTTAGCGACAGGAACCGCAAGCCGGCAAAACTTGTTTTTGTAGTCGATGTCTCAGGATCGATGGCTCGCGAGGATCGGCTTGGCCTGGTCAAGAAGGCCCTTCGCCTGCTGGTCGATGAATTGCGCCCTGACGATGAAGTCGGTATTGTCGTCTACGGGTCGCGAGGCTATGTGCAACTTAGGCCGACGTCAATCCGCAACAAGGGCGAAATCCTCACCGCTATTTCAATGCTCCATCCGAACGGAGCAACCAATGCCGAGGAGGGTCTGCGGCTTGGCTATGAAATGGCCGATCGTAACTTCACCGAGGGCTGTATCAATCGCATTATCCTTTGCAGCGATGGCGTGGCCAACGTTGGCGTGACCGGACCGGATGAGATTCTCAAGCAGATCAAGAAATACGCCCAGATGGGAATCACACTAACGACGGTCGGATTTGGCATGGGCAACTTCAATGACCAACTCATGGAAAAACTCGGCAACAAGGGCAACGGCAGCTATGCCTACGTCGATGACCTGCAGGAAGCACGGCGAGTGTTTGTCGAAAACCTAACCGGTATGTTGCAGGTGATCGCGAGGGACGTCAAGATTCAGGTCGACTTCGATCCCAATGTTGTACGCAGCTATCGTCTGCTCGGATACGAGAATCGCAATGTGGCCGACAACAAGTTTCGCGATGACAAAGAGGACGGCGGCGAGATTGGCTCCGGCCACGACGTTACCGCGCTGTACGAAATAAAGCTTCATCGCAATGCCGAGAGCGACCAGTTGGGAAGACTGTTTGTTCGCTACAAAGAGCCGCGCAACAATCGGATCGAGGAGATCAGTTTCTCTATCACGATGGGGACGTTTCGCTCATCTTTTGCGCAGGGAACCAGCAGTTTTCGGTTGGCAACTGTTGCCGCCGAGTTTGCCGAGATCATGCGCGAATCGTACTGGGCACACGATGGGGACCTGGCCACGCTGCTTGGCGACGCCAACGCCATATACAACGACACTAACTCGGGCGAAGTGCTGGAACTGATGAACCTGATATCGAAAGCAAAGAGACTCAAGGAGCAACTCGCTGAGAAATAGGCAACACTGAAGCTATAAGCAACGCACTTGCTAGTCCACTGAAGGAGTCGGGCCAATCAGCCCGGCTCCTTTTGTCTGAGTGTCGTTTCAACAGGTTTTATGGCTGGCAGACTTCCGGTTTGCTGCTTGACTGAATCTCCCCTGAACGTTTTAGTGGGCAGGCGAGACCTGCCGCTCACGGAACGTCGCCATCCAATTGCATGTTCTTCTGCCCGGCCGACGCTCAAAGTTAGGCGAATCGCCCGAAAAAACGTTGTCTTGACATATCTGACAATTATTGTATTTTGAGCGGTCTACGTTAGTTCTGGCTGACAAGGGGCTGTAGCGAGTATCTTAGTTCTTGAAGTAACCCCTCGCTGGTCAGACTTTCAATGAACTACTTCGGAGCGGTCCTACAACACACCTGTTGCAGGACAGTTCGATAATTGTGATCGTTGTATATGGGGATTATGCTATGAATCGGCATCGATTTGTATCTGGAGCCACTGGCCTATTCGTGTCCGCCCTGATTCTCTCGTTTTTTTTAACGCATGTCACACAGGCGCAGGATCAGACAGTTGGGCTTTTTCTCAACGACACGGCAGCCTTTGAGGGGTACACTTTCTTTGCTCCGATGACATCAACAGAAACTTACCTCATAGATATGTTTGGCCGTGAAGTGCATTCCTGGACCAGCACATACACTCCGGGGGCCTCTGCTTATCTGCTGGAAAACGGTCATGTGCTGCGAACGGCCAAATTTACTCCACAGGGTGCAGGCGCCGGCGGCAAGGTAGAGGAGATCGACTGGGACGGGACCATTTTGTGGGATTTCGTATACTATGACAGCACTCAGTATCTTCAACACCACGATATTGAGCCACTCCCCAACGGCAATGTTCTGATTCTGGCCTGGGAGTTCAAATCTGATTCTGAGGCGATTGCGATGGGGCGCGATCCGGCCTTGCTGTTTCAGGAAGAACTATGGCCGGAACAGATTGTCGAGGTGGAGCCGAGCGGCCTGACCGGTGGAAATATCATTTGGGAGTGGCATTTTTGGGATCACCTGATCCAGGATTTCGATTCAACAAAAGCTAACTATGGCGTCTTAGCCGACCACCCGGAATTACTCGACATCAATTTTGCCGACGCTGGTCTGGCAGATTGGATTCATGCCAACTCCATCGACTACAGTCCCGAGCTCGATCAGATCGTCATCAGTTCGCGCAGGCAACACGAGGTGTGGATAATCGACCACAGCACAACATCGGCAGAGGCTGCAAGTCACTCCGGCGGTAACAATGGTAAGGGCGGCGACTTGCTCTACCGCTGGGGAAACCCAAAAGGATACGACCGGGGCGACAGCACCGATCAGATGTTGTATGGCCAGCACGATGCTCACTGGATTCCTTCGGGCCTGCAGGGCGAAGGGCATCTCCTGATTTTCAACAACGGACAGGATCGCGGATGGTCTTCGGTCGACGAGATTATCACTCCGGTAGACGGCAACGGCAACTACCCGACACTTGCACCGGGAGTTGCGTTTGGCCCGGCCGCCCCGGTCTGGACGTATGAAGCATCGCCTCCGGAAAGCCTGTTCGCGCAGTTTATCTCCGGTGCACAACGTCTGCCCAACAACAACACGTTGATATGCAGCGGCCCCAACGGCACCTTCTTTGAAGTAGACACCAGCAGCCAGACAGTCTGGAAATATGTCAGTCCAATCCAGGCCGCCGGACCGATGGCCCAGGGCAGCACTGCTGTTGGAACACCTGTCTTTCGATCCTATCGCTTTGGACCCGACTTTCCCGGACTGATCGGCCGTAACCTGACTGCCGGCAGCGCGCTGGAATTGTATCCAATTACAGTTTCTGGTACCGGGCATAACCCGCAGTCGCCAATGCCGTTTGAATCGGTAGTTATTACAGCTACTATCACCGACACATCGACACTTGTAATCACTGACCTGATCTACGATTCAGGTAGCGGTCCGGATACTCTTACTATGTTCGACGACGGCAACCACAATGACGGGGCGGCAGGCGATGATCTGTACGGTGCGGTAATCCCAGCCTTGCCAGAAGGCACGACCGTTGAATACTATCTCTACGTCGAAAACAACGTGGCCCTTTCGCGTACCGATCCGCCCAACCCGCCGTCGACCGTGTACCGTTATACTGTTGTACCGAGCTGTTGTTTTGCCGATCGTGGGGATGTAAACGGTGACGGTGCTGATCTTGATATCGTCGACCTTACCTGTATGGCCGATTTCCTATTTGGCGCCGGATGTGCGATGCCGTGTGATGCAGAGGCGGACGTGAATGGCGATAGCGCTGTGGCCGACATTGTTGACCTGACATTCGTGGTCGACTGGCTGTTTGGTATCGCGCCGACACTGGTGGCGTGTCCGTAACCGGGGCATCCCTCTTGTGGGCAGACGAGACGTCTGCCGGTTGACGTTTGTGTTTTCGACGGGTAGCTGCGTACGGTCCCGACATTCCAGTCGTCAGGAACGCACTCCCTGACCTACAAGTACTGATCCTGTAGAGGAACGGCTTCCATAGATTACTACGAGTCAATGAATCCCTCATCCAGCAAGAATAATCAGACAAAACAAAGCCCGACCGAAGCCGGGCTCTGTTTACATCGACTGATTCTACTTCAAATCAGCGATCCCGGCACCGTAGTTGATGTGAAAAGCGTTTCCATCAACGACTAAGGCCGGAACTGATTTCACGCCAAAGCTTTCAGCTTCAGAAATCCGTCCTTTGTCTTCTCCCAGATGGATGACTTCCACCTGATATTGGCCTGCATCAAGAGCACCAACGAATTGTTGCTCCGCAGAGACACAAACAGGACAGCCCGCGTGATAAAATGTTGCTTTTTTCATGTTGTTTCTCCTCCAGTTAGGGTTTTGATAGTATCGACTCGATACGACTTATAACAGTATAACTAAATCAAATGTTCCTTGTCAAGAAGATATCGACTCGCTATAATATCCATATGAAGGGTGAACATACCTACGCTCTTCTGGAGCGTCTGGCAAACCTGCTCAGGGCCGAGGAACGCCGCTTTGGAGCGGAGCTTGGTCTCCAGCCCGTTCACATACATGCTCTGAGTTTTCTTGCTCGTGCCAACCGCTACAGCAACACTCCAGCTGCCGTTGCAGAGTATCTAGGCCTAACGAAAGGCACTGTCTCACAAACGCTTATAGTTCTCACCCAAAAGGGGCTTGTAAGGAATGGGTCGAACCCCCGGGATCGAAGAAGAGTGCATTTTGAGCTCACGAAAGCCGGTAAGCATGCCTTTTCAAGGCTAATTCCACCTGAGATCTTCAAGAACGCTGAAGAGAAGCTCTTAATGAGCCTGGACAAGCCTCTTGAAGGCTTGCTACGCGAAATACAGATGAAAGGCGATTATCGTACTTTCGGTGTTTGCAAGACGTGCAGGTTTCTTCAATCAA
>JBHHVC010000019.1:0-22128 GCA_046754125.1 Candidatus Zixiibacteriota bacterium
GGATTGATTTCATCGACGACAACACGGGATGGGTTGTCGGCTCCGGTTCCACTCTTTTGCGGACCTTCAACGGCGGAACCAACTGGCAATCGGTTGGCCCGGTAATACCTGAACAGATTGACTTTCAGGACATTGATTTTGCCGATGCGCAAAATGGCTGGATTGTTGGAGACGGCGGCCTGATCCTCCACAGTGGCGATGGCGGCAATAGCTGGAACAGGCAGCTATCGGGGACCAACCGGTTCTTGTCCAGATTAGTCTTTGTTGATACTCTGTCCGGGTGGGCGGTGGGAAACGGCGGGACAATTCTGCACACAGCCGACGGCGGTCAGACATGGTCATCTCAGGCTGCTGGAGAGTTTCTTAACCTCGATCTGCAGGATGTGAGCTTTGTAGACGATCAACTTGGCTGGATAGCATCGGAGTTCGGGAAAATCCTGCACACAACCAATGGTGGCACCGACTGGACAGTGCAACATCAGTTCGGCGATTCGACCGTTCATTTCTGGTCAATCACATTTGTTGACGATTTCACCGGCTGGGCCGCTGGACGAAACGGCACGATTCTACACACTTTTGACGGTGGCCAGAGTTGGTTGCTTCAACCAACGGGCAGTTCCTCCTGGTTGCGAGGCATGTTCCTTCTTCCGTCCGGTGAGGGATGGGCGGTTGGTGACGAGGGGACTATTCTGCACACCAGTTCCGGTGGCAACTGACATTACGATTTGTCCCCGGCGATAATCTGCCAAAAGGTCAGGGGTGGCCCCAATATCACTTTCAGATAGTTTTTGCAGTGTTCGGGTCAAGAGTCCGGACAGGCTATTTCACAATCGCTGGAACGCGTTGGGAAATAACTGACTAACAAGACCTTGACAATTATCATTCCTTCAACTTTCATTTATTTATGTGTGGTCGGTATGTGTTGGCCCAGGATTATGAAGCGCTCAAGAAGCGTTACGGTTTTTCTGGTGCTACATTTCCCTCTTTTGAGTTCACACCGCGTTACAATATATCTCCTGGTCAGTTAAGCGCCGCTATCACCAACAGTGAAGGAGCGAGAATACAAAGTATGAAATGGGGGTTGATTCCGCATTGGGCAAAAGACCCTTCTATTGGCTACAAACTGATTAATGCCCGCTCTGAAACGGTTGCTGAAAAACCGAGTTTTAGAGATGCGTTCAGGAAAAGGAGATGTCTTGTTCCGGCCAGTGGTTTTTATGAATGGCAGAAACTGCCAGGCAGCAAAGCAAAACAGCCTTTTTATATTACCTGCTCTGATAGAGCCAACGCTGATGTTTTTTCTTTTGCTGGTTTATGGTCGGTATGGGATGATCCGGACAGCAATAATATCTTTACTTACACTATTCTAACTACCGGATCAAACGAGTTGATGAATCGCATCCATAACCGAATGCCTGTCATTTTGCGAAAAGATGACGAAAGCGAATGGCTTGATAATAAAACTGATCTTGCTTCATTGAAGCAATTGTTTGAGCCATTCCCTTATGAACAGATGAATGCTTATCCGGTATCAACTATGGTTAATTCCCCCAAGAATGATCTCCCCGCGTGCATTTCCCCTCTATAGTGATTTGCCGATTTGAAAATGTGATTAGTGAGTGATTGACAGTTTTTCCTTTTCCCTTTTTATGGAACTGTGAAAAACAAGAAATATAGGAAACAGATTTTTTCGCTAATTAGCAATCTTACTGTTTCGGCAGGCTTCCCTTCTCCCGCCGGAGATTACCTAGAATCTCCTCTGGACCTCAACGAGCTTCTTCTACCTCGTCCGACTTCCACTTTTTTTGTGCGGGCAAGAGGAGAGTCAATGCTGGAAGCCGGAATTCAGGATGGGGATTTGCTGGTTGTTGACCGCTCTTTGGAAACCAACAGTAACGATATTGTGGTTGCTGTTTTAGACGGGGAGTTCACTGTCAAACGTTTTGTTAAGAGGCAAGGTACAATGCTTCTTCTGCCCGCCAATAAATCATATCCTTCTATTGCGATTGATGCTGATAATAATTGTGAAATCTGGGGAGTGGTGACCTGTGTCATCCACAAAACAAGATAAACCATTTGCCCTGGCAGATTGTGATAATTTTTATGTCTCATGCGAGAGACTCTTTCAACCAAAGTATAAATCTACTCCAGTGGTTGTTCTTTCCAACAACGACGGCTGTATTGTAGCCCGCTCACCGGAAGTAAAAGCACTGGGGGTTGGGATGGGGAAACCATTTTACGAGTTCAAAGACATTATAGAACGGCACAAAGTTAAAGTCTTCTCGTCCAACTATACTCTCTATGGTGATATTTCACGGAGGGTGATGGAAACGCTCAAAGGACTGGCGGCTCAAGTGGAGGTCTATTCGATTGATGAGGCTTTTCTTATTCTGGGGACAAACGAAGGGTTAAAGCTGGGAAAACATATTCGCAGAAAAGTCCTAAAAAATATCGGAATTCCTCTAACGATTGGAATCGGCCAGACCAAAACTCTGGCCAAAATTGCCGCTGAGTACGCCAAAAAAAGAGGGGACGGACAGTCCGTTTTTGACCTTTACAGTTGTCTCAAGCCTGATGAGATTCTAGAATCAGTTTTGGTGCAGGACATCTGGGGAGTAGGACTTAAAACAGCCGAGTGGCTGTATCAGAGAGGTATTAACACCGCTTTGGATTTGAAGAGAATTAACGATGAAACAATCAGGAAGAGAGCCGGCGTAGTTGGGCTGCGGACTGTTTATGAATTGCGGGGGATATCATGCATTGAGCTTCGCGCTCTCAATGCTCCCAAGAAGGGTATTACATCATCGCGGTCGTTTGGCAGGTATGTCACCGCTCTTAAAGATTTGGAAGAATCAATTGCAACTCATGCCACTATTGCCGGAGAGAAACTTCGTAAAGACAATTCTGTTGCCGGTGAGATATCAGCTTTTATCACTACCAATGTTTATTCCAATAACCCTCAGTATGGTAAGTCGCTGCCAATTTCCATCCACCCACCTTCCTCCGCCACTAACGAACTGATTAAGCCGGCACTGGCTGCTTTGCGAAAAATCTATAAACCCGGCTATCGCTATATCAAGGCGGGAGTTATGTTGAACAAAATCTCCCCTGCTTCTCAAAGACAAATTGATATGTTTGTGCCCCGCGATGTTGAAAAAGAGGAACAGATTTATAGATCGGTTGACAGAATAAATCTTTTTTTTGGTTCAAACACTATCCGACCGGCATCGTGCGGGATAAAACAGAACTGGAAAATGAAACAGGATTTCAACTCACCCCGCTTCACAACAAAATGGGAAGAACTGCCTGTAGCAAGGATATAGAAAGAAACACACGACATTTACAGCCTTGTAAGTTGGCAATTTGACAATAACCTGCGGCCGGAATCAAATAAGCACTGGGAGGGGGAAGTCACTGTCCAGAACTGGACTCGTAACTTATTGTTAGTTCAAACGATATAGAATGGCGGGGTGGGTGAGACTATAGCGACTCGGTCTTTGCCTTAATCTTTTTTCGGGATGCCGTCCACTGCCACAGATATATGCTCAGTCCGAGGGCAAAAAGACCAACCGAAACGAGATGATTATACGTCGCGTGGATCGGTCCCAGGTCGAAATACATGGCCGACTCATAATAGCGAACCGCTTCAATTGCAAAGCGAAACAGCGCCTCTAACATGAATAGAAGGCCAATGACCTGTCCGTGAAACTGCTTGTGCTTGTGCAAGAAGTGAAGAAGGACAAACAAACCGAATCCGTACAATGAACTGTATAGTTGGGCAGGGTGAAGGTGTAGATCGCCAAAGACTGAAAATGGAATCGAGCCGGGCGAGAAAGAAACTCCCCACGGCAGATCAGTCGGCGTGCCGAAACAGCACCCATTGAGCCAGCAACCGATTCGGCCAAATCCAATTCCTAATCCGAGCGGCGCGGCAAAGTAATCGAACACTTCCAGGATCGACAGTTTGCGTATGGTGCAGTAAAGCCATACGCCGACTACGGCCAGGACAATTCCACCGTATAGGGTCAGACCTGAGATTCCAAACTGCGACGAGGCAAACGGGTTGAACGATGCACTCCAGTTGTTCTTAAAGTCGCTGAGGTGCAGCAGCACGTAAAGCAACCGTCCGCCGATAATGCCGCCGAATATTATTATGTAGGACATAGTCAGAAACGGCTCAAACGGCTTGCCGTCGCGCTCAATGATCTTCTTCACATAGAGGATGCCGCCCAAAAAGGCCAACGCAAGCATCAGGCCATATCCGCGAATAGGCAGGGGGCCAATATGAAACAGTTCAGGCAACATGTTCGGTTCTCGGATCTACTGAGTAGTTATACGATTCATCGGCGCTGGCCGTCCTGACCTGCAGCCTGTCGAAAACCAAGAACGCCGCCAGGGCAATAGCAGTTCCAACTATGACATCAGAGATATAGTGAAATCGTCCCCACACCGTTCCAATAGCTAAGCCGACGTTGACAGCCAGCAATGGCCGATAAAGACGTGGAAAGTGGCGACGGCAAAAGATCAGGATGACCAGTGCTATGGCCACATGGGTAGACGGCATACAGCCACCGCGCACGGCTCCATTGTCAATCACCAGATTGACCAGCGGACGAAATATGAAGCCCTCAACATCGTGCTGAAACAGATCGGCAAAGAACCAGCGAGGCCCTTCGATCGGAAAAGAGAAGAACAGCAAATAGGACGGGAAGAAAGTCAATCCGGCAACGGTCCAGAACGATTGGATAATGTCGTCGTGTCGCTTGGCATAGCAGAGCCAGAGAAAGCCGGGGATCATCGCGTAATAGCAGAAATAGCAGAATGAAAACAGCTCGTTCAGCCAGACATTCAGAAGGTGTTGGTCAATATACAGTGTTGAGTTTATCCCCATAACCATGTGCTCAAACTGAGTAAGCCCGGGATCAAGAAAGTGGTCGAAAAACAGGAACATTGTGCCGCCGGTGAGTTGGTAGAACAGGCTGAACAAAACAGCAGGGTAGAGCACACGGACGAAGCGATGCAGACCGCCGCGAGACCCGTTCACATACCGGGGGATGAGAATTGCAGTAAGAGCCGTTCCCGAGTAAATGATGATTTCGTTCAGATATGACCCAATCGGCTGCCCAACAGCGAGAAGCAGCGCTGCCATGAAAACAGAATAACCTGCGATCAGCAGGTCAAACGCATGGTAGCGAGGTAGTGCTACTTGCTTCATCTGCTCTTGCTCTTTTTTGATTCTCCGGCAACGACTATGACAATTTCTCCTCTTATTTTTCCCTTGCCAATACATTCGAGCACCGATTGCAGTGTGCCACGGATAAACTGTTCGTGCAGCTTGCTGATTTCGCGAGCCACGCAGCACTGTCGGTCTCCCAGTACGTCGCTCATATCAGAGAGTGATTTTGCTAATCTGTGGGGTGATTCGTAAAAGATCAGCGTGTGTTCCCAACTGGCCAGTTGTCGTAGCCGGGTTTGTCGTGCGCCGCTCTTATTCGGCAGGAATCCCTCATAAAAAAAACGATCTGTGGGCAGGCCGGAAGCGGTCAGGGCCGGAATCAGGGCTGTCGGTCCGGGCAACGGAACAATTGGCAGCCCGGCCTCAATAGCGGCCCGGACAACTCGGTAAGCAGGATCAGATATACCGGGCGAGCCGGCATCAGTTATCACTGCAACCGACTGGCCGCCGGTCACAGCCTGTACAATAGTCTGAGCGCGTGTCGTTTCGTTATGTTCGTGGTAACTCACCAGTTTTTTTTTCAGCCCCAGATGCTTTAGCAGCTGACCGCTGTGTCGAGTATCCTCGCACGCTACCAGATCGGCTACTTCGAGCACTATGCGTGCACGTTCGGTCAGGTCGCCGAGATTGCCTATAGGGGTTGGCACAAGGTACACCGTCCCCGGTTCGGCCTCGTCACGGCTGTTGCTATGGCTGGAGTTCAATGGTCTGCGGTATTTCTGCTCTGCCGAGTGAGGCAACCTGCGGTAGAGCGCGCTTGAAGCTGTTCTTATTCAGAAGGCTGACGACGGTATCGATATCTGAAGTCGCGAAGCCTTCGCTTTTAAGCGATGTTCGTGACGTAATGCCGTCGTCGATTAGTCGACGCAAGAGACGATCAATTGTCTCATATGTGATGCCGATTTCACCCTCGTCGGTTTGGCCAACCCAGAGGTCTGCTGACGGGGGTTTGTCGATAATTGATTGCGGTACGCCCAAATTGCGCGACAGTGTTCGCACCTCTGTTTTGTAGAGTTGGCCGATGGGGTTGACCGAACAGGCAGCATCTCCGTACCATGTGGTGTAGCCAAGACATATTTCTGTCCTGTTGCCTGTGCCTAGGACAAGTCGGTTGGCTTCGTGAGCGATATCAAACAGTATCGACATCCGTTCGCGAGCCATTTTGTTGCCGGCCCTGAGAGCGGTCTTATCGGTTATCTCCGAATAGTATGCGTCGATCATCGGCGAGATATCAACTGTACGATACTCTATACCAAGCTGCCCCGCCAGTTCGGTGGCATCTGTGATAGAGTTTTCCGATGATGTCCGATATGGCATCAGTACGCCAAGCACTTTAGTCTGGCCAACCGCTCTGGAGGCCAAAGTTGTCGACAAAGCGGAGTCGATACCACCAGAGAGTCCGACTACATATCCGGCCATATGCGATTGTGCCAGGCAGTCGCGCAGAAACGTCTCTGCCGACAAAACAGCCCTTTCTATATCGAAAATCGTGTCTGCCGTGTGCCCTTCTATCATAACCCAAACGATATTCGGTATGACAGTCTGTGACAAGCAAAATGTTATGGCCGCTTGACAGCCGCTTAGGCGCCTGTTATCTACAAGTACGTATTTCACATAATTAGCGAGGGATATATGAGTGTAAACAAGGCGATACTGATTGGGCGACTGGGGAAAGACCCGGAGCTCAAGTACACACCCAGTGGCCGTCCGGTAGCCAATTTTTCGCTGGCTACAAATCGCAGTTGGAGCGGTCAGGACGGGCAGAAGCAGGAGTCAACAACCTGGCACAACATCGTGGCTTGGGGAAAACAGGCAGAAGTGATCAAGGAATACCTGTCGAAAGGCCGTGAGGTCTATATCGAGGGGCGGATCGACAACCGGTCGTACGAAGACAAAGAAGGCAACAAGAAGTATATCTCTGAAGTGGTTGTCGAAAACTTCCGGTTTATTGGCAGCCGAGGCGATGCGCCTGTGAACAATCAGGCCGCCCCTGCAGCAGCTTCCGGCGCTGCTCCGGCTTCAAATACTTCGGGCGACGACGACCTGCCGTTTTAGGCGTTTCAGGAGGGCCGTGGTGGGCGAGCCCTATCGTTTCGACCGGCCAGCCAACTGGTCCTCCAGTTCCTTCACTCTTTTGACGAGTTCAGGCAGGCGGTGCAGAGAAGCTTCGATTCGCTTCTGTTCCATGATCTCTCTGGCTGGCACGCCGAGCATTGTCTTTCCGGCAGGGACTGATTTGGAGATACCTGCCTTTGCCGCCACTATGACATCATCGCTGATTTCAATGTGTCCAACAAGACCGGCCTGACCTGCCAGTACCACGCGGTTGCCGATCCGGGTGGACCCCGAAATCCCGACCTGAGCAATAATAACTGAGTGTTCACCGATCTCGACGTTGTGAGCTATTTGTACAAGGTTGTCGATCTTTGTGCCTCGTCCGATCTTGGTTGGGCCGAGAGCTCCGCGATCGATTGTACAGTTGGCCCCTATTTCAACATCGTCGTCTATCTCCACCCATCCAATCTGCTTGATCTTCTTAAGCCCGGTCTCGGACTTGGCGTAGCCGAACCCGTCGGACCCAATGACTGTGCCGGCGTGGACAATCACGCGATTGCCAATCCGGGTTTCGCGAAGGATTTGCACACCCGGATGCAGCAGGCAGTCATCGCCAATGGTGACACCGGGGCCGATATGCGTGCCGGCTTCAATGATGGAACGCTTTCCGATCGACGCGCCCGTCGCGAGGTAGCACAACGGGCCGATAGAGGCTGTATCATCAATGCGGGCAGTCGGGTCAATCACAGCCGAGACATCTTTTTGACCCTGGTCTGGTTTCGGATCGGGATACAAGAGATCAATTATTGTGGCGAAGGTCAGGTACGGATTATCATGGCGAAGTATCGTTCGGCCATGCCCGTCGACATCCGGTGCAGCCACGACGGCACCGGCGGCAGTACTGCTCAAGTACTTTTGGTATTTTGCGTTGGCTACAAAACTTACATCCTTGTTGCCGGCCGACTGAATTGGAGCGGCTGATTCTATCTTCTTTGAGCCGTCCCCGTCAACTGTTGCGCCCGTGCACTCAGCAAGTTGGGCAATGGTCCAGACTCGACTATCCATCCTGATCTTCGAGGTAGACCAGCACTTTGTCGGTTACATCGAACGATTCGTTGATATACCCAAGGCCACTTTGCAATGTGAAAATAACGTCGTAGCTATTTTCGATTGCAACGGCTTCAATCGCCTTGCTGATATTGTCCAGAAGCGGCGCCAGCAGATCGGTTTGCTTTCGTTCAGCGTCGCCATTTGGTCCAAAGACCCGCCTGGTGTAGGCATCCAGCGATTCGCGCTTGACACGAATGGAGGCTTCGCGCTCCTTTTTCTTGTCATCCGAAAGAATGAGCTTTTGCCGATCGAACTCCTCCTCAAGCTCTTTGAGTTCGGTTTGCATCTGCTGTGCTTCATCTTCCCATGCCTTGGCCTCAAGTTCCCATTGTTCCTGAGCTTTCTGCCAGGCCTTGTATTCCTGTTTGATTCGATCGTCTTTGATAAACCCCATTTTTATTCCCTGTGCACTCACCCTGGGCGCGGTGAGAGCGGCAAGGCAAAAGGCTGCGCCAAAAAGCGTTAATAAACGTGTAGAGCTACGCATTAGATGGTCTCCCAAGAATACAAGATGTTATCAGTTGTTTACCTAAAAATAGATCCGATCTGGAAATGAACATTCCATGACTGGTCACGATCGCGAACTTTATCCAGCGGATAGCCAAAGTCAAATCCCAGCGTTCCCATGCCTGGCACAGCCACTCTGAACCCGACGCCAACTCCTTTGAAAAGGCCAGCCAAGGGCTTGATATCTCTTCGATTGAGCCAGGAGTTACCGGCATCGAAAAAAAGCAGCCCGTAAATCTGCTGTTCGACTATTGGTATCTGCAACTCAATGTTAGTGACAAGCATGTACTTGCCTCGAACACGAGTGTAGTTCCTTGCAACAGTGGTAGGGTTGGCCGTGTCGGGCACATAAGATGTCGTATCCCCAATGAAAAAGAATGTAGTGTCCAGGCCGCCCAGGCTGTCCGGAGTTAGTGTGCCGTCATCGTAGCCACGCACGACGCCATCGAAGGCGGTCCCGCCTGGGTTGAAACGGTCTGTCTCCAGAATCCGGTTGTCCCCCTTGGGCGAGGTCACCACACCGTACTGAACTTTTGCTCCCAGAGAAATATTCCAGAAGAGAGGTATGAACTTGGCTATAGAGAGGCTGTGTTTCTGATACTGCCAGAAACCGCCAAGAACGCCGCCGGTATTCTGGAAGGTATAAGAAATCTTGGATCCGGACGAGGCAAACTCAGGAAGGTTTCGGGAGTCGCGCGTGACTGTAAAAGACAAGCGTGAGCCGGTCAGCCACTGTTCGTCATACTGGAGGATGGAACCCGGAAAGATATCACGCGGCACAAGTATTTCGGTCCCGACCGTGTCGTCTGTCTGAGTCGAATCATTGAAAACCGTATATGTGTACCTCTTGGTGACGGTAAAGGTGTTTCGCCGCTCAAAGTCGTCATCAAAATCGAAGAAACGATTCCGTTCGAGCGAGTATGAAGCGAACGCGCGAAAGTAGTTGTCGGGCCAGCGCAAGCGACGGCCGACACGAACGGTCCCTCCCTGGCGGGCTTCGGTATAATCGTCGAACCATCGGCGATTTGTGAGAAAACCAGACAGGCCCAGGAGAGTGGGTCGTCCAAAGAGCCATGGCTCAGTAAAGCCGACCGAGAACGAATTTCGTCGAGACCCGAAATCGATACTGAACGATAGATTCTGTCCGTTACCGCCCAGATTAGGAATCCCCAGTGCAACATTGCCGACCACTTTATCTTGGCTATTGAACCCAGCACCTGCGGATATTTGGGCAGTCTGTTTTTCCTCGATCTTGAATTCAATATCCACGTCCCCGTCCTGGCGAGGCAGAGGGGTCGGTACCACATTGGTAAAGTAGTTTAACGCCATGACATCTCGGACCGACCGGATCAGCATCGCCCGGCTGAATTTCTGCCCCGGGAGGACTGAGATTTCCCTGCGAATCACTTTTTCCTTGGTCTTGGTGTTACCGATAATCTTCACCAGCTTTACATGCGAGGGAAGTCCTTCTGAGATGTCGTAGTTGACGTCTATCAGGGAGTCGTCGCGAGTTGTGCGTTCGTCGAGGATATTGACGTGGAGGTGGCCGATATCGTAGTAGACCGAAGAAATCTCGAACAAGGATTCTTCGTATTTCCCCTGATCGAAAATCTGTCCCGGCTGGAACTTGATTTTTCTGCCAAGAAGGTCCGAGGGGAGTTCGTCGTTATTGGCAAAGGATACGTCTCCAAAATAATATCGCGGCCCCTCATATAAATCAATGTAGATGGTCATTCGGTTGGACTCGGAGTCGATGCTAATTGAATCCGAGACAAGATAGGCATCTATGAAACCCTTTTTGTGCAACTCCGAAATGATCTTTTCGAGGTCTTCATCGTATTTGTTCTTGGCGAAGTCGCTACTCTTCAAGAAACCGCGTTTGCGGTTTCGCATTTTCCCGATCAACTTTTTCGGATCGGAAATCTTACAGCCCGTGAGGATTACCTTGTCAACCTTCACTTTCGACTTTTCGTCGACAGCAAAGTGGAGCAGAGCTTCGGATGAGTCGGCATTGTAACGAAGAGAAGGGACAATAACCGCCCGGAAGTAGCCCTTTTCTTCGTACATTTCTTTTACGGTATTCTTGCCTTGATTCATCAGGTACGGAGAAATATACCCGCCGATACCCAGGTTGAGTTTTTCAATTAAGTCCTTGCTCTTAATCTTCTTGTTTCCGGAAAACTCGATTTCGGTGAGCTTGGGTAGTTCTTTGATAATAATGTATACCTTAAGACCTCCCGACACTTCTTCCATCTCAAGGCGAACATCGCGAAAGATCCCCAGTCGATAGAGGCGACGAATGGCGTCCCCCGACAGAGTAGGAGTCAGTGGCGATCCAAGGTCAATTGCCGCCACGCCCAGAATCAGAGAACTGGTCGCAACTCGATTGCCGACGATTTCTATGTCGACAACCCTGGTGTCCGGCTGGGCTCCGACAGCAAGGGCAGTGCAGGCAATTGCCGCAAGGACAAAAAGGGCGATCCTTGCCCAATGTCGATTTCTGACGATCACGACGGTTTAGCTTTGGGGAGCAACGATCCTGTTGATCTTGATTTCGCTAAAGTCCTGCCGATGGCCCTGACGGCGACGATACTTGGTGCGCCGTTTGTACTTGTAAATCTCCACCTTGTCGTCTTTACCGTGCCGGAGCACCTCGGCTTCAATCTTCGCATCGGCGACGTGCGGTGTCCCGACCAGCGATCCGTCGTCGGTTTTGAGTACCAGTATCGCGCCGATGTCTATGGTCTGACCCGCCTCTGTATCCTGAAGTGGGACGCGAACGACATCCCCTTCAGATGCAGTGAACTGGAAACCAGATAGTTCAAAAACGGCATGCATTTATTGTATCCTCCGTATCTGTAACGACTTATTGTTTTCTACCAAAGCCATCTATAATCGACAGAAGGCGCTCTGAAGTCAAGCCGTTTTTTCCTGCCGCTTTCCGTCGGGTCCGGTCATCTCCTTACACGTGGGCGAGGCAACTCAGGTTCCATAAAACACTTAGCTTCAAAAGCCGGTCGATTAGTGATTGTCGCTAAAGCACAGATTGGATATATTGCCAGCTAAATCGTTTAAGTAGATGATGGATTACAACGTGACGGTAGACGCAAAAGAGGCATTAGCAGAATCCGCGTTCAATCTTGTATCCGGGTACAAGCCCAAAGGGGATCAGCCGGAGGCTATTGGACAGCTTCTTGAGGGACTTCGTTCAGGCAGGCGTGATCAGGTGCTTCTGGGCGTAACCGGTTCGGGAAAAACATTTACTGTTGCCAATGTGATAGCCCGGTATGGCTGTCCGGCCCTGGTGCTGTCTCACAATAAGACGCTGGCCGCGCAATTGTACGGCGAGTTGAAGGCGTTCTTTCCGCATAGCGCGGTGGAGTTTTTTGTCAGTTACTACGACTACTATCAACCTGAAGCGTACATTCCCACGACGGATACTTTTATTGAAAAGGATACCTCGGTCAATGAGGACATAGATCGACTCAGGCTTCGCGCAACAGCGTCGCTTCTTGATCGGGATGATGTCATAATTGTAGCTTCTGTATCGTGCATCTATGGTCTCGGTTCTCCGGAAGAATACAAGAGGCAGTTCCTTTGCCTGAAGCCCGGTATGGAGATCGATCGCGATCTCCTGATACGAAAGCTGATCGCGATTCATTATAGCCGCAATGATATCGACTTCTCTCGCGGCAAGTTTCGAGTGCGCGGCGACACTATCGAACTGATACCGGCATACTATGAGAACGCTTTTCGGATTGAGTTCTATGGGGATGAAATTGAGCGCATAACCGAAATTGTTCCTCTTACCGGCGAAATACTGTCCGAACGCAAACGGGTGTCGATATATCCTGCCAAGCATTTCATTACTTCGCCGCCTCAACTTAAGCGGGCGATCAAGACAATCCGCAAGGAACTGGCTGAACAGCTTGAGCTGTTCCGTTCTCAGGATAAGCTGCTCGAGGCACAACGAATCGAATCTCGCACCAACTATGATTTGGAAATGCTCAGTGAAGTTGGCTACTGCAGCGGCGTAGAAAACTACTCGCGTCACCTCACTGGACGGAAGCCTGGAGAAAGGCCGTTTACTCTGATCGATTTCTTCCCCGACAAGTTCATCACCATCATCGATGAATCGCACCAGTCGATTCCGCAGGTGCGAGCGATGTATGCGGGCGACAGGAATCGCAAGGAGACTCTTGTTTCCCATGGGTTCCGACTTCCCTCGGCGCTGGATAACAGGCCGCTCTATTTCGAGGAATTCGAGAGCCTGATGAAACAGATCATCTATGTTTCGGCGACGCCTGCAGACTATGAGCTTGAGAAGGCCGAGGGCGTCATTGTAGAACAGGTGATCAGGCCGACCGGTTTGCTCGACCCGCGTATTGTGGTTCGACCGTTATCTACTCAGGTTGATGATCTCCTTGAGGAAGTAAGAAAGAGAGTGAGCAAGGGGGAGCGAACGCTGGTGACTACTCTTACCAAAAGGATGTCCGAGGATCTGACCGACTACCTGAGCAAGATGAAACTGCGCGTTCGCTACCTGCACAGCGATATCGATTCGATAAAACGAACTGAGATCATTCGCGATCTGCGGCTGGCTGAATTCGATGTGTTGGTCGGGGTCAACCTCCTGCGCGAGGGTCTGGACCTTCCTGAAGTATCACTTGTGGCCATCCTCGATGCCGACAAAGAAGGTTTTTTGCGTTCTGCTCGTGCTCTGATCCAGACTTCGGGGCGAGCAGCCCGAAACGCTAACGGAGAAGTGATCTTTTATGCCGACAAGATCACTAACTCGATGGCCAAAGCTATCAACGAAACCAATCGACGGCGCGAGAAACAGGGGCAATATAACCGGAAGTTCAACATCAATCCGGAGACGATCCTGAAAACGAGAGATGAAATCCTTCGCACAACGCAATTGGCTGATGCTCGAACAACCGATGCTGGACCATCATTCGATAAGCCGGCCAGTTTCGAGTTGATGGGACGCGAAGACCAGATTGCATTTCTAACCGAAGCAATGAAGACCGCCGCCCGTAATCTCGAGTTTGAAACGGCTGCCCTGATTCGCGATGAGATCGATCGAATGCAGGGACAGTTGCCCTGGAAAAAAGACAAAACAAAACAGCGGTGAGCCTGTTGTAACCAGACAAATGATGTCCTTGCTCAATAAAAGTAAGATGATCCAAGCAGTACTGCTTGTGAGTGCTATTGCCTCTTTTTTAGCATGTAGCGAAAAGGATGTCTTTACTGTTTCGCAACGGGACGAAGTATTTCGTTATCTCGCCGATACGGAGGAAGGGAAGGAGCTATACCGGACGGGCAGTCTTGTTACTCCCGAAGAATACGGTTTGCCGTTCGACACCGCCACCTATCGCGATTTTCAGGATTCCGTGATTAGAGTCAGTTCGATTGCTATCGAAGAGAATCGCTTTGTGGAGTTGAGTTTCGGGAGCTTTCACTTTGCCGAGGTACTTTTCACCGATGTCATTCTTGGCCACAGTGAGCGCATAGCCGGCCTCGACACAACAGTCATTCCATTTGAGCGGGTGATAACCAGAACCGCCTTTTTGCTCAAACTCGGCTCCAACTCCCAGGCCTTTTCCGGATGGCAGTTGCATGGATACGGCTATAGCAGCGGACCACCTCTGATGAATCTCCGGTTTGAGCCATCGGCGGGAGAAATTCTTGAGGTTCGAGGCAGCAATACAGTGGAACTGGATGTGGACGGCAGCCCTCGGTTGTTTTCATTCACACCATTAACGGACATTGCAGATTTTGCTCAGGGTGCTGTGTTGCAAATCACCAGCACACCGCGCAATACCATTTCGTATGGCGTCGTGGCTTCCTATGAGACGTCTGCAGGCTTTGTCACCGAGGGGCTTGCCCAACTGGGTAAAGATATCATCGATACGATTGTTACGCCTGATCCGAATCCCAAGTTATGGAACCTGGTGGTGATGCACGCTTTTGTAAAGGGCGTTGACAGTTTGCCGCTCTGGGTCCGTTCCTGGGCAGTGCCGTATCGGGTTCCTCAGTAGACGGTTGGCAAAAGGGTCTGGCGGTAGATTCTGTTTCAGACAACCACTATTGGCCGAACTCCTGCATAAGTAGCTTGAATTCTTCGTATCCGCGCATTTTTGCCAGGTCCTGATCGCCGGCAGCCTGTTTCGCCAGCTTGGGATTGAGTTCAAATGCCTGCTGCAATGCAAGGTAAGCGCCGTTTTTGTCGCCTCTGGCGAGCCGGATCACGGCTAAATCATAATGGACTTCGGCGTAGCTGGGGGCAAGTTCGGCAGCTTTCTCCATCGGATCGCGGGCATCCTCAAATCGCTTTTCAGTGAATGCTGTCCAGGCCTCGTTCCATAAATAGTTCATTCGGGCGATTGTGAGCAAGCGTCCCAACTCTTTGAATGGCTCGGTATGGTCATCGACACGGATATCGATTGCTCGATCAGTATAGCCGCCGTATCCAGCCCCCTCCTTTACTACAAGCAAAGCCGCCGATTGCTTTCCCCGGCTATCGCCGCCAGCGCTGTCGCCTGCCAGCAGAGCAGCATAAAGCCGCTCGGCCAGGGATCCACCCGACTCCAGGTACGCTTTCTCCATCGACTCAACAACTTCTGCCCCAGCTAAGATATTGCCCTGGATGGCGTATCCGGGTCCTTTGCGCCCTCCAGCCCAGGAATTGCACTCGTAGCCGGTGAATGTGGCAGAGTTGCCATCGGCGGCAACGATACCGACCTGACGTCGCTCGCGGTCGCTGTCTGTGCTCTTTAGCGAATCTATCGCCTGCTGCGGGGTCAGCCCCTGCTCTAGTAGCTCAAGACCGCGCCAGCCATAGGTCGTGTTGGCATAAGACTGTGTGGCTACGGCTCCTATTCCTGCCTTAGCCCACGGTACTACCGATCCAACTGCAAAAAAGCGCGAAGCCACAGCCACTCCGAGTTCACCGGTGATCGAGTCGCCGGCCACTATCGAAAAAGTGGCGATTTCCTGAGTGGCAGTAGAAGGCGGCTCGGGCATCGGCAAATCGATGGGAGCGGCAAGGCTAACGCAGTATGACAGTGCTGCGACGACTGTAAGTAACTTTGACATGTTTGAGATCAGCATAGTTTTTGGCCTCCTGGCTAATAATTCTGGTTTGATCCGTCTCTAAAGTACTGCCGCATTGCTCCGCCGACAAGCAGCGAAGTCGCGCATCTGTCAGTTTTGACTCCAGAGCAGGAAGCAGCCGCCTTGACTTGGAGTGAATAAACCATTTGTTTGCCAGTATTGAAATGGGATGTTACAATTTACACTACAAGGAGGTTTGCTGTGAGAACGGATCGATTCAAACTGATTCCGGCACTATTGCTGGCAGTGTTTGCACTCGGTATGGTCGGCTGCGGAACGCAGGTACCATCTGGTCATAGGGGCGTTTTTTATTCCAAGTTCGGTGACGGAACAGAGTTTGGTAACATTTACAAGGAGGGGTTTGCCTGGCACCTGCCGTGGAATCGGATGTTTGTATACAAGGTGCAGCTACAGGAGAGCAAAGAGAAGTTGACGGTATTGTCTTCTGATGGAGCCTCGATCCGTATGGACCTGTCAATTCTCTACCGGCCGCTCGCCAACAAACTAGACTCGCTTCAGGTTACAGTGGGGCAAGATTACTACCATGTCGCCATATCGCCGAGACTGCGCGGGATCGGCCGCGAAGTTACGGGTAACTACAAGCCTGAGGAAATCTATTCGTCCAAGAGAGAGCAAGTGCAGCAGGAGTTATTCACCCGTTTGAGCGAAGCAGTGGCGGACAAGTATGTTAGTGTTGAGAAGGTGATCATTCGCGATGTCCAGATTCCACCAAAAATCTCCGAGGCGATCAATTTCAAGCTAACAGCCGCACAAGAGGCCGAAAAGATGGAATTCACTATCGCCAAGGAAAGAAAAGAGGCTGAGCGCAAAAGGATTGAGGCGCAGGGAATTGCCGATTTCCAGAAGATCGTCTCGGCCGGAATCACCAAGTCCCTTCTGAAATGGAAGGGAATCGAGGCAACACTCAAGATCGCTGAGTCGCCCAATACCAAGGTCGTGATTGTCGGTAACGATGCCGGATCGCTGCCGATCATACTCGGTGGGGATGACAAGTAGGGGCTGTCTTTAAGACTGACAGGCCGTCCTATCTGCTAAAGAGTGAAAATTAGCAGAAACGCTTACCGTGATGTCAGGGCAACGTCTTATCGACGTTGTCCTGAGCCGTTTTGCGCTGGGAGAAGTTGTAATAGACCGGGTGCTCATAATCGGAACAAGCTGCTGCGGCAAGAGCACTTTTGCAGAATCTCTCTCCGAGCGAACTGGGATTGCTCACACAGAACTCGATAGCCTGTTCTGGCAAAAGGATTGGGAGCCTGTCCCGAGTGATCTGTTTGTTAATCGCGTTCGCGATGTTGTTGCTCGCGACCATTGGATCATCGACGGCAATTACTCAAGTATTCAGCCACTGTTTCTTGCGCGCGCGACAACAGTAATATGGCTCAATTACAGTTTTGCAACGATTGCTCTTCGCGCACTTCGTCGAACCTGTCGCCGCATCCGGAATCGCGAAGAGCTATTCGGCGGGAACAGAGAGTCTTTCAAACAGTCATTTCTTAGCCGAGACTCAATACTGCTCTGGGTGGTCCGAACATTTTGGCGGCATCGCAGAGAATACAGACAGCTATACGTGGAGCGAACACACATGGGTGTCGAGTATGTAGAACTTGCAAATCAGGGCGAGGCTACCAGGTATCTGGAGAGTGTTGCAGTCAGATGATCTTAGACGATCATAGTGCCAGGCGCTATGTCTGGTCAGCAAACTCTTTGAGCAGCTCACGCGCAATGACAATGCGCTGAATGTGCGCTGTGGTGCCTTCAAATATCTCACATAGTTTGACATCTCGATAGATTCGCTCGACATTATACTCGTGGGTGTAGCCATAGCCACCCAGAATCTGGATAGCCTGGTGCGCAATCTCGGTACCGATTTCGGAGGCGTACAGCTTGGCAATCGCCGCTTCCTTGATCACCGACATGCCCTGATCCTTGCGCCATGCTGCCTGGTATACCATCAGGCGAGCTGCATGTAGTTTCATTTGCATATCGGCCAACTTAAACTGGATTGCCTGGAAGCCGGATAAGTTTTTTCCAAACTGCTTACGTTCCGTCGCGTATGTGGTCGCAATTTCAAAGGCTCGTTGCGCCATGCCAAGCGCCTGTGCTCCGACAGAAATGCGGCCGTGATTGAGCGTCTCCATAGCGATGTTGAAGCCCCGCCCAACTTCTCCAATTCGATTCTCTTTGGGGATGCGATAGTCGGAGAAGACGAGCTCCGATGTTGGCGATGCCTTAAAACCCATTTTCTCTTCATTCTTGCCGACTGCAAAACCGGGCCGGTCGGATTCTACTACGAGCGCAATGATCCCTTTGGTGCGAAGCTGCTTATTGACGGTTGCAAAGACGATAATATAGTCAGCCAATGATCCCTGGGTTACCCACAGCTTGGTGCCGTTGAGTACGTAGTCATCCCCATCCTCAACCGCGAGCAATGACAACGATCCGGCATCGGAGCCGGAATCGGCTTCCGATAGAGAATAGGCCGCCATCATTTCGCCGCTGCAGACGGGGGGGAGATATTTCTTCTTCTGCTCCTCCGTTCCAGAGTCCAGCAATGGCATGGCAAACAGTGAACCATGCACAGCCACTGTGAGTGCATGCGATGCGCACCCTCGGGCCAGTTCTTCTATGCAGATGGTATAGGCCAGATTGTCAAGCCCGGCACCGCCGTATTCTTCCGGCACCTTGACCCCCATAAGGCCCAGACTACTCATCTCTTTGATGAGACCACGGTCGAGCTGGCAAGTTTTGTCGAACTTGCCGGCGCGAGGAAAGAGTCGTTCTTCAGAAAACTTGCGAGCGACATCGCGCACGTATTGCTGCTCTTCGGTCAGCGAAAAATCCATATTTGACCCTACCTTTCATCCCGGTCGGTCACTTGATTGACTAGTTATATATAAAAATCGAACAACGCCAGTAGAAGTTTAGGTCATTGTTCTCTTTATGAGTCGCTGAAAAGCTAGCTTTGCCAAGTGTCCCGACGCATTTTCGACATCAGGAGAATAGTTGGTGGTGGCATTGATATCATATGTGTAGGGGACGCCGTTGTTCCCTTCCACAAACTCGATACCGACCAGATCAAAAGGCACTTCCCGCGCCATTTCGGCGTATTTGTAAGCCAACGGGTGGTCAAAGTCGGGGATGTAGGAAAAAAGGTTGTTATCCTTTGAGCAGACGGCTCCAGACAACCCCTCTCTGTCTACTGCGCAGGCATCAGCCGGACAGAGTTCAAATCCCTGTTTGGTGGAACTGTGGAACGCATACACTAATTCACCACCAAGCAGTTCCACTCGTGTGATTCTGTCATTTCGGGGCTGGATGTATTGCTGCACCAGTAGAATCCCGTCGGGGGATGGTTCATAGTCGGTACTGCCCAGATAGTCGCGAAGTTCCACCGCCGATTGAACGAGCCTAATCCCCAAGCCTTTGCCAGAGCAATTGTGTTTTGTCAGTACTGGAAAGTTCAGACGATAGGCTTGAACAATCAGTTCATCGAGATTGGACGAAAACACTGTAGGGGGATAATTAAGGCCGAAACGCTCAAGCAGTCGATACTGTTCCACCTTGCTCATCTCGTAGTTCAGCGTTTCGGCGCCATTGAGGACTGTCCGGTTGTATGCGGCCAGATGTTCGAGGTACTGTTCACCCCGAATGATTGCGCTATTATGTCCCCTGGTGTGCGATGAGGGAGAAATACGATTCAAGTATATAACATTGTCCGGTGGCTGGTTGAGGTCTAACTCAAAGTCCTCGATGTAGTTCAGGCGCCAGGGGACGGTTATCTCATCGAGCGCTCCAGTGAAGAACGGCAGCCAGTCTTTGTTTTCGTAAATGAGTTCGACCATAGATCACAGTATCGGACGAGCACTTGTGAAGCGCCTCAGGCTGACGCAAGACAACCGGCGATCAATCCTCTTCGTATTGCCGTTTTATTCGGTTGAGCACTTCGGGGTCGGCCAGAGTTGTAGTGTCACCCAGTATTTTGCCCTGGGCAATATCGCGCAACAGTCGGCGCATGATCTTTCCCGATCGGGTTTTGGGCAGGTCATGGGCAAAAGTGATTTGCTCCGGTCGGGCGACGGCGCCAATCTTTCGCACCACGAAGTCCTTGAGTTGAGCCATGAATTTATTACTTGGCTCAATGTCGGATCGAGGCGTAACGAATGCAGCCAGGCATTCTCCTTTCAGGTCATGCGGAATGCCAACAACTGCGGCTTCGACAACGGCATCGTGTTCCACCAGAGCCGACTCAACTTCCATAGTGGAGATGCGGTGTCCGGCTGTGTTGATGACATCGTCAACTCGCCCTAGTATCCAGAGGTATTTGTCCTTGTCGATCTTTGCGCCATCTCCGGGGAAATATGTGTCGTTCCACTTGGACCAATAGGTCTCGATATAACGGTCGCGATCTCCCCAAATACCGCGCAGCATTCCCGGCCAGGGTTTTCTGATAGCAAGGTAGCCGCCGCCTTCTTTGACCTCTTTGCCATTCTCATCGAGAATAACGGCATCGATTCCCGGGAAAGCCTGCGTAGCGGAGCCGGGCTTTGTAGCCGTGATACCCGGTAGCGGCGTGATAAGTATGTGGCCGGTTTCGGTTTGCCACCATGTGTCGACAATTGGGCAGTTCTCATGGCCGATTATTTTCCGATACCACATCCACGCTTCAGGATTTATCGGCTCTCCAACTGTTCCGAGGAGGCGTAGTGAACTAAGGTCGTGCTTTTCCGGCCACTCGTCACCCCATTTCATAAATGCGCGAATGGCGGTGGGGGCGGTGTAGAACACAGTCACACCAAATTCTTCGACAATTTGCCAGAAACGATCAGGATCGGGCCAGTTGGGCGCGCCTTCGTACATCACCTGTGTTGCGCCGTTGGCCATCGGTCCATATACGATGTAAGAATGTCCTGTCACCCAGCCACAATCGGCGGTGCACCAGAAGACATCGTCATCCTTCAAGTCAAACACGTATTTGGTTGTGGCATAGGTTCCGACCAGATAGCCGCCGCAAGTGTGCACGATCCCCTTTGGTTTCCCTGTCGTGCCCGAAGTATACAGGATGAACAACGGGTCCTCGCTGTCCATTGTAGTCGGTTTGCAATATGGGTCAGCCTCCTGCATCAAGTCATGGTACCAATGATCGCGACCTTCTTTGAATCGCAGCAAGAACTCACCTCGTTTAACTACTATGACGTTCTCAATCGATGGGCAGTCGGCAATGGCTACGTCGGCATCGTGTTTGAGAGGAATGATTTGCCCTCGGCGGTAGCCGCCATCGGCAGTTATCAGCAGCTTTGCCTCGGCGTCGTTAATCCGGTCTCTCAGCGAGTCGGGAGAAAAACCGCCGAAGACGACTGAGTGAATCGCGCCAATACGAGCGCAGCCGAGCATGGCGATAACCAGTTCGGGGATCATGGGAAGGAAGATCGCAACTCGGTCGCCCTTGGTGATTCCCAGGGACTTGAGGGCGTTGGCAAATTTATTAACCTGTCGAAACATATCGAAATAAGTGTATGTTCGCCTGTCGCCCGGTTCACCTTCCCAAATCAACGCTGCCTTGTTTCTGCGACCGTTAGTAACATGTTGGTCGAGGCATGACTCTGTGATATTCAGCTTGCCGCCGACAAACCACTTTGCATCCGGCGCTTTCCATTGCAATCCTGCTTTCCACTTCTTTTGCCAGACCAGTTCTGAAGCCATTGTCTCCCAGAACCGCACGGGGTCTTTCCTTGCGCGCGAATAGATCGATTTGTCTGAGATACTGGCCTGCTTGACGAAGGCCCTGGGCGGTCTGAAGCTGCGTTTTTCGACAAGCAGCGTGTCTATGGCGCCGGACGCCTTATTCTTGGACGTAGTTTTCGGTTTTCTGGGCACTTGAGTCTCCTGATGTTTGGCTTGGTCCAGTCGGAGGCCAATATGCGAGGCCCCATACCGGGTTGTCAAGTCCGTCGTGTGTGTAGTGCCATCATTTCAAGAGGAGCATCTTCCGGGTTTGTACGCCGTCGGATGTGGTCAGGCGGTATAGATAAAGCCCGGTTGCTGCAGCAGAGCCGTCACCGATACGGCCGTCCCATTCGATA
>JBHHVC010000020.1:0-21760 GCA_046754125.1 Candidatus Zixiibacteriota bacterium
CAATCCTCCCGCCCGGTGCGGCGACTGTATTCATTGGTGGCGTCCCTGCCGCCTGTGTGGGCGATATGGCTACCTGTGTTGGCCCCCCTGATACCATAGCCCCTCCCGGCTGCCCAACTGTTCTGATCAGTCCCGCTGGTGGCGGCGGAGGCGGTGGCGGAGCAGGTGGCGGTGGTGGCACGGCTACGACCGAGGAGGCTGCGGGCACAGGCGGTGGTGGGTCTGGTGAGAACGAGCTGGCCTCATCCGGCGACCAGAGGGAAGATGAGGGACACTTCCTCGATGTTCGATTCGTTGACCGGGGGGGCTTCCCTGTGACCGGTCCCGGATTCACTTCGAGAAGATCGGGTTAGCGGGCTATGCCGAATCAGCAACGACTTGCCGGCAAAGTGCGCGAAGTGGCAATAGAGCCGGGGCAATATGAAATCGCCCTGCAGGTTATTCGTGATGCGCGATGGTCGGTGCGTGAAGCGGAAGTGGGGCAAAAGGTAACGATGAAAGTTATCACGGCTGGAATTGAAGACGGCACTAAGGCCACTCTTGATATATACGTTCGCGACCTCAGTTTTGCCTCTCAGCATCTGGCTACTATCTGTACAGAGGTCCGGTCCGACAGGATTGAACAGGAGTGGGAACTGACAATAGACGACAAGCTTCTTAATCTTCAGGACGAGAAAATGGAGACGGGTCGCTATTCGGTCCCGTTCTACTATTTTGTGGTGGCTATAGATACTCTTACGGAACGTTCCGGGCTGTTGAAATACAAAGACTGGCTCGAACTGACGGTCAAGGACGAAGATGGTAAGGCGCTGGCGGATAAAGAGTACACAGTGCTTTTCCCCAATGGGAAAATATGTACCGGGACTCTGGACGCTAATGGATATGTGAAAATAGAAAAGACTCCGCCCGGTCGCATGAAACTCAAAATGGATCCTCGATCCTGAGTCGCAAGGACCGGCAGGCGTACCTGGTATGGGCAACACACTTGAAGCGAAAGTGATTTTCCGGGAACTACTTGGTAAGACCCCGACCGTGTCGCATCACAAGTGCGAGATCATCCTCAAAAGAATCAACGTTCACATTCTGGAGATGGAAGATGTTCTTTTTCACCTTAACAGCGCTGTCCTGATGCCGGCGGCACCGAAGGGGAAATCGGCCAAGCAGGGGTCTGGCAGTTCGACGGCTCGCCAGCAGCAGGAGAAAGTGACGGGTGTGAAGGCCCTTGCCCTGGTGTTCAAGCAGTTTGAATTCAATCCCGACAAGCGTATTGTCATAGCAGGGCACACCGATACTTCTGGTGAGGCGAAGTATAACTTCGGGTTGTCCGAATTACGGGCAAAAAACGTTCTGTTTCTGCTTGTCGGTGATCGGGTCAACTGGTCGAAAGTGTGCTATGAAAAACATAAGGTGGAAGATTGCCAGCAGATACTAAAGCATGTCTTCACTCACCGCAAGTGGCCTTGCAACCCCGGGAAGATTGACGATAAGTGGGGACCAAACACTGAGAGGGCTACCGAGAACTTCATACAGTACTACAACAGTGAGTTTGCAACCAAACACGGGTTGACCCGTCTTTCGGGTGATGTCATCCGCTCGGTCAGGAAGGACAGCAAACACCGCTGGCCGGAAGAACTGTGGGTAGCGATTTTCGAACTGTACAACCGGGATATCTGCGAGGTTCTCAAAGTTACGCCAGAGCAGCTTGACCAGCGACGGATTGACGATCTTAAGTTTGCGTCGTCCACTAAGAAATACGTCGGCTGCGGCGAATCATTTCCTATCGAACAAAGCCAGAAGGACAATTATCGCTCACAGACCAACAGGCGGGTGGTGATTCTCTTTTTCGACAAAGACGAAGTACCCGTACTCGACTGTCCTGTGGATGTTGATGCCGTCCACAAGGAGAAGGACTGTCCGCTTTGGCACGGATTCCACTTCATTCCGGTGTATATCGATCCTAGCGATCTTTATGCAGTGGTCTATCATATCGGATTCAAATACTTCGACCGCGTTGCAGGCAAGGTTCTGGATGTTCCCGAAGGGATTGATATCCGGGCCTATGAGAATGGCGCCGATGAGCTGACTGCTGTGGCAACATATAAAAGCGGCGTGTACAGTGTCAAAGTGCAATTCAAATCAGCTCTTGACGATCCGGCTCGCAAAAGCCTCCACTTTGAATTCAAAACCAACAACCAGTGGATATTTACCGAAAACAGCGGTGCCACGCCCAAACTTGTCACGGAACTCCCAGATGATGTAAAGGCTTTCGATCTGCCCAAGCGCATGAAGTACTATGACCTTCCCTCCCACTGGTCGTCACAAAACTACTGGACACGATACGACGGTAATATGAATACCGGTGAACGATTTGAAAATGTACTCACGGACAAGAAGAAGCTCAAGCCTTTCGGTACCAATGTGACGGCACCGAGCAAGCCGCTGCTCTTTTTTCTGGACGATATAGTACTTGTTGACAAGGATGGTAAACAGAATATAAAGGACAAGAAGGCGGACGATTCCAGTGTTGCGCTCTCGGACAAATCCAGATTCTCCCTCTTCTATGTGAAAGCACAGGAGCTTGTGCTGTACAAACCTGAAAGCGCTAACGCTCCCTATTTTACCAAACATGAATTCAAATCCAATTTGATTACGGACATTCCCACAGACGGCCAGACTCGAATGGTCGCCTTTGCCAATGACTTCTATCATGTCTATTCCAGACGTGCCGGTCAGGGCGCTGATCCCTTCGACCCGGCTAAACATGTGCGCGGCTGCCGCGCCGCCCGACTTGAGGACACGGACTGGCATGTTGGCGGTAAGTTCGACGACGACAATAACACCTGGGGGCACCAGAGGTATTTCACGGCAAAGACCGGCAATTTCGAACTGCACTATATCCATGACGGCTGTGTCATTTCAGGTCCCGACGGTCTGAAGCGGCGGTCGTTTGTGATCGTCTACTGGAACGCCTTTTACAAGAGCAACGCGACCCACCCTGTGAATGCGGCAAAAGTAAAGAACTTTGCTACCAAGGGGATGCTCAACTCCTTCAAGCGGTGGGAAGACAAGGGATATACAATCGAGCCGTTTACTAAAAAGGCCAGCGATATTCAAATCAAGCCTCTGTTTTTCTTCGAGGCAAAGCAAAACAGCCTCGGTGGCAAGCCCAAGTGCACTGTAACGGTGTCAAGTGATTCCAGTACCGGCTGGATGGGAATCACGACATCTGATATGTACTGGAAGGATTACAAGGTACGGGATTATCTTGGTGTCGGCACTTTTGCAGATATAGATGGTAAGAACTACGACACACTTGTTGTCTCCCATGAGTTGAATCATGCTATGGGCAAGGATGATGAATATGCTTATGACGACAGGTTCGACCAGTACTACCCGGCAATGCCGTACCAGGACGATGACGGTTCAATGATGATCGATAACCGGGCGCCCAGAATGAAACATCTCTGGTTTTATGTGAACTGGATCAACGATGCCTCCAGTGATGCCAATCAGCTTCAGCCCTTTCTCAAGGGTGTTAAGTTTAAGTTATGTCATCGCTTTGGGACTAAGACGTTGAACTACTATCTTTCCGGTGCCCCGAATGATTATCGTGATATTTACAAGCCGTTCAAACTGGAGGAAGACGTGTCCACCGGCACCGGGAAGGTCGATCTTGCGCTGTACAAGTTGGGTGAGGACGAGGCGGCCTGGAACATGCCGATCGACGGTAAGAAAATGCCGTTTGCTTTTGATGGAATCATGGGTATGTATCTGAAAATCGCTTTTTCCTTCAAACCCGGATCGGCTGGCGCATGGTCGGCCGCCGACAAGCGGGACTGGTTGCGTGGCCTTCGCAATGTTCTTAGTAATATGAATAAGCGCTTCTACCTGCAGAATGCCACAGAGCCGCACGATTTTAAGAACTCTTATATATTTCTTTTCCCGGTTTGTCGTGAAACGGCACCTGTTGCCGCCAACCACTACGATATTGAAGTGACACTCAATGACTCTTCCTCGATCACGTCAAAACATGGGAAAACTCTGAAGATAGGAAACGAAACGTCAAAGACATGGGTGGCCAATTACATACTAGGCAAGGACAACGGCGCATTTGTCGCATTTTTTAAGCGGCTGTTTGGGGCAGACAAACCGGGAAAAGGGAATCTTGCTTTCGTTGAAAAATGGTTTAAATCTGAGTTGGGAAACAATAATTTTATGCTCAAGGGAGACTAGTGTAGATGATGCGAGCGGTCCGCTCGGCGTGTACCTTTTGGCTATGTCGGGGAGTTGTGACATTGGCGATACAAGCGCAGAGAGTATGAGATATGACAAAAGAAATATCGGTATCGGCACTGCTATCACTGGTAGTATGGGGAGCATGTTGCTGCACAGGTGGGACTCGCGGAGACAGTCTGGAAAAGGATATATCTGAAATGTTTACTATAGATAGTGTTGCTTACCCGGTGCAGTTTGCCAACTTTCAGAGGAACTCTCATTTGTCTGTGGCAACCGAAGCGAAGGGGCAACTTGTCTGGTCAAAACCGTACATTGAGATTGACGAAAGGCTGCAAGTTGTTCCCTCAGGCTTGCACATTAGCGGTAGGACTGTGGGAGTACGATCGAATCGTGATCTGCTTCTGTATGATCTGAACGGTTCGTTCGAATCCACTTACCCAATCGGTGAGAACACGCCGGTTATGTTTGGCAAGAGCGCTATGGCTTATATCAAACCTTCATATCTGATGGACTATCGCGATTACGACGGGAATCTGTTACTTGAATCCAAAGATATTCCTGCGGCAGAGAAGTGGACATCGTTTTTGGTGTTCAAACCGACGTGGGACGATCTTCTGGCAGCCGTTCAATTCCTGGGCGGACCACAGCGGTTGCCTCGTCGCTACGATGTCTATCGTTTACCGATTGAGAAATCGCGTCGAACATGGAGTTACGACGACGAGGGAGATATTGATCATGCGCTGTTGTCAGGGGACGGCAATACGATGGTCCTGATCATGGGAACCGACGTGACGGTTCTGAATACGGTGGACGGGTCACATCGTTCATTCTCAAGTGAAATGACAGAAATAGTCTCGGCATCTCTGGACCTTGATGGAAGGCTGGTTGTGTTAGGAAGTATATCTGCCGGTGATAAAACAGATCCCTGTATGCGACTGTTTGATCTTTCCGGCAAGCAACTGTCATCGTACGGGCTCACACGGCTACGTGCAGATCAACCGCCTGCCTGCGGGAGCGATGGCAAGGTTTACATGGTAGACGCAAAGGATCTGACCTGTTATGCCAATGGTGAACCGCTCTGGCAGCAGGAACTCGAGGGGAATGGTGAGGTATGGCTTACGGTTGCAAGCAACGATTATGTTGTGTGCCTCGACGGCAGACAGCTCAGGCTTTTCGAAGATGGAGGGAATGAGAGGTTCAATACCGAAATCACCGACAGCGACGAGACATTTGACTGCCCTGCCGCTATCGATCAAGCGGGGCGGCTCTATATTGCCGGGAGCAGGAATCTCTATTGTTTTGAATGAGGAATCGTATAGATGACAGTAATTGACAGTGGAAAAACCAACGACAGTTGCCTCGGTGGACACTGAAGTGATCCCCCGATTCACTATAGACCTGCCAAAAGGCTGGGTCGATCAGACTGCCTATCTTTTTGCCGGTCCCGAAGAGGGTGGGATGCATCATCAGATTGTATTGATGATCGATCGCAATCCTCAATTCGATGATGCGCACTCTTTTGGTCGCGATCGTGTCGATCAACTGTCAATCGACCTGCCCGACATGGAAGTTGTCAAGGAGGAGATGAAGGAGTATTCGGCCGGTGAGGGGTACGATGTCGTCTTCCGATGGCAGCAAAGCGACGACCGAGTTGTTTTTCGCAAGTTTGTGTACTTTGTTTTGGGGGGCATCGCATATACATTTTCGGTTGACTTCTCAAAGAGGACACGGAAGACAGTCGGGCTTGAGGTGGAGCGGATTATCAATTCGTTCACGCCGATTGACCGGTAAGACGATGTGATCGGATAGCATGGACCTCAAGTTTACAAAAGCTACCGACGAAGAGCACGAAATCAAGCTCGAACCGGTGCTGATCTTCGCAGATTGGCAGAGCAATATGGCTATTGGCGGGCAGGCAGTTCCGTTTGAGATTCGGACTTCGATGGTTGGAGAGGGAGCGCCGATCAAAGTGGTCGGCAAATCTGCTAACGGGAAGAAGCTCGGCAAAATCAAGGGTGTTATGAAGCGAAACCGGTTCACCGATCGGTTTGACATCCCGGATGATATCGAGCTTGGTGACGAGGTTTACTTCGAAGTAAAACTACCCAAGAACGACCTGTCGGACGAGTCGCATACTATTCCAGCATTTCCTCCGGTCGAAGTGAGCAATCTGAAGTGGTCAGCGGCTGAGGCGCGCCGCGGCGATGTTGTGACCCTTAGCGGCGATGTCAAGGGCCTTCCCGCCGGCGCTGAAGTGGTAGTGATAATCTATGAACATGATCAGGATAACTGTCATGACAAGATCACGGAGCTTCCGGCAACGGTGGTTGATCAAAAGATTGAGCTGAAGTGGGAATACGAGTATCACGAGGACACCGACGAAATCCCGACCGACGATGAGATGCAGCGTTATGGCGGTTCCTATAATCCTCCAGAGTATTTTTTCGCGGTGAAAGTTGGTGACACTGAGTACGGCGACAAGCAAAGCCCTGGGCTGTTGACGTTCAAGGACTGGATCGAGATAAAGTTGGTCAATCAGTATGGACGGCCCATGCCAGAGGAGGATTACTCGTTGTCCCTTCCTGACGGAACCAAGCGTTCCGGTAAATTGGACAAGAGCGGGTATGCCAAAGAGGAAAACATACCACCGGGTCAATACGAAGTTGAATTCTCTAATCTCTAACGCAGGAGCTGCCAAGTATGGCTGGTAGTGGCTCCTCCTCGGGGTCGGGGAAAGAGAAATACCGGGCGCACAAGCGCGGCGCTAAGCGTAAGTCGAAGCGCCGGGTCAAGCGCGCAGTAGTTCCCGTCTGCAACGAAACACTCAAGAATATCACTGTCAGGGCCGATCAGAAAAAACTGGTTGGGGTGGTAACTTTCCTTACCGTCTCTGGTAAGAAGATCCGACGATTGTTGGTATACACATGGTTTACCGATGGTACATGGACCGTCAAGTTCGACTCACTTGGTGATACAGGCGCAGAGGTAGTCGTGCTCAAGGCGTCCGGTGTTCCTCCCGCGTTGTTCAATCGGGTTAAGAAACTCAACGATCAGAAAAAAATAGTACTATTCAGTTGGCGGAGAGAGTCGAGCAAGAAACAGCCCGTTGACCACATGATTCAATGTTTGCTCAAGTCGGTCATTGGAAAAGAGATCCCTGTGCAGGTTGCATTCGAGGAATTTCCGGGCGGCAATGGGAACGGAATACCGACCAAACCACTATCTGACGACTATCTTAAAGAGCTGAAGGACCCGCGTCTGGCCTTAGTATATATTCTATTCCTGGAGCATTTTTGCAGTATTAGTATCAATGGTCGAGTAGCCAAAGGGGGGATCAGCAGGCGCGAATACAAGTGGATAATAAAGCGCAAATCGAAGAACCCAAACCTTAGTCCTCAGCTTGTGGCACGAGTGTTGACGCAGGGCTTTCATGAATACAAGAATGCCATAGGCGGTCCTTTCAACTTCCTGATCAACATGGTCGAGACACTTTTATATCAACGCAAGCTGAAGAACCCTATGGCTGTCAACAATCAACTAATGATATCCATGGGCACACTGCGTCTGCCGACCGGAGCGTCCGCAGTCGATGTTGGCATCAAATCGCGTGGTCCAAGCCTCCTGCTGCGGTATGACAAATACGGCCAGGCCATTCCGGCCTTCGTTGGCTACATGGATAAGCACTATCGGACAGTGTATATTGACAAGGTTACTGTCTTCAAGATCAAGGCCGGACAGAGTGCCTTTACCGACTTGTATCAGATCCTCAGGCAGACGTTTGTCTATCCTAACTTAGAGATGTATGCCCTGATGGCATCCATTGGGGAGTTCTACGGGTTCCTGGTAGAGGAGATATACCGGCAATACAATGGTGAGATAGGAAAAAAGATTGTCGAAATGCTCCCCACTGCCATCGGCTTTTTTGTCGTTCACGCAATTGTCGGCGCAATGGCCTCACGTGGCAACCCGTACGCTATGGCCATTATCGCTATGGCCAAGGGTTTTGGGTGGATCATGAATATCGACATGACCTTCACGACCGGAAAGCACATGGCTGAGGCCGGTCGCCACTTCGCACAGATGGAGCTAATTCATCGCAGGGGGCCGAAGGAAAAGGCCAAAACCAAGCTGACGGAGTTGAGTAAGTACCATCTTGCGCTGGGAACCCATGCCCTGATTCAGGGTATTGCCGAAATTGCCGCACAAGGGGTATTTATCGCCGCAGGATTCGCAGGAAAGAAGCTGGCCGGGCCTATTGCCAAGTTCATCAAAGCAAAAAGGAGTCAGGCAAGGATCGAGATCACTGTCGAGGGCGGCAAGATCAAGACGGTAAAAGCCGTGAAGGGTAAGACACAGATTCCGGTGGAGACGACGCCTTCGACGCATACTCTTCGAGGCACCGGCAAGAAGACCTCTTCCGGTTTTGAGCTAAAAGTAGTTGATGAAGCTCCGGTGAAGCAGACCGGTTCGCATACCGGCACCGCTCAAAAGAGTGTTGCGCCGAAACCTTCAGCCCCGCGAATTAGCCCTCTAAAGTATGCTTTCAAGAGTGTATTGGCCAAAATAAACATGGCTCTGGGCAAGGGGAAGGGAGCGTCGAAGTCAACACAGCGAACACTCGAGACCAAATCCGGAATGGAATACGGGCATCTGGAAGAAGCTGCTCGCATCGCAAAGGAACAGGGAGTTGTGGTGTTAGTGCGACAGACTAACCCACGGGGTGTGCAGCATATCAAGAATGGCCATCCTCCCAAAGGCAAAGATCTGATTGCCCTGAACACCGATCCGATCACCGGCAAGGTAACAGCTAAGGGACCTAAGCAAGCCAAACTTGCTCAAGACAAGGGGTACTACATTGTGGGTGAGGATGGTTACGCATACGCTAAGGGGGGGAAGACCAGGCTAAATGGTCCTGACGGCAAGCCCCTCAAGCTTAACATGAAGGAGTTGGGTGAGTTCGGAGAGTTGACGCACCGACCGGGTCAGGTGATCGATCCAAAGGCAAAAAAAGCGGTGGTTGGTGATTACGATCTTCTGGATGTTATCAGTCCTAATTCTGCTACCAGAAATTTGGTCGGTGTGCCAAAGAAGATCGATGGCGACGTTCAGTCTCTATTGGTGAAGAAGTTCCTTCAGTTATTCAATAAGAGGACCGGCTCCAAGCGAATACAGCATGGTGCGGATGCTCAGTTTATCAATTACAAGCTTCATAGAGATATGGCCTTCAAGGGGGACGCATTCGGAATACTGCCCGACGGACGGGTTGTGTTCTTGCCAAATGCTCGTATTGCAGCGTTCTATAAGGCAATTGGACGCCAACGTTTGGGCGTATCGCTCACAAAGACCTCAATTGAAAAGGCATACAGGTAGCAGCATGGCGACGGGTCAGCAGACACAAGGCGGAAACAAGCCCCCGCCCGTAAAGTTCAAACTTAAGTCAGGTGAACGCTCCACGCTGGTTCATGAAATCCCGTCACTACATGTGCGTTTCGCAATCGATCCCAGCGAAGTTTCCAGCCATGATGACAAGTTCAGGCTGCATTCGGACGACGGTTCGTATGACAAGACGCTGACTATCAAGGACGACCAAGTCCCCGGCGATGAGTATCTCGATCTTATCTTTGATAATCTCAAGGAAGCTGCGAGCTATACACTGGAAGTCGATCCCGGAGCACAGGGAAGCCCATACAAGGTTTTCGAAAAGGAGCCGTTTCAGGATCTGGTCGACTATTACTCAATTCTCGATGACAGCGACGAGCTTGATGCAAAGCCCGGCTCGGCAAAAGATAACGAAGACGGCCCGGACTATGTCGACAAGGACGCATCCGATCCCGAGTGGGGCGGGGATGCCGAAGACGACACCGATTGGTTTGACGGCGGCGAAGATGACGGTGACGATGACAAACTCGGTTGGTGAAGCAACCGCTGGGTGTCAAACCACTTGATAAGTGGTGTACCGTAGTTGCGAGTGGGAGGACATGGCATTGTCGTTTTGCACTGCGATAAACTGCATCGACGGGAGAACGCAGATACCAGTTATTGACTATCTAAGGTCTCGTTTTAAGGTGGAATACGTGGATATTGTATCGGAACCCGGGCCGGTGGATATCTTATCCTCCCACCCAGATTCGGACAGATCGCAATCAATATTCGATCGAGTCGAATTGTCCATGCGCGCCCACAACTCATGCGGTTTTGCAATCGTGGCACATTATGACTGCGCCGGAAACCCGGTTGAAGAGTCCGAACAGCGCCGGCAATTGAAAGTGTGCGTTCGGCTTCTCGCGAGAAAATACCCCGAGATCGAGCCAATTGGCCTGTGGATCGATAACACCTGGTCGGTCTGCGAGGTTTGATCCTGAGCCGATAATAACGGCTGAGTAGGTCGGAGCTACCTTGCCGTCGACATAGTGATCAAGTATCAATGTATTGTTGACGTGCATTGAGCTTTTGGGGCACTGGGTCAAAGGACCAATTACTTCAATTTTCCCTGACGCTACCTGTCAGGGGGTATCCCGATATTCAATATCAGGAGAGACACGTGTCAGATGTTGAAAAGGGAGGTTTCATGGAGAGCACAATCTGGATTCGCCGCACCGGGGCAAAAGTCACTGACGTTCTTGATCTTATCGCCAAGGGGCATTCTCATTCACAGATTCTGGATAAATACACGGACTTGTCGATGGGAGATATCCTGAACTCGGCTGCCTTCGCTCGGGACTTGATTCTGCGACATGTGAGTTCCGACAATGTGATCAGAATTGATGGCGAAATCAGACTGACGGCATCGTCAGGACGACTGGTCGATATCACCGAACAGCGCAAGACTCATCCGCGAGCCTACGAGCCCTGGACTCAGGACGAGGAAAACCGCATCGCCAGCCTGTACAAGAACGGTGAGACCTTTGTTCGCATTGGCGACAAACTCCAACGCAAGCCCGGAGCGGTCCGAAGCAGATTGCTCAAGCTCGGCATGATCAAGCCATCGCAGCAGGTACAAAAGACTAAAGAATCTCTTTCACGGATTGGTGATTAATGGTCGGGAGCTTTGTGTAACCGGTCTACCCGATATATTTGTGGCTGGCAGACCTCACAGTCTGCTGCCCGACAGGATTCCAGTCAAGCCGATTTGAGGGGCAGACGAGACGTCTGCCGCCCACTAATCAGCCAAATGTACCCACCCACAGGGCAGGCTACAAGACGGGGAGTGATAGCGCTTCACTCGTCAACAACACACTCCGCCTCGATCTCAACAAGCCAGTCGTCGCGCACAAGGCCTTTTACCACTACCATTGTGGCAGCAGGCTTGACATCGCCAAAGCATTCACTATGCGCCCGTCCAACTTCATCAGACACCGAAAGATCTGTGATGTACATCCGGGTGCGCACCACGTCCCCGATTGATCCGCCGGCTTTAGCTATCGCCGCCGCTATTATTTCCAAACATCTTTTGGCCTGACCGTAAGGATCGCCGGATGCAGCAGTGCTTCCGTCGGCTGCTATTGGACCGGTTCCCGATACCAGTATGCGATTGCCGACGCGCACAGCCCGCGAGAATCCAAAGGTCGATTCATAGGGCGACCCGGAGGTGATCAGTTGTCGGTTCAGGTTCTGCGGGTTTTTCAATGTGTCACGCCGTTCCCAATGTTTCGGCGCGGCCGGGAAGCGCGGCTGATCACGCAGTCGAATGAGATACGCCCGGCACCGGAAATGAAAAGGGTCAACAAAGGCGCCAGATACAGCATTGCAAACTCCATCTTGCGCCAGGGGTCATCAAAGTGAATAACTAACACTGCTGTCAACATGACAATAATCAATGGCACGGCTGCCAATCGTGTGGCAACACCCAATATTAGGGCAAGCGCGCAAAAGAACTCGGCAAAGATGACAAGGGACAACGAAAACCATCCGCCGAATCCAAACGGGTCGTAAAACTCCGGGGCTATCTCGCCAAAGCGCACAAGTTTACCCCAACCGTGACCGAAAGCCAGCATCGAACCGATCATTACACGCAGCACCAGCAATCCCCACGAGGTCAGGTCGCTGTCGACGGATTCACCGAATATGAGAAAAAGTCGTTTCATGGTCACTCACTCGTTTTTTCATAATGCGTTTGGTGTGGCCGGAGATCAACCAATAAAACGTGCTGGTGCACAATATGTCGGGCAAGGCAATGCTGGCTTCGTGCATTCGGGATAGTAGGTTTTGGGAATAGGAGAGCCCGGCAGGCGACTGTCAGCGAGTCTGGTCAGTTATTTCGGAGTCACACTAAAGTGATGGCTGACTCCGCCAATCTTCTTACCATCGACCATAGCGTATGGATACACAAAGTAATTGAGCAACTCAGAGCTTCCGCCTGACGGCAGCTGGATATCCCGTCCCATAGTAAAGGCAATCCTGTCGGGATCGAGATGCCCGAAATAGTATTCGCGTTTTTCCGGATGTTTGGTCGCCTCGGAGGCATCAATCGGTACCCAACCCAGTTCATCGGTATAAAACTCTGCCCAACAGTGGTATCCCCCGACAGTCACGGTGCTGTCGCCTTGTGGAAGCGGGAATCCGATAATGAAGCGCGCCGGAATACCAAGTGAACGAGCCATGCCGATAAAGAGCGAATGGAAATCCGTGCAGTTGCCGCGTCGTGCATCGCAGGCGAATATGGCGTCGCCGCGCCCCCATCCCTCCCCGGATTTGTCGTACCGCATCGTTTCGACCAGGTGCTGGTATAGTGCACGGCCTTTGTTGAGGGTGCCAGACTCAGACGATGTTACCGTATCAGCCTCTCGGGCAATGACGCCATCGATAGGCACTAGGCGATTCGCACCCAGATAGGATGCGGGGTCCTGAACACGGGAACTGGCCCTGTTTCTGTTCGGTACGGCCATGGCTCCGCGTTCGAAGCGGGTGATATCAAAGATGAGTCTTGCGTGAGGCTTCACGACGGTATCGGGAACGGAGAAGCAGATCATTCGGTTTCCGTAGACGCTGTCGTCAAAGACCCGGTAGGGGAGGTTAGTTTCCACGTTGTAGTGGTCGATTTGCTGAATATCGGATGAAAGGGGAAGAGGCACCCATACTTCTGTCTTGCCTTCCTGGCTAAGGAGACTATCGATCTGCCATTCGTACACAAAAGTAAACTGGCGCTCACTTGTTCGATCGATTCCTGCCAATCCCTGGCTAAAGAAAACAACTGGCACAATGGCCGTAGCAATAAACATTCGTGTTATCAGCACTTGTTCATCTCCCGAGACAATTCGGACCCTTTTCGGACAATTATAACGCGATAATCTGCGGATTGTTCATTATTTAGCAGGGCGTAGCTGTCGCCGTACTGGGAAAGACAACGCTATAGTCGGTCTCGTGATCACTCGACCGTCACGCTCTTGGCCAGATTACGCGGCTGGTCGACCGGGCAACCGCGCATAACCGCCATATGATAGGCCATTAGTTGCAATGGAATAATCGACAAGAGCGGAGTTAGAAGCCGAAACGTCTTCGGAATATAAATCACATGGTTGACCCGATCGGCTATTTCGGTATCCCCCTCAGTGGCGACGGCGATGACCTGTCCGTCCCGAGCCCGGACTTCAGCGATATTGGACATTACTTTGTCGTAGACCGGGTCTTTCAACGCAATAACAACGACTGGCATGTTTTCGTCGATCAGCGCAATCGGCCCGTGCTTCATCTCGGCAGCAGGGTATCCTTCGGCATGAATATAGGAAATCTCCTTGAGCTTGAGCGCGCCCTCAAGAGCGACCGGGAAGTTGATACCTCGGCCCAGATAGAGGAAGTTGTTCGCCTTATGATACTTGGCGGCGATTTCTTTGATCTCTTCCTCGCGCTCCAGAATAGACTCCACCTGCTCCGGTATCTTATCGATGGCCTGCAGGATTTCCTGACCCTGTTGAACCGACAAGTGGCGCATCCGTCCCAGCAAAGTCGTAAGTAATGCCAGAATCATGACCTGCGAGGTAAAGGCCTTGGTCGAGGCGACCCCGATTTCCGGCCCGGCATGCAGGTAGACACCGCCGTCTGTCACCCTGGCAATAGTCGATCCCACAACGTTGACCAGGCCGATGGTCGTCGCACCGTGGTTTTTTGCCTCACGCAAAGCAGCAAGTGTATCGGCTGTTTCACCTGACTGGCTGATAGCAATCATGATGGTGTTTGGGTCAAAAATGGGAGACCGGTAACGAAACTCGGATGCGTATTCGATCTCCACCGGTATGCGAGCGAGTTCTTCAATCATATACTCGCCAATGAGTGATGCATGCCACGAGGTACCACAGGCTGAGATGATTATGCGCCGAATATCGCGAAGTTCATCATGCTGCAAATTGAGGCCGTTTAGACGAGGAGTGCCTTCATCGTAGTTAAGACGTCCGCGCGTGGCATTTCGCAGAGTTGTCGGCTGCTCGTTGATTTCCTTGAGCATGAAGTGCTCGTAGCCACCTTTTTCGATCTCGTCGAGAGTCCAGCTAACTTTCTGAATCTTCGGCGAGATTCTTACCTTTGCGATTGTGGTTATCTCGTAGTCGTCTGCCGTGATCCGAGCTATGGTGCCGTCCTCAAGATATACGACCCTATTGGTGTAGTCGATCATTGCCGAAACATCGGAGGCTACAAAGTTCTCGCCGTCGCCGTGCCCAACCACCAAAGGTGAACCCATTCGTGCAGCCACGAGAAGGCCGGGATGGAGCGACGAGACGACAGCAATGCCATATGCTCCCTCGACTTGTGCCAGTGCCGCTCGGACCGCTTCGGTCAGGTCACCGTTGTAGCAGTATCGTACTAATTGCGCAAGAACCTCGGTATCGGTGTCCGACCGCATGACGTACCCTTGACGTTGCAGAAACTCTCTTAGCGTGCGGTAATTCTCTATAATACCGTTGTGAATCAGCGCGATCTCTTCGGCTGTGTCAGTGTGCGGATGTGCGTTTTTGCGGGTCGGTTCACCATGAGTAGCCCAGCGAGTGTGAGCGATCCCCTGCGTGCAATCATAGTCTGTGCCCTTGAGCGCCTCCTCCAGTCGAGCGAGTTTTCCCGCCTCCTTGACTACTAGAAGCCCTGATTTGGTGTACAGGGCGACGCCTGCTGAGTCATAACCCCGATACTCCATACGCTTCAGACCGAGCATCAGAATCGGAAGAGCCTGTCTGGGACCAACATATCCCACTATTCCGCACATACGCTATCTCCGTCTAATCGAAAAATGAGGCCACATTCTTAGCCAGCGCCTCTGTCATTTTCCTGCTCTTTGTTTCCACTATCAGTCGATATATCGGTTCAGTATTCGATCTTCGTAACTGAATCCAACCCTCGTCAAAATCGAAGCGACAGCCATCGCGACGATCAATGCGGCACTTTCCGACCATCGCCCGCACCTCTCGTTCGAAGCGCCTCAGGCGCTTTGGAAAATCGCCGGGCAAACTCGCTTTGGTCTTTATATTGTAATAGGATGGAATGGTTGCGGCAAGTTTCGAAAGGGTGAGTTTTTCTCTGGCAAGGGCAGACAAAACGAGCACCGCTGCTATCAGAGAATCACGGCCGGCATGAAACGATGGGTAAATGACTCCGCCATTTCCTTCCCCACCGATAACAGCCCGCTTTTTGCGCATCATTTCGACAACGTTGGCCTCTCCCACTTTTGAGCGGTAGACTCTTGCCCCCATAGCGGCTGCCACGTCGGTAGTAGCGTTGGAAGTGGACAGGTTGACCACAACCGGACCTTTCGTGACAGTCAATACCTGCTGCACAGTAATCGTCAGCGTAAGTTCTTCCCCAATTGGCCTGCCCGCTTCATCTACGAGGGCCAACCTGTCAGCATCGGGATCACAGGCCATACCGAGATCGGCGTGGTGCTTGCGGGTTGCTCTGGACAATTGTGTCAGATTCTTAGCGACAGGTTCCGGCTCATGCACAAAATCGCCGTCTCCTTTGCAATTCAGACGAATCACCTTCACACCCAGTCGCTCCAGTAATAGGGGCAGGGCCTGCGAACCGGCGCCATTGATGGCATCGACAACCACTGTAAATCGAGCCCTCCCTATCGCATTCCGGTTGACTCCCTTAGCCCGAATTGATTTTTTTATGTGCCGTTCTATCCAACCGGTTTGGCTGCTGATTTGTCCAAGCTGATCGTTCGGCTTGAAGGCAAAGAGGCCTTTTTCAAGTATCTTGCTGAGCCGTTTGAACTGCGCGGCGGTAATGAACTCCCCTCTGTCGCTGAAAAATTTGAGAGCGTTCCACTGCGATGGATTGTGCGAGGCTGTAATGCAAATCCCCCCCGACGCCTTCAGTTCCTTGACCGCAATCTCCACCGTCGGTGTCGGGACAATGCCGATATCAATGACATCCAAGCCAACAGCGGCCAGCGATGCCTTAACGGCCATGCAAAAAAGATCACCAGATGGTCGGCTGTCCCGTCCCACTACAACCCGCCCCTTTCGGAGCATAGAAGCAAATGCGGCGGCGTATTGTCCGGCCAGAATCGGGTCCAATCCCCGGCCAATAATCCCACGCACCCCTGATGTTGAAGCCATGAGGATTTGTTTTGGCATCAGGCCTTCCTTACCTCGTATGGAGAAACTGCGAGATCTGCTGGCTGGTTCGGAGACGGACCCTCCCTACAAATCTGGCGAAACTGTCGGGAGCACAGGGCTCCTGACCTGCGGGGATCCGGTGTCAAGGGGCAGACCAGGAGGTCTGCCGCCCACAAGAACCCACACAGAGAGCCTGTTGAAAAACGTTCATTATCAGTATTGTAGAATAATTGCAGTGCATTAGCCTGATGGACTCCCGTATTCACGGGAGTGATGGAAGAAGACGGGTGCCCCACAGCTTGCTGTGGGTTGATACGCACATGAAGAATCCCACCATAAATGGTGGGGCTCCATGTGGCATTCGAATTGTCAGGAGCACAGGGCTCCTCACCAACGTAGCTGTTGATGTTGTTTCTCAACATGGTGCTAAGGATAAGCCGTTCTTGCTCGTAAAACAAACTTAACTAGATCCTGAAACTGGTTTTTCTGGCAGAGAGAAACAGGGAGGGAGGTCATCCTGGCCAAACAACGATGATTTCAACACCTCCTTGATTCGTTACGGATATGCAAACGGCAGATTCACTTCTGAACCTGCCGTGCTCTGCATTCCATGATGTACGCAGGACTATATGATGGCGTCAAAGGCTCGTTTGAAGTCATCGTAGCCGCGTGCTCCGATAAAGCGAGCTATCTCCTGACCATCGCTATCGAAAAAGATCGTGGTAGGCACTGCCCCGGTGAGCTTGAAGGTAGACATAAGTTCTGGTGTGCCCATGAGCATGACACATTCAATATTGGCCCTCTTGGAGAACTTGCGAACGCCGTCCGGTGTATCTTTTACTGCCAGCGAGACGATTTCGACCCCCTTCGGCTCGTATTCTTTATACAGCCGGACCAGGTCGGGAATTTCGCGGCGGCAGGGCGGACACCATGTCCCCCAAAAGTTGACCACCGTTGGCTTGGATCCGATCCATTCACCGGACTGACGAGTCCGGCCATCAATATCAGTCGCGACGAATGTTATCAGGTCTGCATTGTCTGTCTTGGTTGCCGCCTGCATACCGGCATCGGCTGGTTTGTCTGAGTCCGTTTTCTGCTGTGCGCTGCAAGCCGCCAGCGCAAGTATCAGCGCAAGACTCAAAAGTGAGGGCAAGAGTGATTTCATTGCTTCTTTTCCTTATTGGTAAAGTTTGTCGACGCTTGTCAGTACGAGGGCGGTGTAAACCTTAACAGAGTCATCCGTGTGAGCTTGTCATCAGTCACCGGATTTCTGTGTCGATGAGCTGCCGGTAGTGTCGTACTTGTAGTCTTTGACATATTCGAATGCCTGCATCATGTATTTACTATCGCGGTAGCCACTGATACGCGAAAGCGCCTTACCGTCCGGCTTCAGGAAGAAAAAAGTTGGGTAGCCGCGAACGCCAAATTCATGTTTAGTTAGATTCTTCTCAGTAATCTTGTATCCGTCGATATCAAGTTCTTTTGGTGAATCTCCATCAACCCGGACTGCGATGAAATTGTCACTTACCATTTTTATGACATCAGGTTTGGAAAACGTATCACGCTCCATTTTCTTGCACCAACCGCACCAGGAAGTTGTGAAGTCGACGAAGAGATGCTTGTTCTGCTGTTCGGCTAATTCCAGTCCGACATCGTAGGCGACCCATTCGATTCTGCTCGGTCCGGTAGTAGTTTCAGTGGTGTCTTTGGCTGTTTTATTACCTGCCCCAACCGAAGCCACTGCGGTCAGAATCATGGCAGTCACAGAAATAATCGGAATCATACTCTTTGGATACTTCATCCAGATCGTCCTCTTTAGCATAGTATAGTCATTTTCGGCCAATTGGTTTCATCAAAACTCCTGTTTCACCGAGGATTTCCCTGAGGTGATCGATCAACAGGAAATCAGGCTCGACAGCGTATTTTTTCGATCGGATATAAACTTCCGATCCGTTTTCGCGAGCTGCAAGCACAACCGGCGTCGAACCCGAATACTCGCCAAGTGATGACAGTACACGCTCAATCGTATTATCGGAACAAGCAGGGCCAATCTTTATAACCAATTGGCACTGAAAACGTTCCGTAACCTGTTCTAATCCTATCAGTTCCGAGACAATTACGTTAGGCGGTTTTCCCTCGCGGGTGGAAACCCGTCCAATGATCAGCACCGCTCGGTCGACAACGGCTAAGTCCCGGTGTTTTTCAAAACAGTCGGAAAATAGGATTAGTTCCACCGTTCCGGTATAGTCCTCTATTGTAGCGAACGCGTACAGGTTGCCCTTTTTGTCAGTGTTTGTCCGAACTGCGGTCAGAATACCGCCAACGGTCACTTCGCGGCCATCGGCGGCGGAACCGAGCGCATGGGCAGTGAAATCGGCAAATGTGCTCAATTCGTTGCGGTACTTGTCCAGCGGATGTCCTGAGACATATACTCCGAGCACCGCTTTCTCGCCGACAAGCTTCTTGCTGTTTGACCATTCCGGCAAATCATCGAGCGAGGGGGCCTCGCGCGTTATTTCTCCGCAATCGTCGGCGAAGAGGTCGTGAGAGTGAATTGTCTCGCCGACCTTGTGTCCAAACTCTAGGGTGCTCTCGACAGCAGCGAATTGCTGGGCGCGATTTCCTTCAAGGCCGTCACAGGCGCCTGCCAGAATCAGAGATTCCAGTGTTCTGCGGTTTAGCCCTCCCAACGGCTCGCGACTGACCAGATCAGCCAGTGCAGCGAACTTTTCGTTCGAGTGACGTTGATCCACTATCGCCTGCGCAGGACCCTCACCGACATTCTTAATGGCCAACAACCCAAAGCGAATCTTGTCACCAATGACAGTAAACTGCGTTTTGGATTCATTCACATCCGGCGGAAGTACCTCGATTCCCATTCGGCGGCATTCTTCCATCAGGAACGGAATGCGATCGGTTGAGTTGATCTCGGATGTCATCAGTGCGGCCATGAATTCCAGAGGGTAATAGTGCTTTAGCCAGGCTGTCTGGTAGGCGATGTATGCATAGCATGTCGAATGTGCCTTGTTGAACCCATATCGAGCAAATGTCTCTATCTGGTTAAAGACCTTTTCGGCGGTTTTGCCGTCCACTCCCTCTGCTTTTGCTCCTGTGAGAAACTCCTCTTTCTGCGCGGCCATCAGGGCGGCATCTTTCTTTCCCATCGCTTTTCGGAGAAGATCGGCTTTGCCGATAGTGTAACCGGCCAGCCCATTAGCGATTTTCAGCACTTGCTCTTGAAAAACGATGACACCATAGGTAGCGCCGAGAACCTGCTCCAGCAGAGGATGCAGGTACTTTATTTTCTTTTTCCCCTTTTTGCAATCGATGTATGTATCGATCATCCCGGAGTCGAGCGGGCCGGGCCGATAGAGCGCGTTCATCGCGGTTATGTCTGTAAAGTTCTCAGGCTGAAGTTTGCGCAGGTAATCGCGCATACCTGATGACTCAAACTGAAACACGCCAATTGTTCGTGCCTGTGAGAACAAGCGATATACATCGACATCGTCCAGACTGATATTGTCAATGTCAAGCGCGACATCGGGATGATTTTCGCGGATCATGCGAACGGTGTCGTCAATGACAGTCAGGGTGCGAAGGCCGAGGAAGTCCATCTTGAGGAGGCCGATTTCCTCGACCATTTTCATGTCGAACTGAGTAGTGATCTCGTTCTTGCTTCCCTTAAACAGGGGCACATAGTCGGTAAGTGCACTCGGAGCTATTACGACTCCGGCAGCATGGGTAGAGCAATGGCGAGCCAGCCCTTCGAGCCGCAGAGCATAATCGATAAGCTTCGCTATCTGCTCGCTGGATTCTCTTAATTCCCTCAGTTCCGATACTTCTTTGAGTGCCTCGCTGAGCGTTACGCCGGGTCTTTCAGGCACCAGTTTTGCGATTCGGTCGACTTCACCATACCGGATACTCAAGACGCGGCCGACATCACGAAGAACACCGCGCGCCGCCATTGTCCCGAAGGTGATGATCTGGGTGACATTGTCCTTGCCATATTTGTCGATAACATACTGGATGATTCTGTCGCGTCCGCGGTCAGCGAAATCTATATCTATGTCCGGCATCGAGATTCGTTCAGGATTGAGAAAGCGCTCAAAGAGCAACTCGAATTTGATCGGGTCGATACTGGTAATCCCCAGCAAGTAAGACACAAGCGATCCTGCTGCCGATCCTCGACCCGGCCCGACCGGTATCTTTTGTGTGCGGGCGTAGTCGCAAAAGTCCTTCACGATCAGAAAGTAGCCTGCATATCCCATCTGGCGGATGACGCGCAGCTCGTAACTCAAGCGCTCTTCGATTTCAGTTGTGGTTGTCTCATATTTGTTTGGCAAGGCCTGCTTGCACAGATGCTCAAGAAAGCTGTCGGCATCGACAAAAGGTGTTGGAAGCGGAAACACGGGGAGCTTGAGTTTTCCTAATTCCATTTCCAAATTGCATGCTTCCGCGATTGCGACTGTATTGGCCAGCGCCTCGGGGAAATCGCCCAGCGTCTGTTTCATCTCGTCCGCCGACTTGAAATATATCTGATCGGAGTTGTACCGCATTCGATCAGTATCTGCGACCATCTTTCCGGTTTGGATACACAGAAGCGCGTCATGTGCCTGCGCATCGGCCTGCTGCAGGTAGTGACAGTCGTTGGTTACAACCATCGGTATTCCGGTCTCGCGGGAAATCGCTTCAACTTTGGGAATGAGAAGCTGTTCTTTGTCAATGCCATGATTTTGAATCTCAAGGAAGAAATTGCCCTCGCCGAAAATGCTGTTCAATTCTCTGGCAGTAGCTACCGCCTGATCGGTTTCGCCCTTGAGTAAGAGCCAGTTCACTTCACCCTTCATGCAGGCTGAGGTGGCAATCAATCCTTCAGAATACTGGCCTAGTAGTTCCTTGTCGATACGGGGGCGATGATAGAATCCCTCAAGGTATGCCGCAGTAGACAACTTGATCAGGTTGCGATAGCCCGTTTGGTC
>JBHHVC010000021.1:0-21665 GCA_046754125.1 Candidatus Zixiibacteriota bacterium
CAGTAGGCATTGTGCGACTCGGTCACGACAAACCAGACCAGAACCAAAATAATGATCGCGGCTACCAGAGCATTGACTACCCTTTGTCCGCCAAATACTATCGGTGCACCGGACATGATACCCTGGAGCTTGGCAAAGGCGATTACTGACGCAGTGAAAGTAATAGCGCCGATAACCATTCCCAGACTCATCTCAACAAGATTGGCGGCGTGAATATGTCCTACAATTCCAATGCCGTACGATGCTGGTGAATACAGCGCTGCTGAGGCCACAAATACTGCTGCCAGTCCCACCAGCGAATGAAAAGCGGCAACAAGTTGCGGCAGCGCTGTCATACTGATTCTCTGCGCGATTACAGTTCCAATCGCTCCACCCACAATCAGGCCGCCAATTATCCAGATGTAGCTGACGACTTCCGGAGAAAGAAGCGTTGTCACTATGGCAATCAGCATGCCGACTATTCCCAGCGAGTTGCCTCGCCGCGCAGTTTGCGGCGAAGAAAGACCGGACAACGACAGGATGAAACAGACCGATGCAGCCAGGTAGGCGATGGAAGTGGCGGTGGCGGTCACGACCTGCGCCCCTTCCCGGCTTTCTTCTTGAACATCCCAAGCATACGCTGTGAGACAATGAAGCCGCCAAAGATATTAATAGCTGCTAACACAACGGCAACGAACCCGAACAGCTTTGAAAGATTGAATGCTTCCGGTCCGGCGGCAATCAGGGCGCCGACAATAATAATCGAAGAAATTGCGTTGGTTACGGCCATGAGAGGGGAATGCAACGCCGGCGTCACCTTCCATACTACATAATAGCCCACAAATACGGCCAGCACAAACACGGTCAGCAATGATACAAAGCTGCTAGCATCGCCAGTCGAAGCAGAGGACTGGACTGCAAGAGTGTCGATGACATGCACTGCGTTCATGTTCCGCCGTTCTTATCTGTCAACAACGGGTGCACAACCTTGCTGTCGCGAGTCAGAAGGGTCCCTTTGATAATCTCGTCATCCCAGTCGATATTGAGTCGGCCAGTCTCCTTGTCGACCAACAGTGAGGTGAACGCCAGCAGGTTCCGGGCATACAGCATCGATGCATCGGCAGCCAGTCGGCTGGGGACATTGCGATGCCCCACCAGAGTGACCCCATGTTTGACAACGACCTCACCGACGACCGACAACGAACAGTTGCCGCCCTGCTCAACAGCCAGATCGACAATGATTGAACCTGGCTTCATCTGTTTGACCATATCCTCGGTGATTATCTCAGGCGCAGGCCTACCCGGAATGAGCGCAGTGCAGATAACTATGTCCTGTGTCTTAACGGTGTCGAATAGTTTCAGGGCCTGCCTATGCTTGTACTCGTCGGTCATCTCGCGCGCGTAGCCACCGGAAGTTTCGGCCAACTCTGCCTCTTCCGATTCAACTTCGACAAACTTCGCGCCAAGACTTTCCACCTGCTCTTTGACCGCAGGCCGCACATCGAACGCACTTACCACAGCACCAAGACGACGGGCAGTCGCTATTGCCTGAAGTCCGGCAACCCCTGCACCGATAACCAGAGCTTTGGCCGGTGGAATTGTGCCTGCGGCAGTCATCATCATGGGAAGGGCGCGAGAGAATTCGTGCGCGGCATCCAGAACCGCCTTGTATCCGGCAAGGTTGCTCTGCGATGACAGTACATCCATTGTCTGGGCACGCGTGATGCGCGGCAATAGCTCGACCGCGAAAGCAACAATACCGTTGGATGCATACTGATCAGCGTTGAAGTCGTCTGCTGTCGGCGAAAGGAATCCAATTAGTATGCAGCCCGGCTTGAGAAGCGATAGTTCATCCTCGCCCCCTTCAGTAGAGGCCAGCGGCCGCTGCACTTTGAGCACGATGTCAGCGTTGTCGTACAGATCCCCAAGCGTGGATGCTATCGTAGCTCCTGAAAGTTGATACGCTTTATCTGTAATGGAGGAAGACAGCCCAGCCTCGGATTCTACTGTAACCTCCAACCCGATGGCACATAGTTTTCTTACTGTGTCGGGGGTTGCGGCAACCCTGCGCTCGTACGCTCTGCGTTCTTTGGGAACAGCTACTTTCATGATCTAGAATGAATTACCAGTAATTGTGGATTCGGCGGCCGGCCTTGCGGGCGACCGTACCTGTTTCTTGTGCCCGGCTGGTTCATAATAGGCGCAAAGAAAGCGTTGCCTAAGGCAAGGTGGCAAGCGCTTTTTTCATAAATTATAGAGTATGTCGACCCGTTTTACTATTGCCGTATCAGCCTTGCTATCTCGCTGTCAAGAAGTGGGCTGACAACTTCCCAGCGAAATCGTGCTACGGCGGCGCGGCAGCGTAGCGAATTGTCTCCCCAGAGGTTACCCGAACGTGCCCTCCTGATCAGTTCTGTCAGCCTCAGAGATATTTGTCCGGGTGCATTATCGTAAAGAAATGACTCCGGATCGGGTAGCGCATCAGAGACGAGAAGTTCCGGATAAGCTAATCGATTGGGCAACAAGGGGTAAGCACCGGCACTCATTGCCTCGGCGGCGGTAATTCCGAAAAACTCATGGTCCGCTGTGGAAACAAAAATGTCTGACTCCAGCAGCGCCTGTTGATATTCCTGTCGATTCGGCTGATAGCCCCATCGGTCAATACAATCGGCGAACAACTCTCTGGCCTCTGAAAATACATCAGGAACGCGCTCGAATTGCTGGCCAACGACGTTGAGTCGAAAAGGAAGTCCACTTCCCCTGATTGTCTGCAAGGCCTCGAAAAACAGTTCGGGGTTTTTGTCGTTCTCCCATCGGGCTGCCCAAAGTATTGCCGGTCTGTCGGTAGCAGTATAAGTCCGGGCACCGAAATCGTGAATCCCTTGCGGGTTTACTTTAGATTTAGCGTCGATACGTTCTGCAACGTCACGCGGAGTGTAGTCCGGCATACGGTTGAAAAAAGACGGCAGCGCGGTCAGGAATGAGTGCCGGTGAAAGTCCGAGTTAAACCAGACCTCAGTCGCGGCCAACGCCGAGGTTACATTTGTAAGGACGAAATGCATATCCCGCTCTTTACGGTGCGGGTCGGGATAGGTAAGCTGGTTTTCATGGAAGTAAAGAACTGATGGAAGTCCTCGGATTGTCTCGTTGGCCAGCCCAAAAAACTCGGCCAGGTTCAACATACTCGAACAAAACAACAGGTCCCAGGCCTCACCCTCTGCTATTCGTTTGTTGAGATCATCTGCAAAAGTGATTGCGCTGTGCCGCATCCGCCACTTCCATTTGCGCGCAGGTAGAGTCAGCAGCGTGAACTCGTGTAGACTTCTGTCGGACCAGCCGTCGATAAACGCTTTGTGGCTGCCGTCGTAATACGGCTCAAGGGCGAGAATTCTCATCAGTTGGCTAACGCCGTCGGGCCACCAGTTCGATCATGGCATGGCGTTCCGGTGTGCCTTCGCCGTGACAATGCTCAGGCCCCTGCCCTTCCCAATGATGCACAACCTGCCAGTCCGCACAAGTCCGCAAGATTTCATTCGGCTCGAGGAATGTCCGCACCTCTCCATCATCTGTCTGGAATGAGTTTTGACCAAGTAGTTTGGCATGCGAAGCGTAGTACCGGTATGAAGGGTCCTCGACAGAAAAGGCTGTGACAAACAACAGACTTCCGTCGCCAGTCCACTGACGAACACGCGACATTAGTATGTTGATCTGTCCATGCGTCAGTATCTGAATCAGACCAAAAACTAACACGGCTCCATAGGGAAGAGAAGTAGGAACGTACGTGTCGTAACAACAGTGAACTGATCGGATTGGCAGATCGTCTTTTTGCGCGGCTGCGGCAATTGTTTCGACTGCGACCGACGATGGGTCGATAGCATCGACAACAAAGCCACGGCTGGCAAGATAACATGAATTGCGTCCCTGACCTGCGCCAATATCTAGCACGGGCAACTCATGACTTATCTTATTGCAATACCTGCACAGTGTCGACTCCGGTTCAGTGCCGAACAGGGCAGCCGTGCTATCGTATGACTTGTCGTAGGCGTCGCTCATGGCTGCTCTTGTTGAGTGAATTGACGCACCAATTGTCACCTAGAGATATTACGGGCAATCAATCGGGGGCGAATTAACTCCGAATAGCCAATCGGTAAGGAAGGTCAGGTCTATGACATCGACCGAACCGTCGCCCGTGCAGTCAGCTTCACTAGGGCATGGAAGGAAGCACCCGCCTCCAAACAGGTAGTCGACTGTGCAGGTGATGTCCACAACATCCAGATCGTTGCCATCGCCGTTGACATCTCCGCGCGTTCCCGTGCAACAACAAGCATCGCCGATACCATCGCCATCGGTATCTTCCTGTCCCGGGTTTGCAGTAGTTGGGCAATTATCGAGATTGGCGCACAGTCCATCGCTGTCGATGTCATCATCCGGATCATAGCGGCATGGGTCGCAGTGATCGCCCACACCATCACCGTCGCTGTCAAGTTGAGTGGGGTTGGGAGTACCGGGACAGTTGTCAACATCGGCACAGAATCCGTCGCTATCGGCATCATCATCGGGATCGTTGGGACAGACATCGCAGGAATCACCAGCGCCATCATTATCAGTGTCGAGCTGTAACGGATTGTAAGTCAGAGGGCAGTTGTCAAGACTATCGGCAGTACCATCGCCATCCACATCGTCATCACAGGCATCGCCAATCCCGTCGTCATCTAGATCGGCCTGGTCAGGGTTGTAAACTGTCGGGCAATTATCGAGCGGGCAATCGTTCTCCGGGTGGCCGGGATCGCCGAAGCCGTCGCCGTCACTGTCGACACAAACAAACCCCGCTCCTTGGACATACGTTTCGCCAACTGCTGAATACGCTCCCCATTGATTTTCGCCATCCTGCGCACGCACCTTGTAGTAGTAGAGACCGGACGGTTTGTTTGAAAAGGAGTATGTCGTATCGGTCAGACTTGACGAGATCACAGTATTTGTACCGTAGCCTTCAACCGGGAAGATATCGTCAACGTAGAATCCTGACCCCAAAACCGAGTAGTCGGTGTAGTATGACAGGCGGAAACTGATCGACTGGCCTGCAAACATCGACAGGTCGAAAACACCCGAAACCCAGCCGCCACCCGACGAACCTGTTATGCCGTAACCCCGGTTATTGCCGTTGGGGTTGCTGTTTGTAGTAATGTTGCCCGGTATGGGAAAAAATGTCGATCCGTCGGTCGACACCTCGACATAGGCGTAATCCCAGTCGGTCTCGATATCGTACCAGGTCCAGAATCGCAGTTGATCGCCAACCTGCGGTACAATGGGAAGATTGGATTGTATATAGCGTATATCGTTGTTGAGTGATCCGGAATAAAACGATGTGGGCAGCGAATGGCTGCGAATATTGACGATCTGAAAACCATCGCTGGTCCAGTTGCTAAGGTCGCCGGCGGCATCCGTGACCAGTTGTTTGTCCTGCATCTCGATCAGTTCGAATGACTCTGCCGGATTGAGTGTGTCGAGTGACATCCAGACAACGTTATAGTTAACGCTGTCTACAGTGTCTGCTACGAACAGGTTAGGCGGGTCCGGCGGAATGACCGAGTAGACGTTATCAGCAAGGCGAGTAAGAAATAACAATGGGTCGAGATTCTCCTGAACCAGTTGCGGCTTGCGACTAAGGGCCGGCCAGAAACCGTCCCCGTAGTTCCCGACTTCAAAGGTGAAGGCAAAATTCTTATTCTTCAAGGACTGCTCCCCGTAGCCCCAATCGTCGCTGACTCCGTTGGCCGCGTAGAGGCCGTGCGCCGGTCCCGGATCGTAGCCGTTCATTTGCTGCATGGAATCGCCCATTGCAATAAAGATGGGATCGTCCGGCGTGATCAAATAGTCGTATCCCCATGGCCAGAGAATGAGATTTGAATAGGAATGTACGTAAACAGTGATCTGAAAGTCATGGGCCAGCGTGAAGTCGCGCATATTCTGAGTCTCTGGCTCCGAAAAGGGCGCTGTGCCCCGATAGGTCTGGTCCCCGCCATATGGTGATGAACCGGCATCGTCGTATCCCCACTGGTAGCCAAAATTTCGGTTGAGATCGACACCCATTGACCCACCGTTGTTCCGACGATTCTTGCGCCACATCCCGCCACCGCCCGGATCGGTCACCTGGTTATGGTAGTAGCCGTCGGGATTGACACAGAGCACAAACCAGATCTCGCGATTGTCAACCAGCCAGGTGGCCAGCGAGTCGGTCCCGTAGTTGTCGGTCAGATGATCCATGACATAAAACAGTACTTCAGGTGTGATCACCTCGCGCGCATGGATAGCCGCAGTGTACATTACTTCCGGTTCCGCTTCATTCAAAGCAGGATTGTCAGATATCTTGACCGCCCACATGGTCCGACCTTCAATCGTCTGCCCCAGATTCTGTTTTGCCGAAACGATATTGCTGTGGTCCGAGACTATCGTGTCAAGGTAGGCATTTATCTCGGCCAACGTGAGATACCCACCCATATCGCGCGATTTATCCAGGCGCGATTGGTAGTGCGCAACTATATCAGCATGGACAATCTCGGTGCGGAAGCCGAGCTGTTCGAGTTGCTGCCGCTTGTCGGCGTCGGCAATGATCTCGACGTACTTTCCCGTTTCCCAGACCTGGTCGAGATGCATCGTGGCCAACTGGGATATCTGCTCCTTGGTATCGAGATGGACGCGCAGTTGCATAAGCGACTGCCGCGCCTCAATTGAGCAAGCGATTAGCAGGATAGTTACGGTCAGGAGCAACAGACGCCCCCCCAAATGCTGCCGGGCTGTTAGGTATGATCGATTCCGCATGTTCGGAATATACACTTTTCTTGTAGTCTTCCAAGGACGGAATTGGATGGACTCTACAGGAATTTTGTCAGATGATCCTTGTAAACTCTCTTTCGGACATACGTCAACTATTGTTAAGATCTAAGCTACTGTTCCGTATACGATTCGCTCAGCACGCAGCGTCAATGAGCCATACGTAACTACTTCACGATCTCTTTTTTTTCATCAAGCACGAAACTCACTTTGTACGTGATCCAAACCGCCACCGGCTTGTCTTCCTGCATGGCCGGTCTAAACTTGCACCCATAAGCAGCGTCTAATGCCGACTTATCAAGTTGTTTGCTGCCGGATGATTTGCCAATCATGGCTTTTACTACAGATCCTTCTTTGTCTACCAGAGCTTTGATCCATACATCTCCCTCGATGTTTTGCTTTTTGGCATCGGCGGGATACTCCGGTTGTTTCGATACGGTCATCTCCGGCATCGTTGCTACTGCAACGAAATCGTTCGGATCCGGATTTTCTTCATTTACCTTCTGCTTCTCATTCTTTGTCGTGTCATCCGAGGACTGTTCGCCTGCGGAATGCGCACCGGTCAGAGTGGCTTGATTGTCAGTCTCCACCGCCAATAACTGTACTCCGGAAAGAGGCAGCACAAAAGCCAATGCTGATAGAATGCCCAATGTGAAGATAGAGTTCTTCACGCTGACAATACGTTTGCGATCACTCATAATAGACACGAGACGACCCTCCAATTCTGATCTCCTTGCCATACCCACACCTACAGGAATGACAAACTGTTTTCGATTAATGTGGCGAGCGATGCCCAAAAGGTTCTCAGCATAGGCAGGGGCACAACTTCCGTTTTTCAGGACAAAGTCATCACAGACTATTTCCGCCTCGGTCACTAACATTCTGCGACAAATCCACACCAACGGATTGAACCAGTAAAGTACGGCTGTTACCGAGCCAATCAGATACCACAGCGTATCATATCGCTTTATGTGAGCCAGTTCATGAGTTAAGGACATTTCCATATTCCTCATTGGCCACTCTTGAGCATGCTTCGGAAAGATGATGGTATGGTTCCAATATCCTATCGTTACCGGCGAAGAGATATCCGCCGAGAAGGTTAGCGCAACAGGCCGACGCGGCTTTAGTTTTGCCAATATGCTGTCCGTAAGTTCAATGATATTGAGCTTGTCAGTCTTCTTCGATCGCTTCGAAATTCTGAGCATCAGATACCATCCCAGCAATAGACGGAAGAGTAGAATCAATGTGCCGGTTATCCAGACGGTGATGAACATTGTGAAAGCTGATAAGGACAGGCTATGTTCGGAAGCTGGTTCGATAGATTGAAAACCGGAGTCGCTAACAGTGGAAGCGGAAACATCCATTGGCAATGAAAAGAAAGCTGGCAAAGAAATCTGCCAGCTCGGTGTAATAAAGGTTAGTGCGGGCAGAATAAGTGTGACAACAAAAGCGAGAGATAGAATGAAACTTCGCACAACCGAGCTTCTACGACGAAGCACAACCATTGTTAAGCCAGCCACTACCATAATCAGCGAACTCTTAATGATGATAGATATAAGCGATGCCGCCAGATGCGGTTCGGTTATTATCCCGCCAATTGAATGTATCAACTCGGTCATTTCTTGTTATCCTCCTTTCGCATTGATTTGATGAGTTCGCTCAGTCGGTTGTACTCATCGGGAGAAAGATTGGCACTTTTCAGAGTGACTAAGGCGGCCACAACATTTTCAACCGAGCCGCTATAAAAGGTATTTATGACTTGTTTCAGCGCCAAACGGCTGGCCATCCTGTGATTGACTGTGGGGGAGTATACATAGGCGCGACCGTTCTTCTTGTGTTTGAGAAATCCTTTGCGCTCCAGAATGGTCATTTGGGTCCGGATCGATGAATAACTGAGATCATCCGGGATAGCCTGCAGAATATCTGCGACGGTGGCCTGGCCTTTCTGGTAAACTATTTCCATAATCTGGCGCTCACGGCGGCTAAGTCGGCTAAGAGATCTACTCATGTCACCCTCATTGTATATATCTTTCAGGCAATCAAGTCGAAGTCCGTACTTGATATTACTGCTAATATATTAGCATAAAATACGCAATTGTCAAGTAATAATGTTAAAAACTTAGCAATTCGCAAAAAGAACTGGGATTGGCAGTGATCGAAACTATCGTATCCCAAAATAATCTGACACCACTACAATTGCTTACTTTTCCTCGCGACTTGTTAGAGATGCGCGCTGAGGGCCTTTTGCAGAACCCAACGGATTTGGTCACGAGTAGCTAAAGATCGCACAGCCACGCGAGCCGATTCTTTGCGTGAAAATGTGACGCCTCAAGTTTTCCACCGGTAGACCGGACAATCCTCCCAAACGAAGAAAACACCAACCTCAAACATGGAAATCAGCAACCCCCCTTGCCAGCAGCCCGCGCATCGGTTATTATCATCTGCCAATACGAGGAGTTGAACACGGAGCTAATAATGACTACAGAAACAAAACAACCGCATCTCCTTACCTGGGACCTCGAAAGTATCTTCCCCGGTGGCAGCCATTCCGAACAGTTTAGCAGCTATCGCCGTGAACTGCGCGACGAACTGACCAAAGCGGCTCGCACGGTGACCGCGCTGCCTGACAGACTCGGCGACGACAACCTGCAACAATGGGTCGACGGCATCATAGTCGTCGAATCGCTCTACGAAAAGATCGAACTTGTGCTCTCATTCGCCGTTTGTCTGGCTTCGCAGAATATCGGCGATACCGCAGCGGACAAGATCATGGCCGAGGCTGATTCGATGCTTGCCGAGTGGAAGAAACTAATTGTGCACATTGAGTCGCTCTCATTAAAACAATCGGATGAGCAATGGGCGACTCTTACATCAAGCGATTCACTCAAGCAGATTTCCTTCTATCTGGCCGAGTTGCGAACCATAGGCAAATCCAAAATGTCGATAGAAAAAGAATCGCTGGCCCTTGATCTGGCCGTCGACGGATACCACGGCTGGAACCGCATTTATGACAAGATGGCCGGTGAACTGAAGGTCGAGTTCAACGAAAACGGAAGCCCGGCTACGATCTCACTGGGACAGCTCGCTACTAAAATGTCCAGCAGCGATCGTGCGATTCGGAGTCAGGCTTTTGAGAAGATGACCGAGGCGTGGAAATCACGTCAGGAGCTCGCAGCCATGACTCTGAATAATCTTGGCGGCTTTCGTCTTGGCCTCTACCGCAACCGGGGCTGGAAGTCGCCGATGTTCGAACCGTTGCAACAATCCCGGATCACCGAGCAGACACTCGATGCAATGTGGGCTGCCGTCGAACGAGAGACTCCGCGCCTGAAGCCATACATTGAAGCTAAGAAGAAACTCGGCGGAATCGACCGCTTTCGCTGGTATGACCAATTTGCGCCGATAGGAATGGCCGACAAAACGTATTCCTACGACGAAGCCTGCAACTTTGTCGTCGACAACGTCCGGCCTTTTTCTTCAGATATGGCTGACTTCTGCCGGATGGCCATCGACCAACGCTGGGTAGAAGCAGAAGATCGACCCGGCAAACGCGGGGGTGGCTTTTGCACCGGGATGGGGCCACATCGTCAGTCGCGAATCTTTATGACATACGCCGGCACCTATGAAAACCTGTTGACACTTGCCCACGAACTTGGTCATGCCTACCATAGCTGGGTGCTGCGTGATACACAGTTTTTCGCCACCGATTACCCAATGACATTAGCCGAGACAGCTTCGACATTTGCGGAAGCGGTCGTTACCGATGCGGCGCTCGAACGGGCGACCGACCGGCAGGAGAAGCTGATGCTGCTCGATCAAAAACTGCAGGCGGCCTATACAATGTTCTGCGACCTGCAAAGTCGTTACCGCTTCGAGCGCTCGTTCTACGAAGAGCGAGCAAACGGCATGGTCGATAGTGCCCGTCTGAGCGAACTGATGATTCAGGCACAAAAGCGTGCTTTCGGGGACATGCTCGATGAGTCCGGCTATCACCCGCTGTTCTGGTGTTCAAAACTGCACTTCTTCATCACCGAGGCGCCGTTTTATAACTTTCCCTACGTGTTCGGCTATCTGTTCTCGGCAGGAGTCTATGCCCAAGCGCGGACGGAAGGGACTGGATTTGCCGAGAAGTACCGGCAACTGCTCATGGATACCGGAAAGATGACCGCTGAGGAATTGGCTTCCAAACATCTGGGCGTCGACCTGACAACCGAATCGTTCTGGAAGTCTGCCATCGACCAGTCTCTATCCGACGTAGGGCCATTTGTTGAACTGGCCAACGAGGCATGATCGAGCAGGTAGGAACCTCTGCGGGTTCCGACGCTTGATATTTCTGTGGGTGCTAGACCTCACGGTCTGCCCTTGACAACAGCGGTTTCTATGGACGGGTCAGAACGATTCTTGTTTAAGCCTCCCCGGGTGCAGTGCGAGAGATTTCTGGAAAAGATACAGGGCTCGCCCCTGCCGCTGAGTCTTTGTTCTGATTAAACTGGACGGCCGCGTGGACGAAGTCGCGAAAGAGAGGGTGCGGTTTCGTAACACGTGATTTCAGTTCGGGATGAAACTGGACGCCGACAAACCAGGGGTGATCGGGAACTTCGATGATTTCCACCAGTCGGCCATCGGGCGATAGTCCGGAAAAAATGAGACCATTGTCAGTCAACATATCCCGGTAAGCATTGTTGAGTTCGTATCTATGACGGTGCCGTTCAGAGATTCTGCTCTGTCCATAGGCCCGCCACGAGAAAGAGCCTTCGGTGAGTGCGCATGGATAGGCTCCCAGCCGCATAGTTCCGCCGAGTTCGGTAACTCCCTCCTGATCGGCCATCAGGTGGATTACGGGATGCTTCAGGTCGCGATAGAATTCGAAACTGTGGGCATCGGCCAGACCGCACACGTTGCGGGCAAACTCTATCACCGCGCATTGCATACCGAGGCAGATACCCAGGAAGGGGATGCGCTGTTCTCTCACATATTTGATCGCTTCAATTTTTCCTTCAACTCCCCGCTCACCAAATCCGCCGGGGATGAGCAGACCGTCAATGTCGTGCAGGTTCTTTGCGGCGCCGCCGTGCTTGATTTCCTCGGAGCTGACCCATATCAGGTCGACCTGCGCCTCGCTGAAGACACCGGCATGAACGAACGCTTCCATGATAGACTTGTAGGCATCCTTAAGATGGACATATTTGCCGCAAATGCCGATTTTGGCCCGTCGTTTGGGAAAGGTGATCTTTTCTACAATCGATTCCCACTGAACCATGTCCGGCTCTTCTGTCTCCCACCCAAAATGAGAACAGACTATCTTGTCGAGCCCCTGGTCTCGGAAATTGAGTGGCACCTGGTAGACTGTGCTGGCATCGACAGCCGAAATAACGTTTTGCCTGGGAACGGAACAGAACAGGCTGATCTTTTGGCGCAGTTCGTCGCTAATCGGATTTGCGCTGCGACACAACAGGATGTTGGGCTGGATTCCGATTTCTCGCAGCTCACGCACAGAGTGCTGTGTCGGCTTGGTCTTGAACTCTCCGGCCGTTGAAATGTATGGCACGAGAGTAACGTGGACAAACAGCGTATTGTCGGCCCCTCCTTCCTGCCCCATCTGGCGAATTGCTTCTAGGAAGGGCAGCGACTCAATGTCGCCAACGGTGCCGCCTATTTCAATTACTACGACATCGGGCGGCTCTTCAACCTGGGCCAGCTTTTTGATTCGGTTCTTTATCTCCTCTGTAACATGAGGAATCACTTGAACTGTGGCGCCGAGGTAGTCCCCCCTGCGCTCACGACTGATAATGGTGCTGTATATCTGACCCGTAGTGACGTTGTGGTCGCTACCGGTAGACTGGTCAAGGAAGCGCTCGTAGTGTCCGAGATCAAGATCGGTCTCTGACCCGTCGTCGGTGACATATACTTCGCCGTGTTGGAACGGATTCATCGTTCCCGGGTCGACATTTAAGTAGGGATCGAACTTTACATTACAGACTGCCTTTCCTCGTTGTTTCAGTAGCAACGAAATCGACGCCGCAGCGATTCCTTTGCCAAGAGATGAAACCACGCCTCCGGTAACGAAAATGTACTTGGTTTCTTGTGCCATTACCCAACCTCACCCATATAGCGATTTGATTTTTCTCATATCCTCGGGCGTATCCACCGAGACGGTCTCTATTCTAGTTGGAAACAATCGGATCTGCTGGTGGTTTTCCAGTATCCTCAGTTGCTCCAACGATTCTATCTTTTCGAGCGGAGATGCCCCCCACCGACAGAAATCCAATAGTGCGCGACGGCGGAAGAAATAGACGCCGATGTGCACATAGTGAGGATTATTGTGCTCAGGAGCTGTGCGACTTTCGTTGGCATTACAAGGGATCGGCAAGCGCGAAAACCACAGCGCAGAATTGTCGCGACCGAGTGCGACTTTCACCAGAGAACGGTTGCCAAGATCATCGCGAGAGGTTGATTTTCGCCCAAGTGTGGCGAATTTGATTTTCCGGTCGGCCAGCATTTGCATGATTACCCGATCCAGAACCTCGCCCTTCAGCCCAAAGTTGTCAGCCTGTATGTTGATATATAGCTGTCCGCTTGTTTCTAGCGCCACCTCCCCCACTCGATCTGTACCCGATCGATGGCGACGGGCGGTCAGCATCACTTCAGCTCCGAACTTTCTGGCTTCCGAAGCGATCTCACCTGAGTCGGTCGCGATTATGAGGCGATCGATGCGCCTCGCTTTGCGAACCTGGTTCCAGACATAATAAAGGAGAGGCTTGCCTCGATGTGGGTGGAGCACTTTGCCGGGGAATCGGCTTGAGTGAAGCCGGGCCGGAATAACTGCCACCACCTTTGATTTCATACCTGAGGCTCACTGCAAATAGTCATGGACGGGGTCATGCCGCGTGTTCTTCCAAGTGACAGAGACAGGTGGGCCGAGAGAATTAGTTCCACAACCTGTTCCACGAGTAGCGGCATGGGCCAAGTTATGATCGGGGGCCGGCGATGTCAAGCGTTACAACTGGGTCTGGTACTGCTCGCGAGACAACGTTATTGCCATACCGGAGTTGTCGCCTGGAGAAAACCCGGCGAATCAAGGGCGGGTCCGTTCTAGAACCCGCCCGCCACCTTACGGACAAACCAGGACGGCACCTTCGCCAAACATAAAGTCAACCAGTAGCGTCAAGTCGACAATGTCCGGGTTGCCGCCCGAGGCATCGACGTCGGAAGCCTCAATAACGGGTGGAAGAGGGCCGGAGGCGAACAGAAAATCCACCAGATATGTCAAGTCTACTACGTCGGGATTAGAACCATCTCCGTCGACATCGCCACAAACATAGGCCGGATTGAAGGACAGCGCAAACGGCCGTTCGTCGCTGCTTCCTGTCGGATCAACGGCAACAGCCGTAAAGGTGAGAACAACATTATGGTCCGGGTAAGTGCCCGACACTGTCCCGTCGGCCATAAGGGAGATTCCCGTTCCGCTGAGATCATTGAACTTGTCAGAAAAGGTTATCGCGCCGGTTCCGCCGGAATACTGAATCTGGTACGAGTACGGATCGCCAGCTATCCCCCAGGGTAGAGTGTCGGTAACAATCGACACGACAGCATTGATCGTGACAGTCAATGGCTGATCGCTGGAAGCGCCAACGTCGTCGCTCACTCTGGCCGTGAAGGCAATTCCACCGGAAGCGGCCGGTGTTCCGGAGAGTTGGCCGCTCGGTGAAAGGGACAACCCGGTTCCAGCAAGATCAGCATTCAAATCTACCCAGCTTTGAGCACCGGTCCCACCGCTGGCGGCCAACTGTTGCGCGGGATACGCCTGACCCTCTGTCCATTCAGGTAGCGATGATGTCGTGATGGCTAAAGCTGCGTTAACCAGAATTGACAATGCCTGATCGTCGAAGGCGCCAGCTTCATCACTCACTCGCGCAGTAAAGTTGATCGTGCCGGCACTGGTCGGACTGCCTGTCAGCAGGCCATCTGCTGAAAGAGAAAGACCTGTTCCGGCCAGATTCCCCACCAAGTCCGACCAGGTCAGGACTCCGAGACCCCCGGTAGAAGTCAATTGCTGAGAGTAAGGATATCCGGCTGTCCAGTCGGGCAGCGTCAAAGTAGTGACGGCCAGATCTGAGTTGACGGTGAATCCAAGCACTTGATCATCGAAGGCGCTCGCTTCATCGGTTACCCTCGCTGTAAATGAGATCGTACCTGCCGTGGCAGGAGTGCCGGTGATTTGTCCGGAAGTCGTCACAGACAGACCCGTCCCAGCCAGATCATTATTGACATCTGTCCAGGTCATAACACCGGTTCCGCCGGAGACAGTCAGCTGGTAGGAGTAAGCTTGCCCGACATTTCCGTCGGGTAGTAGGAACGATGTGATCTGCGGGTTACCGTTCACGACAATACTCAGGGGCGCGTTGTTGACAGCGCCAACGTCATCGCTTACTCTCGCCGTGAAGGCAATAGTACCGGCTGCCGAAGGCGTACCGCTGATCTGTCCGGTCGCGGAAAGAGAAAGACCGGTGCCGCTCAAATCGTTATTCAGATCCACCCAGGCGCGATTTCCTGTCCCACCTGTCGCAACAAGTTGCTGCGTGTATACCTGCCCCTCGGTCCAGTCCGGCAAAGAGGTGGTCGTGACAACCAGAGCCGGGTTGATGACAAATGGAAGCAATTGATCGGCGGTTGCTCCTAGGTCGTCTGTTACGCGTGCCGTGAGGTTTATGCTCCCGGCGCCTGTAGGCGTCCCCCACACTTCTCCAAGAGTTGAGGAGAGAGTGAGGCCTGTACCGCTTAGATCGCTGCCAGCGTCTGACCACATCAATGTGCCGGTGCCACCACTGGACGTCAAAGTCTGAGAATAGGCTACACCCTCTGTCCAGTCAGGCAGAGTTGTGGTGGAAATGGCAGGAGCGGCGTTTACCACGAAACCAAACGGTTTGGAGTCAGTGCCACTGGCGGCATCGCTCACCTCGGCGGTAAAATTGATCGTCCCAGCTGTTGGCGTGCCGGACAAAAGCCCGCCGGACGTCAGAGACAAGCCACTGCCGGTGAGATCGCCAAACTTATCTGTCCATGCATAAGGGGGAGTACCACCACCAGCCTGAAGTTGCTTCGAGTATGCCAAACCGGCCGTCCATTGCGACAGGCTGTCGGTTAGGATTAGAAGGTTAGTGGGGCCGCAGAGGTAGCGAGTTACTGTCACCATATCGACAGCCGCCTCGACAACCGATCCCGCGCCGAGGTCGGATGCCTCGAATCGAAGTTTCATTTGTGTCGCTGGAGTGACAAAATCGCTCACCTGGAATGAGTGCTCAACCCACCCTCCCGATGCATCCTGCACAGGTCCAACTGTCTCGGCCAGTGTCCAACTGCCGCCGTTGTCGTTGGAGATATATACTTCCATAATGTCGTTGAAGGGATCGTTTCCAAAGTTATTAGAATACCAGCGAGCATACTTAATTTCTGCGTCACCGCCCGACAGGTCAAACGAGGGCGAGGTAAGAATTGTCGTGCCGCCGTCAACATCAGAGTTCCCCGAAACATTGTCAGTCAAGTAACACCAGCCGTTGCCGTCGTAATCTGTCGGGGGGTCGCCTCGCGTTCCCCCACCGATCGGAATGCCGCGTCCCCACGGTCCATCAGTGACGCTGCCGGAGACTGTCCAGCCAAGGTCGCTTTGAAAGCTGTCGACAAAAAGAAATTCCGTACCGGTAGTAGCAATTGCGATATTTGGATTGCTGGTGTCGGGATCATAGAAAAGACCGTTGGTCTGCTCTTCAGCGCTTACGTAGAAGCTGATCGAACTGCCGCATGCGATTGCGGGCAGGGTCGCCGTGTAGCTGTCGCCGCCGAGGTCGGTCATAGCCACCGATGTTGTTGGCGAGCCGTCGATAGAATAATGGAGCATCCCCGACCCGGCCACCGGCGTACCTCCCACCGATCCGGCTACATCGACCTGAAATCCGGTGGGCGTGACTGGCGCCACAATAGTAGGAACACCGCTCGGATAACTGAAACTCACCTGCGCAAATGGCGTTGACACATTAACGGCATTCCAAGCCCTTGATGTCTCAAGAGCCCAGACGCCGGTGCTGTCAAGATCGTCTGCGGCTGTCAGGGTGGCTGTAGCGGCCGATAGATAATCGGAGTTCGATGTCCAGTAAAAGGCATTGGCCTGGTAAACAACCAGCATTGCGTTCTGAACGCCTATGCCGTTGACAGTGATACTATTGTGAACGCCACCATCGGACAGAAGGGAAAACCACTTGTTCCCGACGCCGCTGTTTGTATGAACACCGCAATAGTCGTTTGTCCAGGACGGTGTGCAACTGATCACGTCCACCCAGTACGGGTCCGAGGGACCGTACGTGTCCGGATCGCCAAAGGCGTGCGGGTTAGCCATATCGCGAAAGCCGACACCGGATGTCCGACCATTTTCGCCCATCTGCCAATCGGGAGTGTCCAGAGTGTCATGAGCAAACTCAAAGGCTGCACCAATCATGTCCGAAAAAGACTCATTGAGCGCCCCGGATTCTTTCTGATAAATAAGCCCCGATGTTGTTTCGGTTACCGCGTGTCCCCATTCGTGGGCAATCACGTCCGGACTGCCGGCCAGTGAGCGCCATCCCGACGACCAACTCCAGATAACAATCTGCTGGCCGTTCCAGTAGGCATTGTTGTCCCCTTCGGCAGAATAATTGACCGAAGTCCACATAGTAGCGCCTGCGTCGTCGTAACCGTTGCGGCCCAAGTGCCCAAGTAGATAATCGTATACCAGCCCGGAATACACCTGTCCGTCAACCGCCGCAGCCTGGTTTGCATTACCTATTCCCCAGATATTGTCTGCATCGGTTGCAAGGGTTCCGGGCAGACTGGACGTAGCCAGGTAGGTTCGAATATAATTGCCGGAGGGCATCTGGCCGCCATGTCCATGTATATCATTATTGGCGCGCCGCGTGTAGTCATTCATTTCGTAGGTCGAGCCGGTGAACCATGTGTCGATATGATTTCGTGCGCCACCCATTGTTCCCTGACCAGTCCCGATTGCTTCAGCATTCATGATCCGATTGGCCCGGTAAATGATCTCCCCCGTGTGCGCGTCAACAAAGTATTCCCAGCGGCCCATCGGTGTGGACGAAATGAGAAACAAGCGATGACTCAGGTAGTGGTCCCCTTCCCACGGAAAAATCACCAGTTCCACTTTGCCCGGTGTGGCCGGTCCAAAAAACGAAAGCAAGTCCTTTTCGGCGATTGCCACTGCTTCGGCCTCGGTAAGGCGAGGAGAAATATCGACAGCAAAGTTTGCCTCAAAGCTGCCATTAACAGCATACAACGTCCCCTGCTCATTGATATGGGCGATCAATTGCTTGCCGATCACGGGTAGATTATGATACCGCTGAGACAGCCGAACGTGACGGTTCCCAAGTCTGTCGACATCGACTCGCAATGGTTGAAGCTCTTCCGCGGGATTGGTCATCCGAAAGGTTGCCTTATGCTGCTCAAAAAATGAAATGACGCTACTGATCTCGGCGCCCCGGGCGATCTTGTCCATCAATCTCCCCTCGACATGCGAGGCAACCCCTCTGTCGTTTTCCCGATAAACGGTTACATCAGCGCTGCTTTTCAGGTCATTCGGGCCATACCAGCCGTCACTATCGACAGCAAAAGACGAAGGGGTTGAAAGGACGAGGAACAGCAGTCCTGTGCAGGCAGTCAGTAGACGTAAGCGCATGGCACCTCCAAATAGAGCAACAAATGTAGTATTTCGATTTCAGCGGACAAGTAATTCGACACAAACTTCTTGTATCCGGCTATCGTTACATAAGATAACGGTGAGAAGCATCCTGTCAACCAATATCCGGCAGTTTTGGCCACTCTTAGGTGAAGCAGATGATGTCAGTTCAATAGGCCAAAACCGAAAGTCTGTTGACAGGAGCCGTCGCCTGCACGATATTGATTCTATATTTAACGGGTCCATTAAACCCGATTAGTGCTGATTGTGGCACAACAGGCGGCAGAAATGTGTTATAGGTTCGGAGATTCTGAGAGTTTTGTAGGGCGGGTCGGTCCTCGAGCCCGCCAGCAGATATCGAAACATCTCCACAAAGGAGCAACAAATATGACTACGAATAGCAGAATCATAACCCTATCCTTGATCGTTGTCTGTTTACTACTGACCTGCATCGTCGGCTGCTCAGACGACCCGGAAACCCCACCTGAAGTCGTTTTGTCTGAGGTCGTCTTGTCTATCGACGGCTTTGATTCGCTGGCCACCGGCCATTTCGAGGCTTGGGTAGTTCATCAGGCGACCTACACCAGTCTCGGCAAGTTCAATTTGCGATTCAACGACGATATCATCGATTTAGAGGGGAATCCAATCACATCTTTTGAGACTTCTGCCGATCTCTCGACAGCTTCGCGAATTGCCGTCACTCTCGAGCCGGAAAACGACGCCGACGGCAATCCCAGCGCCATCGAGCTGCTGACGGGAATGATAGAGGGCAATGCTGTCAGCCTCGGGTTCAAAGTCAACTATTCAGGGCGCAGCGGCAATTATGTTATCATAACGCCGTCCGACGGCGGTGGGCTTGCTTTCACGCCTGCCCCGGATACTACCAATCCAAATTGCGGCGTTTGGTTCATATCAAAACCATGGGGCGAGCCGGAGTTCGGAATGACAATTACTGCTCCTCCAGAGGGATGGCGATATGAAGGCTGGTATATGGACGCGATGATGAACTGGATATCGACTGGCAAATTCGACAATCCCAATATGGCTGACGATACCAATCTGTACATCAGCGATCTCGATACTGCTACCGTCAACGGATTCTATCATTTTCCGGGTGAAGACTTTCTCGCTAATGCACCCGCGGGTTGGGACTTTCCACTTGATGTTCACGGCGGCATGGTTTTCGTGACGCTGGAGCCGGAGCCGGACAACTCACCGGACGCTTTCAAGTGGTTCATGCTCTTCTGTCACAGTATAACCGCAGATGCTGAGGCCAATTTCACCCACGCTATGGACACGCCGCCGATGCCGACGGGAACAGCGACCCTGCGCTAATTGTTGCAGGTCATATATACAGTATTCGCTACACGCTATTCACGACGGAGACAGCCCCATGAAACGACAACTGTGGATTCTCATCAGTCTTGCAGCAATGGTCTGCTTTTCGTGGGTTGGGTGCACTGATGACGATAGCCCCAATGATAGTACCGGCTTAGGCCCGAATCCCAAAGGGCGCTTGTACGTGCTCAACCAGACAGAAGGCACTATTTACGTGTTTGACACCGAGACGTTGGAGCGAACCGATTCCATTGACGCCATGATAAGCAATCCGCACTACATCGACTTCTCGCCTGACGGCCGCTTTTTCTTTGTAACAACTCTGGAAGGTCCCGGTAAAATTGCCAAGTTTGACGCTACCAACAACACGTTCATAAGCACTGTAACAATGACCGGCCAGGTTATCCCCTCGGCAATCGCAATAGTCAACGACAGCTCGAACAACATGTTCGGATATGTTTGTGACTTCACACTCTCTCCATTGGTGACCGGCAACGTACATAAGTACAACCTCGATGACATGTCGTTTGTAACGTCGTCGATCAGGTCCGGCGCCACCTCGCACGATATGAAAGTTACTTCTGACGGGAAGGTCATCGTGGTATGCAGCCGCGACACCGACGATATTACTTTGGTCTACCCGCCAAGCGACACCGTTATAGTAGTGCCGATCGATCCCGCGGAGCAACGTCCGGCAGGGCAGGCGGTCTACGGACCGTTTGGTGTTGCAATTGATCACCGCGATTCACTGGCCTATATTGCCTGCATAAAGGCGGACCAGATCAGGGTTCTGGACATTACAACTCAGACTATAGTCGACTCCATTGATATTGAGCACATTCACTCGGATCGGATGCCCCATGGTCCGACACTGATGACGGTCGCTCCGGATAACGACGTTGTGTGGGTCACTACGCAATGGAGCGACCATGTCTTTGCCGTCAGGCGTTCGGACAAGGCGACTGTGGCGGAGCATCACCTGTCGGTCGGCCGATGTTTCGGAATCACAATGAGCAGTGACGGGAGCAGGGTCTATGCGGCCTCGGTCAATTTTCAGAATCAGCCCGGCCGAGTATACATATTCGATGGTCCGACATACGCCAAGATCGACTCAATTGATGTTGGAACCAATTCGTTCGGCCTGATTTGGCGACCGCTCTAATGCCCGCTTAGAAAGTTCGGGCTGGTCCTACGGACACGCCACAAGTGTTGGCGCCGCGCCAAACAACCAGTCGACAACGAATGTCAGATCGACAATATCGGACACTGACGAATCACCGTTGGGATCAGCTTCCAGCGAGCACGGCTGAATACAACCGCTACCAAACAGGAAGTCGACTACACAGGTCAGATCGACAATATCCAGGTCGGCGCTATCACCGTTAAAGTCGCCCCGAGTCCCCACACAGCAGTTTCCGTCGAAAACGTACACATTCAACCCCCCATACTCTTCGCCAAAGAAAATGTCTGCGTCGCCGTCGGCATCCATGTCGGCAATGGCCAGCGAGACTCGGTTGCCATCATCCCACCCCGGAATACTGTCCACCTGCTCAATTAAGGTGGTCGAATCAGGGAATTGCAGCGGGTCTGTAGTGTTTTTGTATAGAGTGAGTCCGCTACCGGCCCCTGCGATCAAAATGTCGTCTAGGCCGTCCCCATCCCAGTCATATATGTACGGAAGTGTAAAGGCCATCGAATCGAGGTTAAGCAGCTTGCTGTCAAGCAACTGAAGCGATGGGGAGCCGAGGCTTCCCACATTGCGATACAATATGACGTTGGCGAAGCTGTTGAAATCCCA
>JBHHVC010000022.1:0-21665 GCA_046754125.1 Candidatus Zixiibacteriota bacterium
AGACAATCCAAGATCGGAAGAAGTCAGGTACTTGTTCTTGTCCGAGACTGTTTTAGAGAGATACCGTCTTCCCCACAGCTTGTTCTGAAAGTCGATATACTGGGTTGGCTGAAGCCCAAAGCGGAACTTTAGATTGTCACCTGCAAACGACGGTTTCCAGTCAAGATAGCCATATTTGATTATGACGTTATATTGGGTCTTGCCTTTCGTATCCTTAGCCGATCGCAGATCAGTCGTAATCCTCAAGCTGGTGAAATCGGACAGTTTCGATTTCACAGTAAGATACGTTCGCCCGAGGGCGAACTCGTTGGCGTCATTAGCACTGTCGGAAAAATCCATGCCCCAATGGGCATAGAGTCTGCCATGGACGTTTGTATCGGCTGCCATCGCACTTGCTGCGAGCACTGCTGAACAAAACAGCATTACAGCGATTGTTACCTTTCTTGCCATTTTTCCATTTTTCCCTTCCGTTTTCATTTTGGCTGCCTCTCTTGCAGCCACTTTTTCCTCACGCCAAGGAATAAGCCGTCCTAATGTTAAGGATGTATTAAGAACAAATGAATTTCCGATGAAATTGGATGCAGCCTGCTGGGCACAGCAAGGGCAGATCATACTATACTAATGACGGCAAATGAATGCGAAAAGTGCTGCCCTTACCGGGGGTACTGTTGACAGTGACCCGCCCCCCATGCCCGATAGCGACATGCTTAACAATTGCCAGCCCCAGTCCTGTCCCCCCCGCTTCTCTGCTCCTGCCGACATCCACCCGGTAGAACCGCTCGAACAGTCGCGGCAAATGCCTGGCATCAATGCCGCAACCATTGTCACACACAGAAACAACCAGTTCGTTCCCACTAAGCTCGCCGGTCACGGACACTGTCGCTTTCATATCACTATACCTGATTGCGTTATCAATCAGGTTTGTAACGGCCTGCACGAGTTGTGTATAGTTGAACTCCTCTTCTAGTTCGGGGTCACAGGTGCATTCAACTTTTACCTGATTCCGAACGGCAATTTCCTGACAAGCCTCAATCGATGATTCTAGGACCGAGGACACATTTCCTCTGCACCTAGAAATAGTGCCACCATCGAACTCGTTTTCAAGTCGCGCCAGAGAAAGCAGGTCTTCTATCAGCGTTTTGAGACGATCCGAGTGTTTTGATATCATCAGGAGAAACCGTTGTCCGTCGTCATCGCTTACGTAGTGAGAACTACTTAGGAGTGTCTCCACCGATCCCATTATTGCTGTTACCGGTGTTTTCAGCTCATGAGAAACATTGGCCACAAAGTCTCGACGTATAGCCTCAAGCCTCTTGAGTCTAGTAATATCATTGAACACCATAACTACCCCAAGTCGGTTGCCCGAATCATCTGTGAGAGCAGTGCCATGTGCTTGCAAACACCGTTCGTTGTCTGCAGACAATATGATTTCAGCCTCTACCATTTCGTTGCTACTGACTGTCCGCGCAACGAAATCATGCAACGCCGTTATCCGCGCCGCTTCATGGATTGACCTGCCAACTGACTCACTGACGCTTAGGCCCAGATAGTCGGCAGCGGCTCTGTTGAGAGACACGATCCGCTCTCCGGCGTCAAGCGCGAGAACACCTTCGGACATACTCGAGAGAATTGCATCGCGTTCATTTCGCTGCCTCACTACCGTTTGAATCCGCTCGTCCAACTGTTCCGCCATGCGATTCATGGACTCGGCCAGTTCTGCAATCTCCTCAGTGTCCGGCACGGGCAGCTTCGACCTAAGGTCCCCTTGAGCAAATCTGCCAGTACCAACTTGCAGTTGGCGCAGAGGGTTAGTAATCCTGCGAAACATGAAGAGGCTGATAACTATGGCAAAAGCTAATACAATCAATCCTCCTGTCGCGATACTTTGGTACAGCGGACCGAAAGTTTGCTCGACCTCCGACACGGGAAGCGATGTACGTAGCACGCCAAGAATCTGCCCCTCCGATTTGACTGGAATGGAGACATACATCATTGTCCTCTGTAGCGTATTACTGAAGCGGGTTCGAACGCCAACATTTCCGGCAAGAGCCTGTCTTATTTCTGGCCGCGAACCATGGTTTTCCATAGATCGGGGGTCCTTATCTGAGTCCCCCAGCACAACTCCGTCGGTACCGATAACGGTGATCCGAGTGCCTGAAAGTACTCCAAGCTGCCCGCAACTCTTTTGCAAAGCGGCTAAATCCTCGCTTTGCAGGAGAGGCTTGATTTGCTTGGAAATTAAGTGTGCCCGCACTTCCAGCGTAGTAGTGACTTCGCGCAAGTACAGGTGGCGCATCTCGCGAGCGGCGTAAAACGCGGTCAGTATGAGCGACGCCACTATGACTGCGAAATAGTATGGATAGACTTTCCAAAGGAGCTTGCGCCTTTTCACGTCATCTCCCTGAACCGATAGCCCACTCCCCTAACGGTTTCAACGTAGTGGCCGCACTGACCCAACTTTTTTCGCAAATTGGCCACTTGTACATCTATTGCCCTGTCAGTGATAACGTGTTGTCCGTCTCGTAGCGAGTCGATTAGCTGTGACCGACTGAAGACCCAGCCCGGCCTTGCCACCAGAGTACCCAAAAGCTCATACTCGGTGATTGTAAGCTCGACCGCCTGTCCTCCGATAGTTACTCGATGTTTCGCGCTGTCGATTGACAGATCGCCGATTGTGGTCACGTCTTCTACATTATTATCGAGTGAAGCAACGCGCCGTCTGAGCAAAGCGCGAATGCGCGCCAACAGAACTTTGGGGCTAAACGGCTTAGTAATGTAATCATCAGCGCCTACCTCCAGACCGGTGACAACATCAATCTCTTCGTCTTTGGCCGTCAGCATCACTATTGGAATGGTCTTAGTAGCGGGATCGGTCCTCAAGGCTCTGCAAACATCAAGGCCGCTTACACCGGGAAGCATTATGTCGAGTACAATCAAATCAGGCATTATCTTCCTGGCCAGTGCCAGTCCGACCTCACCAGATAATGCAGTCTCAGATTGAAAACTCTCGCGGCTGAGATTGTACGAAATCAATTCCGCAATGTCTGGTTCGTCTTCGATTATCAGAACTCTTCTTTGGGTCATGCCTATCTCTCCGACTATCTCTGCTCTCTCAAACCAAGAATACAGTGAAGCGCCACAATCCGCCACTTGAAACTCTATTGCCGAATCATCCCTCCCTCTCGCCGGCAAGCTCTCATAAGCTAAGATGCCGGGCGAGATGCCGCCCTAATTGTGTCCGTATAGACTTGACAGGGCGGCGGTCACTCGTACCTTAGGCAAGATATAACCGTGACTCTAAAGCCATTGGAGGTCAGGTGACTCAACCAGTCGAACCGTCACAGTCGTTTAAGCCTTTCGTCCCCGCTCAGAGCAGTATGGCCGAGGTTACTTGGAGAGCTATCATACTTGGCGCACTTATCTCGGTCCTGTTTGGCATTGCCAACGCCTACCTGGCCCTGAAGTTTGGAATGACGGTTTCGGCCTCGATTCCGGCGGCGGTGATTTCCATGGCCGTTCTTCGAATGCTGTTCACTAATGCTACTGTACTGGAAAACAATATTGTGCAGACAATTGGATCTGCGGGCGAGTCGCTGGCCGCAGGCATTACTTTTACCATACCTGCCTTTTTCATCTGGTCGGCTAACACGGATCTTGTTGCCTCAGGCTACTTTCACGAAGTTTCCAAACTCCAGATTTTCTGGCTTTCAATGCTGGGAGGGTCACTCGGTATTCTGCTTATGATTCCTCTTCGCAAATACCTGGTCCACCGTGAACATGGCAAGCTCGCCTTCCCGGAAGGGACCGCCTGCGCTGAGATAATTGTGGCCGGCGACGAGGGAGGATCGAAAGCCAAACTGGTTTTTTCGGGCATAGCTATAGGTGCTCTATATAAAATAGCAGTGAATATGTTCAAAGGGTGGTCGGAATCAGTCAATTACCATTTTCAAACAGTCCTGAAGGGCGGAACGATAGGCATAGATGCGACTCCCGCGCTGCTTGGAGTCGGCTACATCATCGGACCGAGGATTGCCGCGTTGATGCTCGGCGGTGCTGTGCTTGGCTATCTTGGCATTGCACCGCTGCTGTCGTTTATCGGGGATCAGATTCCGGGGACAATTATTGCACCCGGTACGATACCTCTTGGCGACATGGACCCCGATCAATTGCGAGGCTCGTACATCAAATATCTGGGCGTCGGAGCGGTCGCCCTCGGAGGATTTGTCTCGCTCATAAAGTCATTTCCGACCATCATTTCGTCGTTCAGCAAAGGATTCGCTCAACTTCTTGGTAGCAAGTCCCCTGAGCAAGTCGAGCGCACTGACCGGGATGTCCCCATGAAGTGGGTACTTTTGGGCGTTTCTGCTATTGTCATAGCCATCTGGCTACTGCCGGGGACAGAATTACATCTGCTCGGCGCTGCCCTGGCCGTGCTGTTCGGGTTTTTCTTTGTAGTAGTAGCCGCTCGCATCGTAGGTGTAGTTGGGTCATCTTCGTCGCCGGTATCCGGTATGACCATTGCAACCTTGCTCGTGACATGCATGATCCTACTCTATTTCGGCGTGTCCGAAGTAACCGGTATGGTGACGGCCATGTCTGTCGGGACCATCGTTTGTATTGCTGTCTGCATGTCTGGCGATATTGCGCAGGACCTGAAAACGGGATACCTGCTTGGCGCATCACCCATCAAGCAGCAGTTGACCGAGTTTATTGGCCTGCTCTTTCCGGCCCTAGCTATGGGATTTACTATCTACTTCCTCAACGATGCCTTTGGATTTGTAGACAACGGTAGCGGCCGCCAGCCACTGCTTGCGCCACAGGCCAATGTGATGGCGACCGTCGTGCAGGGCGTAATGAACGCCAACCTACCCTGGGCGCCAATAATGGTCGGTGGAATGATTGCTCTGGCTGTTGAGTTACTGGGAATATCGTCTCTCCCCTTCGCAATTGGATTGTATTTGCCACTTTCGCTGTCGACGCCACTCATGCTGGGCGGCCTGATCGCATTAGTGATTCGCAAGCTCTCATCTGATAGCGGCGCACACAAAGCTCGTCAGGAACGAGGGATTCTCTTCTCGTCCGGTTTAGTGGCGGGCGATGCTCTCATAGGTGTTGTTGTGGCCTTTCTGATCGGCTTGTGGCCCTGGTACGGCAACCCCGGCAGCGGCTACCACGATCGATACAGCGGAATGTGGAACTCTCTTACCGGCGACTATGGTCCATATATGGCCCTGATAATGTTTGGACTGCTCGCAGCGCTGCTGGCCCACCTCGCCTATCGCGGGATGGGGAGAGGCAAGCAGTAACTCAATAGATAGGCCAACTTTGTTGGGCGGGTCCGTCTTCGTACCCGAAATTATACCTTTGCCTTCTACGCTGCTAGGCTCTGCAGGCCTCTTTAAGCAAGGTTAGGTATTGAACAGCGTCAGCTTGTCGATCCATATCTGTACGAGAGATCGCTGCTCAGAAGTAAGCGAGTCTGGCAGTTCGTTCGTGCGCATATGTTCATCCAACCCCTCAAGGGCAACACGAGTATCTCCAACAGTAAGGATTACTCCTGTTTCCTGTTTAAGTTTGTCTCGAAATCGGATAGTCTCGCGCATGAGCATATTCATCAGTATTGCGGGGTCGCCCTCTTTTTCAAAGAGAGCCCCCCCCCATTGACTGCATGAGGAGCCGTAGCTTGTCGTCAACCAAATCGCCTCCCGGTCCGGGGTATCCCTCTACCTCAATTGGCATATCGATCAAAGCAGGTCTTTTCTTTAGGCGGGAAGCGACACCATCCCTCCGAAGGAACCACATTTGCTTCATATGTTACGTTCTAACAGTGGCTTATCGCAATCCGCTAACCTATCACTGCACCCTCGCCGTATCGAGTATGGAACCGCCGGGCGCTGTTTGTTGGCAGTTGCGTTTTTTCTGTTGAGCAATTTCCCTTTATATCTTATCTCTCTCCAAATAGAGCTCAATCAAGAGCAGGAGAATACAACGTGACCAGCATATTTGAACGTATCATCAGGCGCGAACTCCCCGCCAGAGTGTTTTACGAAACCGATGAAGTCATTGTAATCGAAGATATCCGGCCCAGAGCAGAGGTACATCTACTACTCATCCCAAAAACGGTCACAAGGAACTTCTACGAAACTCCCGATGGAGTCCTTACAATGCTCAATCAGACGGTTCGGACTGTTGCAGACAAGCTTCAAATCAACGAACACTTCAGGATTATTATCAACAATGGCTACGGACAGGAGGTCGAACACCTGCATTACCATTTTCAGTCCGACCGGGGGTGGGAGAGGCTCAAATTCCTTTAGCGCGGACAACTACCTCCAATTCAGAGTGCTCGGCGCTCGATTTATTCACGCTCGATTTATTCAGTTGACAACTGAGGATTATCCTATACCTTCCGATAATTACAGGCGTATAGCCGATTATAGCCGAATTACTTAGACCACCGAGGAGGTGAACTGTTTGACTGGAGTCAGAGTACGTGACGAAGAATCTTTTGAGAGAGCACTTCGTCGCTTCAACAAGTTTTGCGAAAAAACGGGCATTCTTTCCGATATCAAGAAGCATCAACACTTCGAAAAGCCATCGGAAGCACGAAAGCGCAAACTGGCCGCAGCTCGTCGCAAAGCTCGTCGCAACAGAATCAAGTTCGCCCCCAAGCGCTAATTTGCTGAAAGATGAATCTCGCTGAGCAGATAGATTCTCAAATAATACAGGCCCTGAAAAACGGTGACAAAAAAAGGTTGCTTGTTCTTCGGGGCCTGAAGTCTGACCTCAAGTATCGCTCGATCGACAAAGGGCAACCACTTGCAGATAAAGAGGTTATTCAAGTTCTATCAAGTGCCGCCAAGAAGCGACGAGACTCTATCGAGCAATTCGAGGCAGGCGGGCGAGACGATCTGGTCAATAAAGAACAGGGTGAACTTGAGATCATCCAGACATTTTTGCCCGAGCAACTCAGCGAAGATGCACTTCGCAAAGTCATTGCGGAAGCAATCGCCGAGGCCGGTATATCTTCCCCGCAGCAGTTGGGGATGGTGATGAAAGTAGTCATGCCAAAAGTGGCCGGCCTGGCCGACGGCAAACAAGTAAGCAAGCTCGCCGCGGAAATCCTTGCTAAATAGATTTTAACATTCCTATACTTACTTCCGGTCAGACGGACTCATGTTGTAGCAGGGAGACGCGCATGATGAACTGGATTGATGGAATACTAGTTGTACTTCTGCTGGCTTCAGTAGTAGTTGGATCAAAAAAGGGACTGATTCGCGAACTGATGGCGTTTGCGGTGTTCTTTGCTGCCATCATCATTTCGATCAACTATATAGACAATTTTGCGGCTTGGGTATACGGTCAGTTGGGAGGCTCTCCCCTGATCTCAGCATTCTTATCATTTATCATTTTGCTGGCCCTGACCTACGCCGCCTTCAAGATTCTCGGTCTGATCTTCTACAAGATCGCCTCGCTCAAGAAAAGCGGAAAAAAGGACCAAATGGGCGGCGCGCTGATCGGTTTTCTTCGAGGTTGGGTAGCTGTCGGCTTTGTGACATTTCTGGCTTTTCTGCTGCCTATGCCTGATCGATTCTACATAGAATTTGAATCGTCGTTTTTCGGACCGGCTGTGGCTAAGACTATACCTCTCATGTTCGAGGGCACTTCTTCAGTCCATCCTCGCAATCCGGACTTCATGGAACAGATAGAGCGAACCCTGCTGTTTCACACTTCGGGCGGCGGCTCCGATCTGGACGAGCAACGAACACAGGTGCACAGGGTTCTTTTTCATATGGAGCAGTTTTTCGACACTGACTTCGGCTCCTCTTAGGACTTCGCAAAACGGTTTTCACCGGGCGGCCGCGACCGTATATTGAAGCCGACAGAAGATCGGCCTCTCTTATAGCGTGGTGGTTACGTTTTGCTGGATAGACATACTTTAGAGACACTTGAATTCCCCAAGATAGTCGACCGGATTGCCGGACGGTGCCGGACGCCGTTCGGACTCGAACTGGTTCGACAGATTCACCCGACCGGTGATCTCGAGCGGGCGCGGCGCAATTTGACAGAACTGTCCCAGATGAAAGACATAATCTGCTTCGGAATCGATTTCCCCCTCTATCGGATTGAGGACGGCCGCGAACTTCTTCGAGCGTCGCAGGTAAACGGAGCAGTGTTGGCCCCGGATGATATCCGGCGGGTAAGAGAACTGGTAGACGCATCAGATCGGTTGTATCGGTATGATCGTGACGGAAGGGAGAAGTTTCCACAAATAGCTGAGTATCTTGATCAACTGTGCACTTTCCCCGATCTTGGCAAGCGGATTGATAGAACTGTCAATGAACAGGGCGAGATTCTTGATAGCGCATCACCTAAACTACGGACCATCCGTTCTGAGCTGGGTGATGGCAAACGTCGGCTGATCAGGCGACTCGAAAAGAACATTTCCGACCGCACTAAACAGGCTGGCTGGCAGGACGACGTCGTCACACAGCGGAACGGCCGCTATGTGATCCCGGTGCCGTCGGGACAATACAGATCCGATTTGGGAATACTGCACGATCGATCGCAGAGCGGGGCGACCCTGTATGTTGAACCGACCGAGGCGGTTGAATTGAATAATCGGGTTCAGATGTTGTCGCAGGATGAGATGATGGAGATTCACCGCATCCTCTGTGATCTCACGGCCGAGATCGGCACTTGCAGCGACGCGCTAACTCAGAATTGTCAGATTATCGGACGTCTTGACTGTCTTCATGCCTGCGCCGATTTTTCCAGACTTACCGGCGGCAATGCTCCTACTATTGTCGACGAACCAACATTGACCTTACTCGACGCCCGTCACCCGCTATTGGTTCTGCAATTCGGAAGCCCAGACAAAGTTGTCCCGGCCTCTGTCTCTCTTGGCAAGAACAGACAGGCAATTCTCGTCACCGGCCCGAATACAGGTGGCAAGACGATCATGATTAAGACGGTTGGCCTGCTGACTGTCATGGCAAGCGCCGGCCTTCACATTCCTGCTGATCCTAAATCGGTTGTCGGCTCGTTCAGGAAATTGTATGCCGATATCGGTGACGAGCAATCGATTGAACTCTCTTTGTCAACGTTTTCATCACACGTCGGGAACATCATCCAGGGGTTGCGCGGGGCCGACGATCACACTCTGCTCCTGTTCGACGAAATCGGCGCAGGTACTGATCCGAAAGAAGGAGCGGCCCTTGCAGAAGCTGTGATAACGTATGCTATCGAGCGTGGGGCACGACTGATAGTAAGCACACACTATTCGCAACTGAAGACGCTGGCCATGGAGCAGGCGGAAATAGAGAACGCTTCACTGGAGTTTGATCGATCCTCATTGGCCCCAACATATCGTTTTCATATGGGCATTCCGGGGGCGTCATTTGCAATTGAGATCGCTGGGCGGCTTGGCATGCCTGAGGAAATATGTGAACATGCAACAGCCATAATCGGTAGCGGCGAAAGGTCCCTGACCGAGTTGATCGCAACGCTGGAGCTGGAATTGGCTACTCTGCGAACGGACAAGCTTGAACTGGCCGAGCGTCTTGAAAAAGCATCTCAATTGGAAACAATGTACCGGGAACGGACGAAACAACTGACCAACGATGTCGAGGGCGAGAAGAAGAAAGCTCTGGCCGACACGGCTGAGTTTATCGATCGCTCGCGAAAAGAGATCGAACGGCTGGTGGCTGAATTGCGGACGTCGCAGGCCTCGCAAGAATCTGTGAAGAGGTTCCTTCATGCCGTTCAGCAGCAGCAAAGGGAGTTGGCCCAGCGTCAAGAGGAAATGCAAGCTCAACAAGCTGGGAACGAACGATTCGCCGTTGGCGACTCTGTAGTCATCCTGTCTCTGAATCAGGCCGGCGAAATCGAGCAGATGATAGGTGACGATCGGGCGAAGATTCGGGTAGGCAGTATGCTCACCACCGTACCGCTGCGCAATCTGCGAAAGCAACAAAGGACCGAAAGCCAGCCGCCCAATCAACGCGTCCCGGTCACGGTCGTTGCCCAACAGGTCGAATCGCCCGAAATCCACCTGCGCGGCATGACGGTAGACGAAGCACTGGATAGTCTCGAACGGTTCCTCGATCGGGCAGTAATCGCCGGCCTGCGCCAGGTGTATGTGATTCACGGTAAGGGAACCGGCACGCTGCGAAGAACACTGTCGGAGTATTTGAAGAAACACTCCGAGGTAGACTCGATCAGGCTCGGTGACTGGAACGAAGGTGGTGCGGGCGTTACTGTGGTAAGACTCAAGGGCTGACATGATTGACGAAGCGACTATAGACCAGGTCAGGCAGGCCAACGACATTGTGCAAGTGATAGGCGAATACCTGCGCCTCAAGAAGCGCGGCCGCAACCATCTGGCTCTCTGCCCCTTCCACACCGAAAAGACGGCGTCGTTTTCAGTTTCCGAGGACAAACAGATATTTTACTGCTTTGGCTGCGGCAAGGGCGGTAATGTCTATACCTTTCTGATGGAGCATGAAAGAATGCCGTTTGTCGAAGCGGTGAGACATCTTGCTAAGCGCGCCAACATACGTATTGAGGAACACCGAGTTTCGGATGGGCGTCGGGAACTGCTTGAGAAGCTCGGCTACGCCAATGAAGTTGCTCTCACCTACTTTCAGAAAACGCTGCGGCTCTCCCGTTACCGATCAGTTTATGCCGATTATTTACAAGACAAGCGACGCATTAACACTGAGGCTATTGAGTATTTTCAGTTGGGGCTTGCCGGTGAAGAGTGGGATGGTCTCCTAAAATATGCTGCATCTAAGGACATTGGGCCTGATATTCTCGCATCTGCCGGACTGGTTTCCTATTCTGAAAAACAAGGTAAGTACTTTGATCGGTTTCGTCAGCGACTGATGTTCCCGGTATTCAATCTCAGTTCGCAACCGATTGCCTTTGGCGGTCGCACACTGCGCAAGGGTGAGCCTGCCAAATATGTCAATTCCCCCGAAACTCCTGTTTACACCAAGGGCAACGTCCTGTATGGCCTCCAATCCGCTCGTGATGACATCCGCACCGCAAAAGCTGTATTCGTGGTTGAAGGCTATTTCGACGTAATTTCGTTATGGCAATGCCAGGTCCGCAATGTTGTGGCCTCGTCGGGTACAGCATTTACGCACCAACAGGCACGACTACTTGCTCGCTTTGCTGACAATGTCTATCTGTTCTTTGATGCCGACTCAGCTGGTAGAAACGCCGCGATGCGCTCGGTTGGTTTTCTTTATGATGCGGGCCTGGAAGTGAAAGTAATCTGTTCTCCTGCCGGGGAGGACCCTGACTCGCTGGCTCATACTATTGGACGGGATGGAATTGAAAAGCTGCGCGAAACTGCTCTGGGCTTTATCCCCTACCGCCTTCAGGAAATCGACGTTGCTGCCAGCGGAATCATCGAAAAGGAGCGGCTGGCCAAGGAATTTGCGCAACTGGCCGGCAAGATCAGCGACTCGACTCGGCGCAGTCTTTTTGTCAGTGAGGCTGCCGAGGCTCTTGGTGTCTCAGTCGAGTTGTTGCAAGGCGTTGTTCCAAAGGACTCGGTGCCAAAACGTGAAGAAAAACAACGGCCAACCCGCGACCCTTATGAGACTGAACTGCTGTCTCTGCTGTTTCACAACCCGGGATCGATGGATAACTTGTTTGAACAAATCGCTCCCGAGGATTTTTCCTCGCCAGAGCTGGCCCGTCTTTATGCCGCCCTGATCGTCCAATACCAAAAGCACGGCTCGATTGATGCGCAGCGAGTGTTAGACGACGTGCGCGACGCTGAATTTTCCTCACTGATCTCTGAGATAGCCTCGCACGAATGGCAAACAGAGCAGATCGACAGCGAGACACTCAAACTGACAAAAGACATGATCTCTGAGAAGAGGAAGCGCATCATTGGGCGGCTCAAAAAAGAAATGGCCGATGCCGAAGCTGTCGAAGATCACGAGCGTGCCAGCGAACTGTCCGAGCAGATCAAAGAGTATTTGTAACGTGCTTCTATCACTGACTATCGAGAACCTGGCCCTTGTGGAGCATGTCAATCTTACTTTCGAACCGGGGCTGTCGGTCCTGACCGGTGAGACTGGCGCTGGCAAGTCGGTCATTGTAAGCGCCCTCTCCCTTGCGCTCGGCGGGAGGACCGATCGACAACTGGTTCGCCATGGCACTCGCTCCTCCAAAGTGTCAGCTGTTTTTCAGACTTCCGCCGTCACAGGAAGATGGCCTGCAACTCTTGTGAATCCTATCAGCAATGGGCAATTACGTACCGAACGGCGGCTTGGCGCCGACGGAACATCGCTTCTGACCATTAATGGAGAAAAGACGTCTTTGACTGTGTGGCGCTCGGCATCGGGAGAGCTTTGCGAGATTCTGTCACAACATGCAGGTCAGCGATTGCTGCAAGAAGAATACCATCTTGATTTCCTCGATTCGTTCGGCTCTCTCACAAGCCTTCGACAACAGGTTGCACTCGATTACCAGCGCTGGCAGCAAGTGAAGACAGCACTCGCCCGTACCTTAGCAAAACGGGACCAGCTTGTTCAGGAACGAGAACTGCTGTCCTTCCAGCGACAGGAAATCGAACGAGCCAATATCCGGCCGGGCGAGGAGGAGGAAGTTACACAAGAGTTGAGGCGGCTCAACGCGGCCCGCGCACTAATGACCTCAGCAACGGTCATCGGGGAACTTCTCGAAAACGACCAATCCGGCCTGCTGTCACAACTTGGCCAGTTGTGCACAGAGTTAGACGCGATGGCCAATTCTGACCCGTCACTATGTGATCGATTGGAGGAAGTAAGCGACATTCGGTATCGGCTTGAAGATATTCAACGCTTCATAGAACAGTACGGCGCCTCAATTGAGGATAACCCGCAGCGAGTGGAGGAGATTAACCTCCGCCTCGATGAGATATACCGGCTCAAGAAGAAGTATGGTGGCTCTGAGGAGTCCGTTCTGAAGTCATTGCAGTCAATACAAAATCGTCTGTCCGAGCGTCCCGACACTGAAGAGTTGATTGGCCAATTGCAGGACGAGACAGACCTGCTTGGCAGCGAATACTTGCGACATGCAACTGACCTGAGCGAACAACGACACAGTGCGGGCGACCGACTACGCAAGCTTGTTCGACATAAACTTCGGCAACTCGCAATAAACGAAAATGACTTCCGCTTTGAGTTCCTTTATGAGGATGATGTCAACGGTGTTCCCCTAGGCGACCGAACCGTGACACCGTATGAGCACGGTCTCGAATGTGCTCGCATTCTATTCACCGCCAATCCGGGCGAGCCGCTTAGGCCTCTGGCCAGAGCGGCCTCGGGAGGGGAGATTTCGCGAGTCCTCCTTGCCTTGAAAGGGGCTGAAATGGAATCATCGCGGGCCACTGGCATGCTGCTGGTTTTCGACGAAGTCGATGCCGGGATTGGCGGCCAGACGGCCAGTGCGGTTGCCGAATCTCTGAAGCAACTGTCCCACAAAAACCAGGTACTGGTAATCACACATCTTCACCAGATCGCCCGCCTCGCCGATCATCATTACGTTGTCGACAAAGACCCAGCGCCTGATGGACGTGTGCGCATAAAAGTGCGAAAGCTCCCTGCGGATCAAATCCCCGACGAAATTGACCGCATGATTGCACTACCGGTTGAGTGACGAGGGATAGTTGCCTAGTGTCCCGGATTTACTCTAGCTAACCTTAGCTACTTGTGCAGCATTTGCTGCATCCGGATTGTGGCTGGTCTCGGCCGCTACACCCGACGCAGACAACACCAAACTTCCCCCGGATACATCGACGTTGCACAAATCCCCGGATTGTAGTTCGCCCGACAGGAGAAGTTTCGCTATTCGCTGGCTCAGCTCTTTCCTGACAAACCGCTTAATGGGACGAGCGCCAAAAGTGACATCGAAGCTGGTCTCGGCAATATGAGCAATAGCCTGATCGCTAACCTTGAGCGTGACTCCCTCATCGCCGAGTAGTGCCTCCAAACGCTCGATCTGTAGCTGCACGATCTTGCCGATCTCGGCACTGCTCAAGGACGAAAACAGAATTGTTTCGTCTATTCGATTCAGAAACTCCGGCCGCATTGTTTGCCTGAGTTCGGCCATCACGTTTCTGCGAATGCTTTCAAGAACAACATCCCGATTGAATTCACCTACTGCCTCAGATTCCCTCGTGATCAGGTCTGAAGCTATATTTGATGTCATAATGACAATGCAGTTCTTGAACGACACCTGGCGACCCTGATTGTCGGTTAGACGTCCATCATCGAGAAGTTGCAACAGGATGTTGAATACATCTGGATGCGCCTTCTCAATCTCGTCCATTAGTACAACAGCGTACGGTCGGCGGCGCACCGCTTCCGTTAGCTGTCCGCCTTCGTCGTACCCGACATAGCCGGGCGGCGCCCCAACCAAACGAGAGACCGAGTGCTTCTCCATGTATTCAGACATATCGATCCGAATCATCGCATCGTCCGTACCATACAGCTGTTCGGCCAACGCTCTTGCCAATTCGGTCTTGCCCACTCCGGTAGGTCCCAGGAAAATGAACGACCCGAGTGGCCGATTTGGATCTGACAGGCCTGCTCTCGATTGCCGTATTGCATCGGCTACGGCGCTGACGGCTTCGTCCTGCCCGATTACTCGGCAATGCAGTTGATCCTCCAAATGCAGCAGCTTTTCCGATTCGGACTCACTCAACCGAGTAATCGGAATGCCGGTCCACCTTGAAACCACATCTGCAATCTCATCCGAGCCGACCGCCTCTTTCAGGAGTTGACGCTTCTCTTGAATAACAGTGAGAGAGTGCGACAACAGCTGGAGTTTTTTCTCGGCATCAGCTATGTCACCGTATTTCAGACGAGCCGCCAATTCGAAGTCTGCCTTTCGCTCCGCCTCGGCCGCCAAGTGCCTGAATTCCTCAAGCTCCACCTTGATTGCACGAATTGCATCAACAGTGCTCTTTTCTTTCTTCCACTGCTCAGACAGGTCGTCGCGACGCACATAGAGGTTTGACAATTCCTCCTCAATCGGTCTGAGGCGGTCGCTGGCGTCCTTTTCGCGCCTGACTCCCTCCTTTTCAATCTCAAGCTGCCGAATTCGCTTCTCGATCGAATCGAGTTCTTCGGGCATCGAATCGATGGACATACGTAACTCTGCGGCGGCTTCATCGATCAGGTCGATCGCCTTGTCCGGCAGGAAACGATCGGCAATGAATCGGTCGGACAGTCTGGCTGCTGCAACAATGGCCCCATCGGTTATCTTGACGCCATGAAATGTTTCATATCGATCGCGCAGGCCGCGTAGGATAGACACAGTTTCGTCGACAGTAGGCGGCTTGATCAGAACCGGCGCGAAGCGACGCTCGAGGGCAGCATCTTTTTCGATGTGCTTGCGGTATTCATCGAGCGTGGTAGCGCCGACAAATCGTATCTCCCCACGGGCCAGGGCCGGCTTGAGCATATTGGAGGCATCAAGCGATCCGCCAACAGCGCCTGCCCCGACAATGGTGTGCATTTCATCTATGAACAAGACTATCCGTCCCTCGGCAGCCTCTACTTCCTTGAGGATTGCCTTGAGGCGTTCTTCAAACTCACCCCGGAACTTTGATCCAGCAATCAGCGCACCGATATCGAGCGCGACAAGTTGCCTGTCCTTTAGGCTCTCCGGCACTTCACCGGCAGCTATCTTCTGAGCGAGTCCTTCTACCGCTGCTGTCTTACCCGTCCCCGGTTCGCCTATCAGGACCGGATTATTCTTCGTCCGCCGTGACAGGATTTTGATAACACGACGAATGTCGTCATCACGTCCAATCACCGGGTCGAGTTTCCCCTCACGGGCCATCTTTGTCAGATCGCGTGAGTACCGTTCAAGCACCTGGTACTTCGATTCGGGGTCATCATCTGTTACTCGGGCAGAGCCGCGAATTGAAGCAAGCGCTTTGAGAACCTCGTCGCGTGTAATCCCGTTAGTCTTGAGTATGTCTTTCGCTTTGCTCTTCACATTGAGCAGCCCTAGCAATAGATGCTCAACAGATACGTACTCGTCTTTGAATGCTTTTAGTTCCGCTTCCGCTTTTGTCAATGCCTGTGAGAATTCATTCGACGCATATATCTGCCCCCCTTGTTGCTTCGGCTGCGTGTCGAGCACGCTTTGTAAGTCGAGCAATAGAGAATCGACAATGGCACCTAACTTCTTGACAATCTGCGGCACCAATCCTTCATCCTGCTTCAGGAGGGCATACAAAAGGTGTTCTGGAATAAGCTGTGGATGGTTCTCCGCCTGCGCCATCTGTTGCGCATAGTTTATCGCGTCGATGGATCTCTGCGTAAATCTATTCATATTCATCATTATAAGCTTCCTTTCACTTGGCCTGCTGGCACAGCGCGAGGCGCTTGCGCCAAGCATCCACGCCTGCGCCTACTCATTCCACTTCTCAAGCAGTTTACGTTGCTGCTGCGTTATCGAGCGCGGAATCTCGATTTCTATAGTTACATACTGATCACCCTGTGTATTTCCGATGGACAGCCCCTGCCCCTTAAGGCGCATCTTCGCCCCCGGTTGTGTTCCCGGAGGCACTGTCAACGACACTTTCTTCGATAGTGTATCAACCATGACCTTGGCGCCGAGTATTGCATCCTTGAACGACACTTTCACTTTCGTGTAGACATCATTTCCCTTGCGTTCAAACAGTTTATCGGGCATCACTTGTACCTTTATGATTAAGTCACCGTTTCTTCCGCCATATAGCCCCGGCTGCCCCTGTCCAGTCAGTCGTATCTGGCCGCCATCGCAGATTCCCCTGGGAATCCTCACTCTGATCTTCCTGCTGGTTTGCTTGCCCGATATTGTCTTTGCACAGCCGTTAATCGCATCCATAAAACTGATCCGAATCGTTGCATGAATATCGGAGCCTTTCTGTATACCGGGACGACGAACCTCGGCAAAGGGATCTCGGCCACCAAATAATGAACTTATGATATCGTCCAAATTGTCAACGCCGCCCGATCCCCCGGCGTGAAAGGTAAAGCTACCACCGTGAGGGCCACCGCGCCCAAAAAACTGTGAGAAATCAGCGTTGCCAAATGAGCCCGGATCGACACCTCTCGCCCCACCAAAACCGCCCTGTGCCCCGTATTTGCGCATCATATCGTACTGCGATTTCTTTTGTTCGTCGGCAAGCGTGTCATATGCCTCGGACAACTCCTTGAACCTCACCTCTGCTTGCGCATCTCCCTTATTTCGATCCGGGTGGTGCTTCTTGGCCAGAGTACGAAACGCTTTCTTGATGTCATCCGTTGATGCCGATTCATCCACACCCAATATGTCGTAGTAGTTCCTACTCATCATTCTTATGTTATGACTTTACTGCTTAGAAATACAAGTACATTGTTTCCGCGCAAAGTAACGGCGCCATCAATTATGTCAACCCGAACAATTGATATTGGGGTGCGTTGACCGTTGTTCACAAGCAAGGCCGGTCGAAATCGACCGGCCCGAACCCAGCATCCATGCTCACTCGACCTGGATTGCAGCCGTCACTTCACTTTGACCTCGATTTCTTTAGGTTTCGCTTCGGCCTTCTTTGGCATCGTGACTGTCAGGAGACCGTTTTGATAGTCGGCCGCGACCGTCTGTGTGTCGATTGCATCGCCCAGCGTAAAGGATCGACTGAAAGCCCCTGAACGAATCTCGGAGCGAACAAACCCGTCTTTCTTGACATGTTCGTTGATCTTCCGCTCGCCAGACACGGTCAGGATATCATCCCTTACGAGAACCTTAATGTCTCCTTTTTCCATACCCGGCAACTCGAAAGTAATTTCGACTTTGTCGCCGAGATCAACAACATTTGCCCGAGGCTGATAATCCTCCCCGGTGTTTCCCGAGAATCTGGCAGACCCATTGAACAGTTGGTTGACCCAGCGATCAAAATCCTGGTCCCATCGATTGGTCTTACACAGCATGTGTGTCATGTCTCACCTCCATTAGTGTTTTACAGGCACCGTTCTTATGCTATTCAATTGGATGTATAACAAGGATCGTGCCAACTGGCGTAACCGATGGGATAACAACATGTTCACAATTAGACGAAAGAGCGCGTAAGACCCGCGCTGCCATTACGACATATACCTCATGCCATTCTGGCGGCACACAACTGCCATTTCTGTCTGACAATGCCAGATTGGCAGTGAGACTACTTTCTTCTATCTATGATGTCGCTTACTGCTTTGGTGAGCGGTGAACCCTTGAAGAATATCTTACGGGTTGCTGAGGTTGCCTGGTCAAACTCGCCGACTCTGGCCACAGCATCCTCTGTTCCAATCGCCCCGAGCGCTCTTACAGCAGACATCCTAAGACTGTCCCTTGACAAGCCTGACGAGGCCATACTGCCAAGCAGATCGTCGTCTTTTAGAACGCGAGCCAGAAAGTCGATAGCCTGCTCGCCGCCTATTTTCCCCAACGCGGTCATGGCGTGGCCAGCCTGTCCCGGAATGTTGGTTGCCACATCTATGAATGCGGGGGCCATATCTGCGTGGCCGATCAGGCCGGCCGCGATTAGTGCTTTTTCCCCAATTTCGGGAACCGGATCGCCGGCCATCATCAGGAGAAGATCACAGGCGTCCTCACCTTTGATTTTTTCGAGGGCGCAGACAACTTCACGGCGAATGCGTACATCGCTGTCCGACAGCCTCAGACGCAAAGCAGCTATCCCCTCTTGGTCGCCTAGCGATCCCAGCACAAAAATCGAGTTTCGCAGGACAAACCACTGTGAATCCGGCAGCTCGTGGCGTCCCTCCTCGCGATCGAACATAGCATCGTCCATTAGAATGCTTGAGAAGACGGTGCAGGCCGGTCGGCCAAGCTCGCTAAGTATTTTGAGTGTCTGCTGGCGCACAGAACGGGAAGGGTGTGCTATGACGGTCGAGAGGGCCAATGCAACCTCTTCCGAACCAACGTCAATGAGAACATTCCGTATGTCACGACTATACTTCTGCCCCGCTTGCACCATCTCTTTGACAAGCGATTCAATTACTTGCGGTCGATCGATCGAATCAAAAACCTTTTTTACCGCAACCGAATTGTAGATGCGCACATCGCCTCGCATTTCACGACGTTTGACCAGACCGCCGGTGATAGTTGCGACAAGGTCAAAGCGTGAATGAGCGAGGCTCTTTTCGGCAAGACGCCAGAGAATCTCCGAGTATTCAAACGACTCCCGGCGCTCCCCCACCACCGCAATTGCCTGATTGATTGTGAACTTCAATACATGTTGATCGCTGTCCATGTCGAGAAGATCGATTGCATGTAGCAGAAGGGTCAGGGCTGTCATACGACGATCGGTCTCAGTCGATGCAAGGTGCTCAAGAAGTTGGATAATGACAGCCTGCGCCTTTTCGGCCTGCGCCGTTTTCAGTACTCTTCCGAATACCTCTGTAAAAGCGGACGAGTCATAGGACCCGTCAGGAGTCTCAAACAGGTCACGCATAATACCTTCAATGGATTTGTATCCGGCCTCCGGCCGGATCGTCAGCAAGGAGGGAAAGTCCGAGGCAGTGCTATCGCCAATATGCAAGTCATCCAGTGACTGTACAATCGCGGCGTGATCGGGATGAGAATCTATCAGCCTGGCCAATTGGGCAAACGAAGCCTGCGCGGCTGCGGCGCTTTCGTCTCCTGATTCCATACGCTCCGACAGCTTCTTCAGTGCTGCCACCAAAGCCGACGGCGAGAGCATGGCTATCTTTTCAGGAAGAAGATAGGCGAAGACCTCCTTTGAAAAATCTGCTGCATACGTTTCCCAGGCGACATCGGGATCACTAAAGAAGGATGCCAGTTCAGTTGGGTCGGTGGGCATCTGTTCGAGACCAAAACGACGTACTGAGAAATCCCCGTCGATATCTCCGCGATACTGGGGATGGGTTTCGAATTGTCTCAAAGATGTTTCTGAATTTGCTTCGATAGTATTGATTTTTTGCCTGCGCAAGTGTGCCGCCAACGGATTGTCCGAACCGGTGTGCATGCTTCTGATCACAAATCCTTCAACGAACTTGGTGAAATCAGCGATGCTCATATGCTGTTCGAAAAGCAGCGAGTGGACGTCAGATACCTGCATGTACTGGATCACTTGACGATTGAACATCGATTCGCGCAGGCGGATATTCAATACGAAAAGCTGCCCCTGCTGGACGTTGATATTCACAAACCTCTTTATGCGAAATAGCTTGTCAAGAGTAAGAAACGGCCTCCCCAGTGCACGGCTGGCCAGTGGATGGCTCGGACCGTAGATCGACGTTTTCTTCCATGCAACTGCCAACTCCTGCACCAGCGTGTGGGCCAGATCGTTAAGACATGTTTGAATTGTCGATTCGTTAATCGGCTTGGCTATAGTTTTCATCGTGCTCCCCATAACAAACTATCATCCCACCATCAGTTGCGACGTAAACCCGGTTCCCGTCTGTGACGGGCGAACGGGCGATTCCGCCTTGCAACTGGCGCCGCTCGATCAGCGTCCCGGTGGCTGCATCCAGGGAAAATACTTTCCCACCCATGGTTGCAACCAGAACAAACCTGCCGGCAACAGTTGCGGCTGCCCGGACCACTTCGACAGTTGCAAACCGCCACAAGACCGATCCGGTTGCCGTGTCGAGGGCCAGCAATTCCCCGCCGCGATGAACGACAAACAGGCGACCATTCGACACGGCCGGCGCTGCCCACCCGGGACCGGATAACTGCTTACGCCATAATTCCTGCCCGTCCAGCGAACTAAACGAGTACACCATGCCTTTCACGTCAACACAGTAGATCCGTCCCGAGGAGACCGCGGCAGCGCTCACAAGCGGCGCCATCGCCCTGGCCACGAACAACTCCTGCCCGCTGTCGGCCGAGACCGCAATTACCGCACCATTATCAGCGGGCTGGTATATAACTCCATCCGCATAGCTGACAGGTGCCACCAGATGAGCATCGGCGTCATGCTTCCAGAGGGTTTCACCTGAACTCAGACCGAAAGCCAGCAGTTCTCCATCGGCCGAACCTATAATCAGCCGGTCTGTCAATAGTATCGACCCGGAGGCTGCATCCTTGAGCAGAGCACTCCAGATCGTCTTGCCGGACAGCAGGTTCTGGCACCGCAGTCGATTTCTTGGTGGGCTGGTGCTGTAGACGGCAAGGCTGTCGGAAATAGCCACGCCGGTCTGACAGTCAGCCTTGACTTTCCACTTCCCAAGTTGCCGGCCGTTACTGGCGTCGAAGAACTTTATCTTCCGTTTTGTGCCGGGAAAAATCAACCTGTCATTATTCAGTGTAAGCGGCCCGGCAGGCTTATCGCCAATTCGCTTTTCCCACAAGACGTCCAACTTGCCGCTGAAGCTGCCATCGCTGAGAGCGCCGGTGGCCGCTCGATCCCCCCGATGGAATGGCCATTGGGTCGCCTCAGAAAGTTCGTCGCCGTTCATCCGATATGGTCGTGCGCAACCGACAATCGCAATAGTAACCACCAGGGTCACGCGGATAGCACAACGCAGCATCAGAAGTTCCACCCGAAGAAGAAATCGAAATCGGTGTTGGGGCTGACTGTTTCGAAATCTGTCGTACGAGTAAAGTCGAAGCGAAGCACTACGATGTAGCCCAACGACACCCGAAAACCGAACCCGAATGAC